>JBEMAY010000081.1:0-11707 GCA_040274765.1 Psychrobacillus sp.
TTTCTTGCGATTCCGCGCTAAAATATTACTAACTCACAAGTATAAAAAGATTGGGAATCATGTTGGTTAAGGTGAAGGAAATTTTTACTTCACCCCAACATTTGACGTAGAACCTATTTTTCTACACCTAATTAAGAAATACCTTTTAATCGAATGTAGAACGGAAAATAATTTATCGTTAATTTATTTAATACGGAAGTTTGGAGGATGACTAAGCGCATAAAGTATCACCGTTTTACAAAAGAAAATCTGCTATATAAACTGGTAGGAGGATTGCTAGGTCGGTCCCTTCCTAAAGTAGCACTTTTCCAAACAAAGGAATATGGTAAGGTACTACGATTAGGAGGCAAAGAATTGTTCTATCATATTAAGGAACTACAATATATGGCTAAACCAGATAGACCAGATCCGTTATTCGCTAAACAATTGCAAGAAGTACTAGGGGGGCAATTTGGAGAAATATCTGTTGCTCTTCAATATCTTTTTCAAGGTTGGAGTGTAAGGGGAGACGGTAAGTATAAAGATTTATTGATGGATACTGGGACAGAGGAATTAGCCCACATAGAGATGTTAGCAACAATGATTGCTAGGCTTTTGGAAGGGGCGCCTGTTGGTGATCTTGAGGAAGCAGCAAAAGATCCTGTAATTGGAGCTATCCTTGGTGGTATGAATCCTCAACATGCGATTGTTTCAGGTCTAGGAGCAATGCCAGCGGATAGTGTGGGTAACAGGTGGACTGCTGACTATATAATTGCTAGTGGTAACTTATTAGCCGATTTTAGAGCCAATTTAAATGCTGAATCTCAAGGTAGATTACAGGCTGTTCGTTTATATGAAGCAACAAGTGATAGAGGCGTAAAAGACATGCTCTCTTGGCTAATAGCTCGAGATACCATGCATCAAAATCAGTGGATTGCAGCTATAAAAGAGTTAGAAGCAAAAGAGAATATTGTGGTGCCGAGCACTTTTCCAATGGAGTTAGAAAAACGGGAAGTTTCTTATACTCTGTTTAATTTCTCTCGAGGTAATAAAAGTTCAGAAGGAAGATGGGCCTCAGGTACGAGTATGGATGGTTTAGGAACGTTTAATTATGTTGGATATCCTGTTCCGTTTGGTGATAAACCACAACTTAATCCAGCTCCTTCATATATTCATGATACACCACCTGCGGTACTTAAAAGTAATAATGTTGATATTCCACCAAATCTTTGCTAATAAAAATATTTAATAAATTAATTTAAGGACGTCCATTCTGGATGTTCTTTTTTTGTTATCCATATTAGGATGATAGGGGAATGACCAAGGTGGCGAGTGCAGGAGATACTGAAGCGCCTAAGTCGGAAAAGGTTGGTTAGTTTATAGCTGATTGGAAGCAGGTTCAAAGCCCTTATGATGGTGTGATTTTCTGTTTATGTGTTTTATTTATGAGCGCATAAGGTCTGGTATTATGTGCGGATTAGTAGAAGCTACTTCCAGATAGAACATATAATAAAAAAATATCTATTTCTTTCAGAAATAGACGTAAGTCATTTGTTTAAGGCTTACAGCAAAGGTTTCCTTCTCCTTTTTCAAGTGCAGATTTAAGACTACTTAATACACCAGACCATGCCATATCATGCCATTTAATAGCCTCTGACCAATTTTCATGAGTACCAAAACCAAAGTGGTGTAATGAAATTTTAGTAATATTATTATCCAAATTCAAAAAAACTACCTTTACAAGCGTTAGGGAATTCTCATCGTTCATAACACTTGCAAATTGGTCTGGCCCTTTCCAAGTAAAGTGTAGCTCACTCTGTTCATCTAGGTTAGTTATCTTGCAGCCTTTAGTATTCATACCAGTTTTATTCCCGGGTATGAAATAAAGCTCATATGCTCCACCAACTTTAGGATTAATGATTGCTTCAGAAGCAAACCATTCAGAAACTCGTTCTGAGATTGTCCAAGCATACCAAACTAAATCAATTGGAGCATGGATAGTGATTTCTTTGTTGATCTCAATACCTTCTGATAATTGTTTCATTCCAAAATCCTCCCTAGTTATTTACTGCTATTTAATACTGATTATATCAAATATTAAAATTATTTTGTATTTTTATGAAAATTGCTAACAACTTCTTCTTTACTCATAGAAGAAGCTTCCTACCGAAAGACGAATATGGAAGATAAATCTCATTATTTTCTATTAATCGTTCATGTTGTTCTATAAAAAAATGAATGTGTAATTGATTAAATTCTATTAAATATAAAAGACTGCAATCAAACACGAAAACCTCGTGATTGACTGCAGTCAGGGATATTTAGTAGAAAAACACTAGATTTGTTTATATTATTTACACTTCCATAATGATTGGTAAAATCATTGGACGGCGTTTAGTCTTTTCATATAAATAAGGGCTTAAAACATCTGTAATTTCATTTTTTAATTCTGACCATTCTATTGCTTTGTCTTGAATGGTAAATCTTAAATGCTTATTTAGCATTTGTTGTGCTTCATTAATCATTGTGCCAGATTCCCGCATATATACGAAACCTCTAGAAATAATATCTGGACCAGAAACGATTTTCTTTCTTTCCATATCCGCACTAACAACTACTATAACTAGGCCTTCTTCAGATAGAATTCGGCGATCTCTCAATACGATATTACCTATATCACCAATTCCGCTACCATCGATATAAACGTCTCCAGATGGGATGCGTCCTGCTATATGCGCTTCGTTGGAACTTAAAGCTAACACTTGGCCATTTTCCATTATGAAAGTATTTTCAATAGGAACATCGCAATCTGCAGCTAACTCAGTATGAATTTTCAACATTCGGAATTCTCCATGGATTGGCATAAAGAATTTAGGCTTCATCAAACGAAGCATTAGCTTTTGTTCTTCCTGAGAGCCATGTCCCGATGTATGAACATTGTTCAATGAACCATGAATTACTTCGGCACCAGCCCGGAACAATAGGTTAATCGTTCTATTAACGCTAGCTCTGTTACCTGGAATTGGAGAAGAGGAGAATACTACTGTGTCTCCTGGTTGAATCTGTATTTGTCGGTGAGTACCGTTAGCAATTCGGGAAAGAGCTGCCATTGGCTCCCCTTGACTACCTGTACAAAGAATTAATACTTCGTTAGCAGGTAAACGATTTAAAGCGCTTGTATCAATGAACATTTCTTTAGGAGCCGTAATGTAGCCTAGCTCTCGTCCGATTGTAATATTATTGTCCATACTTCTTCCAAAGACAGCAATTTTACGATTGTGATGAATGGCTGCGTCTATTACTTGTTGAAGTCTGTGGATATTCGAAGCAAAGGTTGCAAAAATAATACGGCCATTTACTTTTCGGAAAATGGAATCCATACTTTCTCCAACTTTTCGTTCGGACATCGTGAAATTAGGAACTTCTGCATTAGTACTATCTGAAAGAAGACAAAGTACGCCATCTCGACCGATTTCTGCCATTTTAGTTAAGTTAGCAGGCTCTCCCACAGGGGTAAAGTCAAATTTGAAATCTCCTGTATGCACAATATTACCAGGTGGAGTTTTTACCACAATTCCAAAAGCATCAGGTATACTATGCGTAGTTCTAAAAAAGCTTACAGCCGTTTTTCTAAACTTAATAACATCGTCTTCTTCTATTACATTCATTTTGGTTTGACGAAGTAAGCCATGTTCTTCTAATTTATTTCGTAGCAATCCAAGTGCTAGCTTGCTTCCGTATACTGGCACATTAAGTTGCTTAAGTAAGTAAGGGATACCACCAATATGATCTTCATGTCCGTGTGTTATAAACAGACCTTTAATCTTGTCCACGTTTTTGACTAAATAAGTATAGTCTGGGATCACATAGTCAATTCCTAGAAGATCATCTTCCGGGAATTTAATACCAGCATCAATAAGAATAATTTCATCTTGGAATTGAACACCATACGTATTTTTGCCGATTTCACCTAGTCCGCCGAGGGCGAAAACAGCAGTTTGGTCATTTTTTACAAATTTCATGAATTACAGCTCTTCTACTTTGAAATTTGGGCTTGCTTGTTCGTATTCCAAGTGGTTACCTTCAAGCAGCTGGATAAGCTCAATATTATACTTGCGGTCTATAAGAAGTGAACGAACCTCACGCTCTGAATCAGCCTCTACGTATAAGCTTTTTGTGTTTTCGCGAACTGGTACCTCTAGTGCGTTTTCTTGATAATAAACTTTATAAATCATTTTTATACTCTCCTTTTTCACGTTCAAAATAAATCAATTCTCTTTATATTATCACGCTACTTATTTAAAATAAAGAAAAGCCCTCCAATTTTTGAAGGGCAAGACATTTGACTTAAGCAATAGTTTTGTTTCTGAGCATTCCGCCGAGTCGCCGCAACAGTTTTCTTTTTAAGCGTTTCAACATGGCAATCCACTCCTTATGACGTATTATATATGAATTTGTTGATTTTGTAAAGGATTTTAACAGAAAAGTCAAATAATTTAACTTGAAAAGTGAGGATAAAATAATGGAAAGAAAAGTATTAATTTTTGATATAGATGGAACCATTCTAGATTTAGAGAAAAATATTCCTGACGGAGTAAAAGAGGCCTTTAAACAAGCAAGAGATAATGGGCACATTACAGTAATCGCCACGGGGAGAGCACCATTTTTAGCTAAGGCTATCGTAGATCAGTTGGAAATTGATTCCTATATAAGTTATAACGGACAAATTGTACAATTTGAAGGTAAAACCATACATAAAGGTGTGATAGACAAGGATGAGCTAAAAAAACTTTCGGAGTTTGCTGCTTTGAAAGACCAGCCTTTAGTATATATGGACAGCCACGAGATGGTTTCAAATGTCCCCGATCATCAAGATGTGATTGAAAGTATTTCCACTTTAAAGGTTGGTTTTCCTAGACAGGCAGAAAACTTTTATTTAAATAATGATATTCATCAGGCGCTTGTCTTTTGTGAAAAAGATGTACAAGAGGAGTATGAACATGCATTTCCTAACTTGTCCTTTGTAAGATGGCACAGAGTATCTTGTGATGTGCTCCCTAAAGGTATGTCTAAAGCTGTTGGAATTGAGATACTTTTAGAATACTTAGGAGAAACTCGTCAAAATGCTGTTGCATTCGGGGACGGATTAAATGATGTTGAAATGCTGAAGTTCGTAGGTACAGGTGTAGCCATGGGAAATGCTGTAGATGAGCTTAAAAAATACGCAACGATCGTAACAGATCATGTATCAGAAAATGGTCTAGTAAATGCAATGAAGCAATTAAAGTTAATTTAAAGGAGTATCACATGATAGAGCAAAATAATAAGTACGTATTAGTATATGGCGATGCCTTTGTGGACTACATTTCAAAGGATCAGTCAAATAAGAGTTTTAAAAAATTTTTAGGGGGAGCCACTGTCAATGTAGCGGCAGGCATTGGCAGACTAGGCTCGTCATCCTCTTTTATAACGATTATTGGAGAAGATGAAACCTCTAAATTTGTAAAAAGGGAGTTAGAGGCAGAAGGAGTAGATCTTTCTTTTATCCAAGTCGACCCAGAAAAATCTATAAGTGGTGTTTATGTACACTTAACAGAAGATAACGATCGCCATTTTCATACTTATTTAGATGATACCCCAGACTTACAGGTAGATTTTAATAGAATAGATTTGAATGCTTTTAATCAAGCAAGTGCATTCCATTTTTGCTCAGGGACATTATTTCATACAATCGCCAGAAAAACTACTAGAAAAATAGTAGATGAAGTGAAGAAATCTAGCGCCCTTATTTCATTTGATGCTAATATTCGTCCCTTACGTTGGAAGAGTGAGCAACAGTGTAGAGAGACAATTTGTTCGTTTCTTCATGACGTGGATATTTTTAAAATAACTGAGGAAGAACTTTTCTTTTTAACTCAAGCTAATACGCAGAGAGAGGGACTAAAAAAACTAGCTAAATATAATATTTCCATCATCCTCGTTACAGTTGGGGCAGAAGGGACTTATGCCATGATAGAGGGTGAACTTGTCCATATCCCAGCAGAAAAGGTCCTAGCTGTTGATACTACGGGTGCTGGGGATGCATTTATGGCAGGAATTTTATCTAAAATCCAGTCGGAAGGGCAGCCTGAGACAAGGGACGAGTGGATTAGATACATAGCTTTTGGTAATAAACTTGGGTCTATTTGTGCCACAAACTTTGGGGCTTTATCTGCTATGCCGAGATTATCGGATATAAAATGAAGGCGGAAAGAAACTCTTTCCTTCAGCTGTTAGTTATATAGGATAGAGATGTATTTGAAGTAAGGGAAAAATAAATATACAGGAATAGAAAAGCCTCGAAAATTGTACTAAGCGTAAAATTTTCGAGGCTTATTATTTATGAGAAGAGTTATGCCTCTTCCTCTATTTATTATTTACGTTCATAAGGAAATGCATCCGCTATTTCAGCATAGGGATTTTGTGGATTGATATGATCATAAAACATAATTCCATTTAAGTGATCTAACTCATGTTGGAAGGCAATAGCAGCCAGACCCTTTAGGCGTTTTTTAAATGGAGTTCCATCAGGATAAAAGCCAGTTGCTGTAATGCGAGCATATCGCGGAACATACCCCTCAATAACTTCGTCTACAGATAGACAGCCTTCTCCAGAGGCTATATATGTTTTTTCAACTGAATGGCTAATAATTTTCGGATTAACTGCGACAAAGCTAACTTCTTGATCGTTCTCATCGTTTAGATGCAAAGCAAACATTCTTTTAGAAACGTTTACTTGTGGCGCAGCAATTCCAATTCCAGGACGAAGGTTGTATTTTTTCACCATTTCATCATCTTGGCTATTTATAACGTACTCTAATAAATCTTTCGCTAGAGCTTTTTCATCCTCCGTTAGTGGGAAGGAAAGCTCCTCCGTTTTCTTGCGTAGAGTAGGATGTCCATCTCTAATAATGTTAGACATTAAAATCATCTTGATCGTCCTTTCAAATTTCATATTTCTATTATATCGAATTATGTCGTTTTACTAAACAAAAAGGTATATAAGTCAGTTGAATTTCCTAACTAGAACAATTATAGTTGAAAATGGGTATAGGAGGTTACGGAATGAAAAAATTAATATTTGTGGTTTCTTTCATGTCACTTTTACTATTGTCTGCCTGTTCTTTTGGAGAAAGTACTCAGGAAAAATTATCAAATGTTTTAACTGATATTTATGAGGCAGAAGAAGGCTATAGAGAAGTTCAGGCTTCCTTAAAGGAAACAGAGTTAAAGGAACAGGAAAACTTTAAAAGCATGATGGAACTAACTCAAGACCAAAAAGATGAGCTTAGTGCTCAGGTAGAGGCAACCGCTAGCCTGTTAGAAGAACGTTTAACGTTGGTGGAGAAAGAAAAAGACTCGATTGTGAAAGCGAAAGAGAAGGTTGCCGACTTAGAGTCTATTATTTCTGATGCAAAAGAAGAATCGGAAAAAGAAAGTATCCGTTCGGTAGAAGATGCTTTTAATAATCGGTACGATGCTTATAATAAGCTTGTAGAACAATATAACTCTCTTGCTAGCTTACAAGACGCTCTCTATACTATGCTTATAGACGAAGAAGCGGACGTTTCTAAAATTCAAGAACAAGTTGCCCAGGTCAATGAACAAAACGAAGCAGTACAACAAGCAGTGCAAGAGTTCAATGATTTAACTACACATTTAAACGACGTAAAAGATCAGGCCTTTTCTACACTTCAAAAAGAAGAATAATAGACATTAAACAGCCTTATGAATAACTGCCCCGCAAATGTTAGTAACATAATTAACATTTGCGGGGTATTTTTATATTTAGGCTCTGACAAAGGGTAGGATTGATTTATATGATGCAAAAAAAATTAAAGCAGAAGGTTGATTTCCGCACCAACCGGACGCTTTCCTCTCAGTGAGAGATAAGCTCAACATCATAAGTAAAAACATATAAAAACTGGTTAATAATGGTCAGGTTGTAACGGAAAGTGAATCACTAGAATTATTATTAGAGTTATCCTATTAATATCTTTAAGGTGTTTCTATGAGCATAAAAATAAAAAATGTGTAAAAAATAGGAGAGGTGGTATGTATATCGAAAAGGTGGTTTATATACCAGTATAGAAATTCTGTTTGAAAAAGGTGCTAAAGGTGTAATAAAGATTAGACGAGTTCTTCAAACTGATATAGTACAGTTTAAATTAATGAGTAGTACAGAATTAAAAGTTTTTAATATTCTAATATAAAAATGGTAGAGTTTTAGATGATTGACCGACCATTTATTCTTGAGTATACTAAGAAGTAATTGATATTGTACCAATCAATGTGCAACTTTATTTTAATACAGAGAAAAAGGAGAGGTGCTTTATGGCTTCAAACAAAGAAAACCAGTTTGACCCAATGAAAACGCTTCATGAAATCGAAGAAAAGTTTGAAATGTTCCAGATTTTAAATGAAGACGGGGAAATTGTTAATGAGCAAGCAGACCCTAATTTATCGGAAGAAGATTTAGTTGAATTAATGAGTCGTATGGTTTACACAAGAATATTAGATCAACGTTCTATCTCGTTAAATCGTCAAGGGCGTTTAGGATTCTATGCACCTACAGCAGGGCAAGAGGCTTCCCAACTCGCTTCCCATTTCGCATGTGAAAAAGAAGATTTCATCCTACCAGGCTATCGCGATGTTCCACAAATAGTTTGGCATGGCTTACCATTATGGCAAGCATTTTTATTTTCACGTGGTCATTTTATGGGTAACCAAATTCCAGAAGGTGTAAACGTGTTCCCACCACAAATTATTATAGGTGCGCAATTTATTCAAGCAGCTGGAGTAGCTTTAGGTATGCAAAAACGCGGTAAGAAATCTATTGCTATTACATATACAGGAGACGGTGGTTCTTCGCAAGGGGACTTCTACGAAGGTATTAACTTCGCAGGTGCTTTCCGTGTACCAGCAGTGTTTATCGTCCAAAATAACCAGTACGCTATTTCCACTCCTCGTGAGTTACAAACAGCAGCAAAAACAATTGCACAAAAAGGTATCGCAGCTGGTCTACCAAGTATCGTCGTAGACGGTATGGATCCTCTTGCAGTATATGTTGCAACGAAGGATGCTAGAGACCGTGCTGTTAAAGGTGAAGGACCAAGTTTAATCGAGACGGTTTGTTATCGATATGGCCCTCATACAATGGCTGGTGATGATCCTACACGCTACCGTACATCTGAAACGGATTCAGAATGGGAGAAAAAAGATCCGCTAGTACGCTTCCGCAAGTATTTGGAAGGCAAAGGTATTTGGAACGAAGAAAAAGAAGCAGAAGTAATTGAGAGAGCAAAAGAAGAAATTAAAGATGCTATCAAAAAAGCAGATTCTGCTCCAAAACAAAAGGTAACTGATTTAATAAATATTATGTATGAAGAAAATCCATATAACTTAGATGAGCAATTAGCTTACTATACAGAGAAGGAGTCGAAGTAACCAATGGCACAAATGACGATGATTCAAGCGATTACGGATGCTCTCCGTACTGAGCTTAAAAATGATGAAAATGTGTTAGTCTTCGGCGAAGACGTTGGTAATAACGGCGGAGTATTCCGTGCCACTGAAGGGCTACAAAAAGAATTTGGGGAAGACCGCGTATTTGATACACCACTTGCAGAGTCAGGTATTGGTGGATTAGCAGTTGGTCTTTCTTTACAAGGGTTCCGTCCAGTTCCTGAAATTCAGTTTTTTGGTTTCGTATATGAAGTGATGGATTCCATTAGTGGACAATTATCACGCATGCGTTTCCGTACAGGTGGAGCGTTCAATGCACCAGTAACAATTCGTTCGCCATTTGGTGGGGGAGTTCACACGCCTGAAATGCACGCGGATAGCTTGGAGCTTTTAATGACTTCTACACCAGGAGTAAAAGTCGTTATTCCATCCACACCATATGATGCAAAGGGATTATTAATATCTGCTATTCGCGATAATGATCCAGTAATTTTCTTAGAGCATATGAAATTGTACCGCTCATTCCGTGGCGAGGTTCCAGAGGAAGAATATACTATTCCGCTTGGTAAAGCTGATGTGAAGCGTGAAGGTACAGATTTAACTATTATTGCTTATGGAGCAATGGTTCAGGAGAGCTTAAAGGCTGCTGAGGAACTAGAAAAAGAAGGTCACTCAGTTGAGGTTGTTGATCTTCGTACTGTACAACCACTAGATATTGAAACAATTATCGCTTCAGTAGAAAAAACTAATCGTGCGATTGTTGTACAAGAAGCACAAAAACAAGCAGGTATCGCTGCAAACGTGGTAGCAGAAATTACGGAGAGAGCAATTCTGAGTTTAGAAGCTCCTGTACTTCGTGTAACAGCACCCGATACTGTATTCCCATTTTCACAAGCAGAGACAGTTTGGTTGCCAAACTCTAAAGATATAATCGAAACAGCAAAGAAAGTATTAAATTTCTAAAAGAAACAAACAATAGAAAGGGTGAGCACTTTGGCATTTGAATTCCGCCTACCAGATATTGGAGAAGGTATACATGAAGGAGAAATCGTTAAATGGTTTGTTAAAGCCGGTGACGAAATAGATGAAGACGATATCCTTTGCGAAGTACAAAATGATAAGGCTGTCGTAGAAATTCCTTCACCTGTAAAAGGAAAAGTAACAGAGGTATTAGTTAGCGAAGGAACGGTTGCTGTAGTTGGGGATGTCCTAGTTAAATTAGATGCACCGGGCTATGAGGATCTTCAATTTAAAGGAGATCACAGTGGTGAGGAAAAAACGGAGGCACAAGTACAATCTACTTTAGAGGATGGTAAGGAAGTTGACAAAGAACCAGTAGATGCTTCTAAAAACCAACAACCACCTACTAAGACAGAGGCAAAAGAAACTACTAATGAATCGAAACCAGAGCCAAAAGGCGATACTCGTGTGATTGCTATGCCTTCTGTTCGTAAATTTGCCCGTGAAAACGATGTGAATATTGCCGACGTAAATGGTACTGGGAAAAATGGACGTATTTTAAAAGAAGATATTGAAGCATTTTTATCAGGAGACCAAAAAGTTGAGGCAAGCTCTGCTGCAGTTGAAGAAAAAGAAGAAGCAAAAGCGCAAGAAACAAAATCTTCTGCACCAGTTAGCTTAGAAGGAGAATTCCCTGAAACTCGTGAGAAGCTTTCACCAATGCGTAAGGCAATTGCAAAAGCAATGGTTAATTCCAAGCATACAGCACCACATGTAACGCTTATGGATGAAGTGGACGTTACTGAGCTAGTTGCACATCGCAAGAAATTCAAAGAAATAGCTGCAGAGAAAAATATCAAGTTAACTTATTTACCTTATGTAGTGAAAGCTTTAGTAAGTACATTGCGAGAATTCCCAGCCTTAAATACTTCGTATGATGATGATACAAATGAAGTTATCCAAAAGCATTATTACAACATAGGAATAGCAGCGGATACAGAAAAAGGATTGTTAGTACCTGTTATTAAGAATGCAGATCGTAAATCAGTATTTACAATCTCTGACGAAATTAATTCATTAGCTACAAAAGCTCGAGACGGTAAATTATCTCCAGCTGAGATGAAAGGTGCATCATGCTCAATTTCTAATATTGGCTCTGCTGGTGGACAATGGTTTACACCTGTTATCAATCATCCGGAAGTAGCAATACTCGGAATTGGTCGAATTTCAGAGAAACCTGTAATAAAAAATAGTGAAATTGTAG
>JBEMAY010000082.1:0-11669 GCA_040274765.1 Psychrobacillus sp.
AAGAAAAAAGACTTGGCAATGCACCAAGTCTTAACTTTCCCACTTTTCCTGCTCCTGCTGTTTATAGTTTTTTCCGCCTTCTTGACTATTTTGGCCAGCATTAATCTTTGCCTTATCTTGTGGGGAAAGATTTAAAAGGGAGCTTGCGTTACGGTAAGTAGTTGTATCGTTTCCTTTACCATTAACGTTTTTTGTCATTATAGATGCCTACTTTCTTTAAAGAATGGAAGCTGTTCAATAAATACTTGAGATTCTCTGTCACTAAACTCGTGGATTAGAGCATATAGCTTCTTAATTCGGTTGTCGTATTCTTCATTAGAAAAATCATTACTATAATCCTTCATCGGCACATGTGCTCTCCAAAAGGTGTTCATGTCTTTATGATAAAGCTGATAGAACAAGGTTTCAAAAACTGGGATAATATCCTGCCTTGCCGTTATTTCATATTCCCATGGCGATTCATCTGGATACAAATATACTTTCCTTTGACTCAACGAAACATAAGCTTTAACTTCTGTCATATTACACATCCTTTTCGTGTAGTATGTTCTCAAAATAAAAAAACATGCACCCGATTATGGGTACATGTTTTCTTAAGCTTGTATGTCTACTACGGTTCCTTTAGAAGGATGTGTAGCAGGTTGAGGCATACTCTCTAGCATTTCCACTGCTGCTACAGTTTCCATATTAAGTGCATTTTTCATCACACTCATTTGAACTGTTTGTTGTAGCTGCGCTAGCTGAGAAGACATGATGGAGTTAATATCCAAAATAATTCCCCCTTTACAAGCTTAATATCGGCTTAGGATTCATTTATTCCATTACTTATTGGAATCTCCCAAGAATGCATTTAACATCCATTGGTGTTTCTCGATTTTTTGATAAATGGCATTTAGGATATCCTCTGTCATATCATCCTCATCCTTAGCAGCCTCTTCCATCCCTTTTTTCAAGGACTTCATGATTTTATCAAAGTCTTTTACTACTCCTTCTACCATATCATCAGCAGTTTCTTTGTTAGTTGCTTCCTTCACCTCAGAAAGCTCTAAATGCTCTTTTAACGTAGCACTTGGTTTTCCTCCTAAAGTTAATAAGCGCTCTGCTATTTCATCCATATTTAATGTAGTTTCGTTATATAGCTCTTCAAACTTTGCATGTAGTGTAAAGAATTGTGGCCCTTTTACATACCAATGATAATTATGTAGTTTTGTATACATGACTGAAAATGTTGCTACTAGGTTATTTAGTTCTTTATTCAATGCTGCTGACATAAAATTGACACTCTCCTCTAAAATTATAGTTGCTTTCTCTTTTCATATACCACTTATTTTCTTACAATAAACATAAGACAATAAGATGGAGTGAGCTAATATGGTATTTTGGATCTTAGGCATCGCAATTATATTCAGTATTATTGGTTTTACCTTTCTATATAAACTGGCAACAAAAGAAAATGTAAACACCATTGACCCTAAACCGAAGGACACGGAATTATAATATGAAACGAATCCTTTTAAGTATTTTTCGCTTTTATCAGAAGTTTATCTCACCATTATCTCCCCCAAGCTGTCGCTTCTATCCAACATGCTCTCACTATGGAGTTGAGGCAGTAGAAAAACATGGTGCTATAAAAGGTAGCTACCTAACTGTCAAACGAATATCAAAATGTCATCCATTTCATGAAGGTGGATTTGACCCAGTACCAGAAGAATGGCCTTTGAAGAAAAAATAATTCAAAGGCTATTTTTTCTTGCCTTTTTGTACAAAATACTGTAAGCTAGTAAAGTTCTTAGTACATAAAACGTAATCATTACTATTTAGGAAGGTTGATAAAATTGAAACGTATTATCCTATTATGCATATTATCGTCTATTTTATTCATTGTAGCTTGTGGAAAGCAAGAAGAAGCCACTACTGCTAATGAAGACCAATTAGATATATATACAACTGTGTACCCACTTCAATATTTCACAGAACGTATTGGAGAAGATGAAGTAAAGGTTCAATCTATTTACCCACCAGGAGCTAACGAGCATACATTTGAGCCTACTCAGAAGGATATGATGGCACTTGCCGACGCTGATTTATTCTTTTACATCGGTTTGGGATTAGAAGGATTTGTAGAAAATGCAAAAAAGACATTAGCTAAGGAAAATGTAGAGCTGTTAGCCGTAATTGATGGAGTGCCAGATAGTGCTCTAGAAGCTAACGAGGATGAGCATGACCATCATGAGGAGGAAGGCACAGAAGAGCACGATCATGAAAGTCATGAAGAGAATTCAGAAGCTAGTGAGGATGGACATGAAGGTCATGACCACGGAGATACCGACCCACATGTATGGATTTCACCAAAAATCAGCCAAGAACTAGTGTTAACAATTAAAAACAAGCTTGTAGAAGCTTCACCTGAAAATGAGAAATTATTTGAAGAAAACTATCAAGCACTTGTTAGCGAGCTTCAACAATTAGATACAGACTTTGAAGAAATGTCTCACGCTGCATCATCTAAAACGTTTTTTGTTTCTCATGCAGCATTTGGTTATCTAGCAAACACATATGGTTTAGAGCAAATAGCGATCGCTGGCTTAAACTCTCAGCAGGAGCCCTCTCAAAAGGAGCTAACCAAAATTATTGATATGGCTAAAGAGAAAAATGTAGAGTATATTCTGTTTGAACAAAACGTAAACTCTAAACTGACAGAAGTCATTCAAAAAGAAATTGGAGCTGAAAGCCTTGTGCTCCACAATCTAGGAGTCCTTTCCAAGGAAGATATAGCAAATAACGAAACTTACTTTACGTTAATGCAAAAAAACCTGGAAACTTTAAAAACAGCTTTAAATTAGAAAAGTTCTCTGTTACTAAAACGCAAGAATGGTGATTTCCCTCACATTCTTGCGTTTTTATGTTTTAACGGTGAACCGACCGATTATTTGGTGGAACCGACCGATTATTCGGTGGAACCATCCGATTATTCGATTTGACCGACCGATTCTACCGCCTGACTGACCGATTATTGACTGAAACCGACCGATTCTTAATAATTATTATGCTTACGTAAGTACTGTTTAATTTCCTCGTATAACGCTTCGACTTCTTTTGAGCTATCTAGTTGGAGGACGGGACATTGGGATAATTCCATTTCATAGCACTGGGCCACATATGTTCCTCCCTGACTTTTATCGGTTTCCGTTAAGTATGTTTTACACCACTCTATAAAGTCATTCGTATATAACCCATGCTCGTCTAGCCACGATTGTTTAGTAGGTTTGCGAGAAATTTCTCTTTTTCTTAAGCGGTCCATTCTTTCATTCTCCGGTAAAGAAAGAAATACTAAAAGGTCCCGATTGGAAAAACCATCTGCATACCATGAAAAAATAGAGCCCGAGACTATATAACACTTATTAGAAGTGATATCTCGCTCATACATTTCCCTTCTTATTTCAATTGGATTATTTTCAAGAAACGTATTGTCCTTCCACAGATAGGAATCGGTATCGATCCATTTTATTTGCTCCCGCTGTGCCAAATATTCACCTAATGTACTCTTCCCCGTACCAGATCCACCTATAATTTGAATTCTCATAAATTTCCCCTCCTTCTACTATAAGAATAACCTGTAAAAAAGCCAAGAAAGCTGTTTTCTCGGCTTTATATATATTCATGAAGCTTTCTTCTTAAAATTTTATTGGAAGCATTTCTAGGTAGCTCCTCGATAAAATAATAACGGACAGGCTGTTTATATGTAGCAAGCTGGGTTTTCATAAATGATTTTAATTCTTCTTCGGTAACCTCGCTCTTTAACACAACAAAGGCAATCGGTACTTGCCCCCATTTATCATCCTGGATACCAGTTACTCCGGCTTCTTTTACAGCATTATGCTTAACTATGGCCTGCTCCACCTCAGCAGGATAAATATTTTCCCCACCAGAAATGATTAAATCTGATCTGCGGTCGACGACATATAAATAACCTTCGTCATCTATATAGCCCATGTCTCCAGTATGGAGCCACCCATCCTCTTGTGGATCCTTGGAAGAAGCTGCTCCAACATAACCTTTTGTAACATGAGGTCCTTTAATACAGATTTCTCCTATTTCCTTATCTCCAGAAATACGTATATCCGCAAAAAAAAGTGGCTTTCCTGCTGAGCCTAGCTTACGAATAGCATCCTCACTAGATAATGTCGTGGTTTGAGAGGACGTTTCCGTCATACCATATGTCTGTAAAACGGGTATATTGCATTTAATCGCCCGTTCCAGGTAATTCAGTGGAACCGGACCGCCTCCCACTAACATGGATTGAAATGTTTCGGGTAAAGTTAGATTCCGTTCCTCTAACACACTTAACATTCTTTCTAACGTTACTGCTACTACAGACATTCTAGTAACCGTTCCATTTAAAATTTCTTCTATAGACTTAGATGCATCAAACTTCGTATGGAGGCTAACTGTCATGCCATATAGAACGGAGCGCATTAAAATTGAAAACCCGCTAATATGAAACAAAGGCATAGCACATAACCAGCAATCATTAGGCTGAACACCTAAATTTAAGGCAGATCCAGTTGCACTCATCACATGATTCTCCAGTGTTTGTCGAACACCTTTTGGCTTCCCTGTTGTACCCGAAGTGTACATAATAGTGATAGTTCTATCCCTTGGCCATTCAGAGTCTATTTGAAATTGCTTGTTAGTGGCTTCTGTAACCTGATGAAAGGAAATACGGTTACCAAACATCAAGCTCCTATCTAATCGATCGACCAATAATACGTCAGATTCACTATCGTTTAATTGATAAATCAGCTCATCCTCTGTTAAACGTTCATTAAGCATAACGAGTTCACAGCCTAATTGCATACAGCCATGTAAAACTGTCACGAGCTGGGGACTGGAGGAGGCAAGTATGGCAATTCTCATCCCCTTGTTAATACCTAACCCATGAAGCTTCTCGGCAAAGTCTATTGCCTCCTCATGTAATTGGGAAAAGGTCCATTGATGGCCTTCAAATAGGATAGCTAACCTACTCGGTGTAAGACTTGCTCGTTTGACCAAGAGATTAGGATACATAAAAAAACAACTCCTTTATTAAGAAAACGGAAATCTCTCTTTAAAAAAAGCTGCCCTTTAAAGGACAGCTTAGTGAAACTCATAAATTTCTAAATCACGGGAAACGTGGGAATTGACCAAAGTCTGGTTGACGCTTTTCTTTAAATGCATCGCGACCTTCTTTAGCTTCATCAGTAGTGTAGTAAAGAAGTGTTGCATCTCCAGCCAATTGTTGAAGACCAGCCAATCCGTCTGTATCAGCATTCATAGCTGCTTTTAGGAAGCGTAGAGCTGTTGGGCTGTTTTCTAGCATTTCCTCACACCATTGAACAGTCTCATCTTCTAATTGCTCATAAGGAACAACAGTGTTAACTAAGCCCATATCCAATGCTTGTTGTGCGTCATACTGACGGCATAAGTACCAAATTTCACGTGCTTTCTTATGACCAATGATACGAGCTAAATAGCCTGAGCCATAACCAGCATCAAATGATCCTACTCTTGGTCCAGTTTGTCCAAAAATAGCATTGTCAGCAGCGATTGTTAAGTCACAAACTACGTGTAATACATGGCCTCCACCAATTGCATAACCAGCTACCATAGCTACAACTGGCTTAGGAATAACACGGATTAAACGTTGTAGGTCTAGAACATTTAGACGTGGAATTTCGTCCTCGCCTACATATCCACCATGCCCTCGAACCTTTTGGTCTCCACCTGAACAGAAAGCTTTTTCGCCTTCTCCAGTTAGAATAATTACACCAACATTTTTGTCATCGCGAGCACGAGAAAATGCATCGATCATTTCCATCACTGTTTTAGGACGGAAAGCATTTCGCACTTCTGGGCGATTGATCGTTACTTTAGCAATACCATTATAGAATTCATATTTAATGTCTTCATATGTATGTAATGTTGTCCATTCACGAGTCATCTTACATCCTCCTTCAAAATAATATCCTCTACTATTGTAGCAAACAATTCGGGATTTTCCACATGAATTGCATGGCCCACACCATTTATTATTTTCCAATCAGCGTTTGGTAATAGTTCTTTCATCTTTTTGGCGATTTCACAGAACTTCTTATCTAGCTCACCCGTTAACATAATTACTGGAAATTCAAGAGAGTCTAGCTTATCCCATAAGGAAGGCTGCACTCCAGTGCTAAATCCCTTCAAGCTATTCGACAAACCTACTGCCGATTGAGATAATCGCTCTTCTCGAATTTGTCGTTGCTTCTTCACTGATAATTTCTTTTGCGAATCAAACAAAGGAATCTGCTCCCAGTGATCTGTAAATGCAATGACACCGTCTACTAGAATTTTTTCAGCCAGCTTGCTATCCGATAATTTTCTTTGTATACGAGCTTCTTCATCCTTTAAGCCTGGAGAACTACTTTCAAGTATTAAACAGTCCACCTCATACTTACTTGCATAGGCAAGTGCCAATCTACCACCCATAGAATACCCTATAAGCGTAAAATGATCCCAGCCTAACTGATGAAACAGTGAATGGAGATCCTCCACCTGCTCCTCAGTAAAGTAACGGCTAGCATTTTCAGGTTTGTCACTTTCCCCGTGGCCAATTAAATCAATGGTTAGCAGTTCAATAGCAGGATCTAGAGAAGCAATAACATCCTCCCATGTCCTACTTGAACCAGTAAATCCATGCAGAAAGACTGCCTTCTTCACTGCGCCTATATTGTACCTTCTTACTTTCATCTGAATGGATCTAACGGTTATTAAGCTGTCCAAGTGACATCCAGCTCCTTAGTAATTGCTGCCCAAAGCTTTCGATGAGTTTCTGTATTGTTCTGTCGATCCGTACGAACTTCAATTAAACGTATATTCTTCGTTTTATCTTTACTTAAGACAGCTTGAAAATCTTCCTTAGTATGTACTACATCGTATTGAGCATCGTACATTGTAGCAATAGCTGAAAACTCAAGCCCTGTAGGTGTCCCGAACAAATGCTCAAAGTAATTAGTTTCCGTAGATTGTGGCAAGTAAGAGAATATGCCTCCTCCATCATTATTCATAATCACAACCGTTAAATCTGTTTCGCTAAAACGAGTGACTATCAATCCGTTTACATCATGGAGAAATGCTAAATCCCCGATTAATAGATATCCAGGTCTTTTAGTAGCTGCCTGGATTCCTAAAGCAGTAGACACGACGCCATCAATCCCGTTTGTGCCTCTATTGGCATATACATGGACATCCTTAGTGGTTTTATTGAAAAAGGTGTCTACATCACGTATAGGCATGCTGCTACTAGCTATTAAATCCGTTTTATCTGGAAGGTTGTGAAATAATGTACCCGCTAACGCACCCTCGTCGGTTTGCTCTGAAATATACGTCTGAATATGATTCGTTGCTATATCATTAGCCTTAGACCAGTTTTCCAAATAGCTAGAAGGTTGCTTTTCATCTACCTGCAACCAAAGAGATGACGGATCTACTTGTAAGTGATGAGTTACGACATGTAGAGAGTCTCTAAATAATGGGCTTTCATCAACTGCTATAAAGGTTTTAGGAGGGTTTGCCTCTAGAAACTTCATAAGCGGCTTAGAAACTGGCTGGGCCCCAAAACGAATCACCACTTCCGGGATAGCCGATTGCTTAAAGATTTCACTTTTTAGAATAGCATCATATTGATCGATACATAAATCTAGACAGTCCTCCGGGACATTACTCCGTAGGTTAGACAGCGGATCAGCTAGTACTGGCCATTGTATCGCTTTTGCAAAGTCCCAAAAACCTTCCATTGTATTCAGGGAATCTCCAGCTATAATTAGTCCCTTATCTGTTTGACTTATTAATTGTGTATACCAATTTAAACAATCTACACTTGGGACAAGCTTTCCAAGCGCTGTCGGTTGCACCTTTGGAGTTGAAGAAGGCTTTTCCATGTCTAACAGAAGCGGCTCTCTAAATGGCACATTTATATGAACAGGTCCCATCGGAGCAGCCATAGTAGTAGATACTGCTCGGTGGAGATGTCTTTCCACAAAAGCAAGACTTTCCTCTCTCTCCTCAGGTAAAGGGAAATCGACCGACCATTTTACATGCTTTCCGTATAGATGAATTTGATCTATCGCTTGAGGAGCGCCGACCTCTCTAAGCTCATGCGGGCGATCCGCTGTCACAATTAGTAATGGTATTCTTGCATAATACGCTTCCACAATCGCTGGAAAGAAATTGGCCGCAGCTGTACCAGATGTACACAATAGAACTACAGGATTTCTTTTCGCTTTGGCAATCCCTAAAGCAAAATATCCTGCAGAACGCTCATCAATTTGTCTATATAAGTTAAAGCCTGTCGTTTTTGCAAATCCGTACGCTAAGGGAGTAGATCTAGATCCTGGGCATAGTACGATATCCTCTATGCCCGCTTGTTTAATAGTTTCTACAAATTGATTTACATAAGATGTTAGGAAGCTAGCATTAGTCATTCATGTTTCCTCCCAGAGTCCGTAGCATTGGTCGGAATTTTACTCTCGTTTCTTCAAATTCTTCTAATGAGGTAGATTCTGAAACTAACCCGCCTCCCGCATATAAATATGCGTGTTCGTTCTCGATAAGGGCTGAACGGATACCTACAGCGAACTCTCCTTCACCCTCGGCATTTACCCAGCCTATAGGGGCAGCATAATAGCCACGGTTCATCTGTTCAGATTCTCTAATAATTTCAATTGCCTCTTGTCTAGGCACTCCCCCAAGCGCTGGAGTAGGATGCATTGCCTCAACAAACTCAAAAAGAGAAGAGTTTCCTTTGATTTTTCCTTCTATCGGTGTAAATAAATGCTGAATATCTCTTATTTTCATAAGCTTTGGTCTAGCTGGAATCTTAACATGGTCACAATATTGCTCAAATACTTTTCTAATCATGTGAACGACATATTCATGTTCCATTAGGTTTTTTTTATCAGATAATAAAGCATCTCCAAGCTTCTTATCTTCC
The DNA here is from genome assembly GCA_040274765.1 of Psychrobacillus sp. GTDB lineage: Bacteria > Bacillota > Bacilli > Bacillales_A > Planococcaceae > Psychrobacillus. The sequence continues at coordinate 9,011 of JBEMAY010000082.1, forward strand.
ACTAGATCTTTTCCTCTTCTAACAGATCCAGCTAATCCCGCAGATTCCACCTTGCCTTTTTCCAACTTCACTAATCTCTCTGGTGTCGCCCCAAAGAAAGTTTTATCTTCCTTCTCAAGTCCAAACAAATAACTTTCTGGTTGCTCCATAGATGCATTATAGATTGCAGTTGATGGTGAAAAGATATCATCAAACGTTAATTTAAGGGAGCGTCCAATAACTACTTTATTTACTTCCTTATTGCGGATTCGTTCCGTTACGGATTCAACCGCGGATAAGTACTCTTCCTTTAATCTATCTTCACGTTGAAGAAGCAGTGGTTTTTTATGAACCTTTAACTCTTTTACTTGTGCTGTATGAATTAGTGTATCTCTTTCTACCCGTAAGCGCTCAAAGGCAGCAGAGCTGTCCTCTTCTTCTGTAATATGATGAATACTTACAAAAGCTTGGTCATTCTGAATGACTAATTGAAATGTAGCCACAGCAAAAAAACTAGATGGGAAGCTATTCCATTCCGAGGATATATTATTGGAAGGGTCAAAAGAGAATCCACCAAAGAGGATTGGTGAAACATCTGCTTTTTCTATTAAGGAACATGCACATAGGTCGTCCCATTTTTGTGCAATATCCTGATATCTATTTTTCTCTAAATCATTAGACAGAACATATGCATGCCCTAATCCAACCAATGTAAAGGTTTTCTCTTTGTTTTGCCAAAAGAATCGTTTTCCTTTATAGCGATCTTCTCCTGCTTCAAAGAAAGCATGAGCAGACATTCTAGATATTTCTATAGTTTCTGTATAAAAACGTAATGTTGTTTTATTTTGCCCGGTGGTGTTCGGCATATATATGACCTCCGTATAAATTACCTGCTAGTTTAAATTCATGTTTTATTACTCTACCCTTTATCATACAACTTTCTCTCCGTTTCGGCACACATTTCGATACAAATGTGTGCTAAAATTGAAGTTGATTCTTTAAAAGGAGAGAAATTTATATGTCACAAGAACTACAAGCTGATAAAGGCTGGCGTATATGGTGGAAGTTAACAAGACCACACACATTGACGGCTTCTTTTGCCCCAGTCTTTTTAGGTACAATGATTGCCCTTTATTATGCAAATATACATTGGCCTTTATTCTTAGCAATGCTCATTGCCTGCTTATTCATACAAGCAGCTACTAATATGTTTAATGAGTACTATGACTTTGTAAGAGGGTTAGATAGTGAAGAATCCATCGGCATTGGTGGAGCTATTGTTCGCAATGGTGTAAAACCAAAGACCGTACTTCAATTAGCATTAGTGCTATATGTACTTGCAGCTCTATTAGGTATTTATATTTGTTCCCAATCATCCTGGCTGCTATTAATCGTGGGAGCAATCTGTATGCTTATTGGTTACTTATATACTGGTGGACCATACCCAATTGCTTATACACCATTTGGAGAACTTTTCAGTGGCGTTGTAATGGGAATGTTTATTGTTTTAATCGCTACATACATTCAGGTAGGTTCTATACCAAACTTTGCCTTGTTCCTATCTATTCCAAGCACTCTACTTGTCGCTGCTATTATGCTTTCTAATAACATTCGAGATATCGTGGAGGATACAAAAGGCGGTAGAAAAACAATGGCTATTCTAATAGGTAGAGATAATGCTATTAATGTGTTAGCCTTATTTTTTATTGTTTCTTATGTATGGATCATCCTGTTAGTTGTCTTACAGGTTGTTACTCCATTCGCTTTATTAGTATTATTAAGTGCCAAAAAACCATTGAATGCGATAAAACTATTTAAATCGAAAGAAAATCATCTAGAAGTAGGATTAGCAATGAAAAACACAGCAATCACAAACACTATATTCGTATTTCTTTTAGGGATAGGATTGTTGCTAGGATACATTATTCATTAAAATAAGTGAAGCCAGGAGGTGTATGTATAAACCTCCTGGCTTTTTTATTTGTGAAGATCGTATAAGAGGTTAAATGAATAGAGAAAGTCTGAGGAAGATATAGATTTATAATAAATTCTTGAGAATCGGACGGTTTTATCCAATAATCGGTCGGTTAGGCAGCATAATCGGTCGGTTTTATCTGATAATCGGTCGGTTCTCTTCAATAATCGGTCGGTGGAAGAATTTTATAGTAGTAAATCTCTTCACAAGAAGAAAACGTACCAAATCTGTTAACCATATTTGAAAGGAATTTCACAAATAAGTGCAGTATAGATTTAACTCCAATAAATACATTATCTTTCTTCATACTGCTTCCCGCCAGTTATAACAATCCATCCTTATAATAAATACACACCAAAAAAAGACAACCACCGAAGTGATTGTCTTTTTACAGTTATGACCCCTACGGGATTCGAACCCGTGTTACCGCCGTGAAAGGGCGGTGTCTTAACCGCTTGACCAAGGGGCCTTATATATGGCGGAGAAGGAGGGATTTGAACCCTCGCGCCGGTTGCCCGACCTACACCCTTAGCAGGGGCGCCTCTTCAGCCACTTGAGTACTTCCCCATATATGGCTCCGAAGGTAGGACTCGAACCTACGACCGATCGATTAACAGTCGATTGCTCTACCACTGAGCTACTTCGGAATAATGGTGGGCCTAAATGGACTCGAACCATCGACCTCACGCTTATCAGGCGTGCGCT
>JBEMAY010000083.1:0-11663 GCA_040274765.1 Psychrobacillus sp.
AAGCGAACAGCATCCTTCTCGCCGATTTGGTCGATTAGTTCATGAAGCATAATGTCATTTGAATACTGAAGTAATCCTGTGTTTGCGCTAGTGCTACCAGTACCCATCATTAGTTTGTCTAATACAGCAACCTTTAATCCGGCCTTTGCAAGTGAAAGCGCCGTTAAGGAACCTGACATTCCTCCACCGACAATAACAACATCGTATATATCTAAAGGCTCGATGGATTTTGGAGCAAACGGTTTTGTTGTAGTCGGCCAATAAAGTGATCCTTTATGTAGATTCATATGTACCTCCAAAGAGTTTTTTAGAATATATACCCTCAATTTTTATTTTCAATCCATGTTATAATATTATGTGATAAAACTATTAAACAGCTTGTATAGATGCGTTTAATAAACTAAAGGAATGATATATATGACACAGGAAAAACCTCATGTATTAGTTATAGATGGAATGGCATTATTGTTTCGATCTTTTTTTGCAACTGCCATGTCAGGAAATTATTTTAAAAATGACAAAGGTATTCCAACAAATGCCGTGCAAGGCTTTGCTAGACATGTTCTAGCTGCACAGGAGCTAATGAACCCGACCCATATGGCGGTTTGCTGGGATAAGGGAATGAAAACCTTTAGAAATGACCTTTTCGATGGCTACAAGGCGAATCGACCAAAGCCGGCAGACGAGCTAATTCCTCAATTCGATATGGCACAGGAGCTATCAGAGCATCTAGGCTGGCAGAATTTTGGGATAGTAGGCATGGAGGCAGACGATACCATCGCCTCTATTACACATAAATGGAAGGACCAAGCACAGTTTACAATCGTAAGCGGAGACAAGGATCTACTTCAGCTTTTAGATTCTTCAACCGAGATTGCTTTTACGAAAAAAGGCTTTACTATATATGACTATTACAATCAAGGAAGATTCATAGAGGAATATGGAATCTCTCCATTACAGTTCCCAGATGTTAAGGCTTTTATGGGAGATTCCAGTGATGGCTATACAGGGGTGAAGGGGATTGGTCCGAAAACAGCACTTCAACTGATTCAAACATATGGCTCTGTTGAAAAGGTAATCGAGTCTATAAGTCTATTAACAAAGGGTCAGCGAACAAAAATTGAAGCGGACCTAGAAATGCTACACTTATCCAAGCAGCTTGCTACAATTAGCAGAGATGTACCAATTGAAGCAGAGCTGGATCACTTACAAATACAAACTATTGATATGAGTAAATTCGATTTTTTATATGAGCACGGCTACACTATTTTAGCTCGTGCACTACAGGCGAAGCAGAATCCGGTGGGACAACTTTAACAAAGGTGAGGATAGGTCTATTGTCAGCGTATTTTATCTTTCGTATTGTACTGTCTCGTCCTCTCCCGCCATTATCGTGTACTATTAAATAAATTTCGTCGTTTATCTGTTCATAGCCGATCATTGGAACCCAATGGTAGGAAAAAGAGAAGCTTTTCCTCCATTTAAATGTAAGATATTTATCAAACTTAAGCGCGACTGGTCTGCCATGCTGTAATTCCTGTAAGGCATCTTCTACTGTGCACTTTTGGATTGTCCAATTCGCGCCTAATAGTCTTCTTAAATACTTTATAAATCGAAATGTAAATAAACCAATCCTTGTGCCTTTTAATTGCCTATATAAATTATTCGGAATATGAGGGTGTCCGTTTGGTAACAAGTAAGTTAGGAGCACATATGCCGTAACAGGCCCACAGGCAGACGATTGAATCTTTTCATCGACGGTCACGTCATACTGCGAAAACCCTTGAACAGGTAGCTGAATCTTCAAGATCGTTACTCCTTTCATTTCTTATATATAGTACGTTTAAAATACCCTAAAGGTTTTAGTTAAATGTCTAATTATAAAGCAATATGGAAGTACATTGATTTTTTGAACAGTTGGTGACTCCAACTGGGTGAAGGAGACAGATAAGTCGTTACAACCACGCGTGTAAGCAATAGGCAATGGCTTATTGCTCCGTCCGCGGAAAGCGTCCGACTTGCCCGAAAATCGATTCTATTTTCTGATATAGCACCACAGTCTTTAACATAATAACATCGCTTTATTTATAAAATACAAACATTAAACACTAGATGACGGAGGTATTGCAAGCAAAGTGCTTCTCATCTAGTGAAAATAATGTTTGTATTTTTCATAAAAATGAGTTAATTTCATACATATACTTTGTAAAAACCCTTGAAACTTATTAGATGACATTATTTTCAGGGGATCTTCTTGTTCAATTATATAAATACAGACTACTAAGGGGATGGATAGTTTGATTCGAGTATTAGGGGAAAAAGATTTTGAGGCAGCCGCGGACCTAGCGTCTATGGCATATCCAGGAATGGGCATTCAGTCAGATGAAAAGAAGAAAGAATATGAGGAAAGACTGAAACGAGAACAAAGGGAAGAAAACGGTATTCTATTTTATGGATGCTACAATGCAAAGGAAGAATTAGTGGGAATCTATAGAAGAAGTGATTTTGAATGTAATATAAACGGTCAATTTCAGCGTCTATTTGGAATTGGAATGGTAGCGGTACACATTTTACATAAGAAGGAAAAGGTTGCATTCGAGTTGTTGAACCACTTTCATCAGGAGGCAAGAAAGGAAAAGGTAGCCCTTGTAGCGCTTTATCCTTTTAGCTCTAGCTTTTATCGAAAAATGGGCTATGGCTATGGACCATTAAAATATGAGTTTAAAATCAAGCCTGGTGCCTTAAACAGTAATGGCGAGAAGGATCTAGTAGAGTTATTGTCTCCATCGGATGTGGAAGAGATTACTACTATTTATAACTCTTTTGCAGCTAACCACCACGGTATGATCAAGCGAACGTGGAGTGAGCGCCAGCATATTAAAAATGCTGCTAGCCGTTATGTCGGGGTTCGAGAAAACGGGAAACTAATTGGAGCATTAGCCTTTACCCTCCAGCCAGTAAAGGACAGCCATTTCCTGCATCAAAACATGGTTATCCATGAATGGGTGTGGCTGAATCAAAAAGGCTTTAAGCAGCTTGAGGCCTGGGTGCATTCCCAGCAGGATCAGGTAGATCGCATCATATATGGTACGAACAATCCGGCATTCGTATATAGCCTAAACAATCCACCAAATGATTCTAATCATTTAATACCTAGCGTCTACCATGAGGTGGCAACTACTGGATCTGGTTTAATGTATCGGATTTCTGATATTCCACTCTTTTTTAAGCAGATGCATTTTCAAACGCTACGCAAGCCTGAGAAGCACCAAGAAATTATAATCAAGGTAGAAGATACCTTTATTGTTGAGCAGTCTGGTTTATATAAGCTCACCTTCTTGGATGATAAATGGCATATTGAAAAAGTTGAAGTGGATTTAGATCAGTTTAACCTTGAAATAGGTATTCAAGATTTAAGTGCTTGGTGGATGGGGTGTGTATCATTAAAGGATTTGGATAGCTATGGGGAAGTAGTGGTAAAAGAGTGTAACCCAGAGGATTTAGATGACTGGTTCAAGCCACGAAAAGCTCCAATTTGCATGACAAATTTTTAAAAGAATATGCTGGGTTTCAATAGGTTATGGTAAAACGACAAAGGGAGCCGAGATTATTTTCCCGTTTCCTTTGTCACCAGAATGAAAGGTTTAAGATTGTTCCTAAGCCTTTTTTATTTGGAAGTGATTGTTTTATTTGATTCTTGTAGTAAGCGGTTCAATGCTTCTCGGAAATTTTTATATGTTTCGATATTAACATGTAGATCTGCATGAACAATTTCACGAATAAATTTCGGGTTAAACCCAACATAAATTGGACGAATTCCCATTAAGCGAAGAGAGCTATTTAGTCTGGATATGGATATGGCCAATTCATTGTAATCGAATTCCTCGATATGCTCCACGGTCACTCCAGTAAAATCAAAAATAGCATGTTCTACCTCTTTATGTTCACCAATATATTGTAGTGTTTCCGTCTCAATATTCTCAAATCGCTCCTTATACATATAGCCTGCAATCGGCATTAGAATTGTTTTAGGAACAATAGATGGAATGATTGGCGTAGACATAGCTTTAATAATTCTTTCGTAATAAGCGACTTTCTCTTTTAACTTTAAAATCTCGTTTTCTTGAGACAAGTAAAACACCTCTGTTTTTTATATTATAATCAGAAAGTAGAAGAGGACTGTCGGGAAGAGCAGTCCTATTTCCTTTCCTACTTTCTATGTGCAATGGCATATGTGACGATTCTAGAGAAAGTATAGACTATTCAATTTGAATATAAGGCCTATATATAGCCAGTTATAGTACCCAAATTGGGTCTATTTAGCTTGTCCCTGTAAAAATTCCTCTACCTGATCAGGAGTTTTCGCATTCGCACTATGCAGGTGAGCTTTTTTCTCGCCATTTTGATAAATAAGAAGGCTCGGTATTCCCATTACTTCATACTTTTCAGCAATTTCAGGAAGCTCATCACGATTTACCTCATACCAGGTGTAGTTGTTATACTTTTCCATGATAGGGTCAATAAACATTTCCATGCGGCGGCAATCAGGGCACCAGCCAGCTTCAAATTTAACTAAAACCTCTTGATCACCAGAAATGATTTCATTAAATTGTTCTGTAGTAGTAATTTTTTTCATTATAATATACCTCCAATGATAATACATACAGTTTACACTGTTTCCCAAATTGGAGAAAGAAAAATGTATTAAATTGTTCATTTTATTATTGCGAAAATTTAAACATTGCACTAGAATAGTAGATATAGAGATTGCTTCTATTTTTTTTGTTAATAAAATGAATGAGCGTTCATTCAAGACGAAGGGGAGGCTTTGCACGTGACATATCAAATTAAAAAAGCAGCTGTACTTGGTTCGGGGGTAATGGGATCTGGGATTGCAGCTCATTTAGCAAACATCGGTATACCAACTTTATTGCTGGATATTGTACCAAAAGAGGTTAGTAAAGAGGATGAAGCAAAAGGACTTACATTGGAGCATCCTTCTGTACGAAATCGCTTTGCAGATAGTGCTTTACAAAAATTGTTAAAGCAAAAACCAGCACCATTAACTTCTAAAAAGAACTTGCAATTAATCACTGCAGGAAATTTAGAGGATGATCTTGATAAGTTAAAAGACGTGGACTGGATTATTGAGGTAGTAGTAGAAAACTTAGAAATTAAGAAAAATTTATATGACAAAATAGATGCAGTTCGTAAACCAGGCACAATTATAAGCTCAAACACATCTGGGATTAGTATTAATGCGATGGTAGAAGGAAGATCAGAGGACTTTAGCAAGCATTTCTTAGGCACTCATTTCTTCAACCCGCCTCGCTATTTAAAGCTATTGGAAGTAATTCCTGCTCATACAACTGCTCCAGAAGTTGTGGAATTCATGCAAACCTTTGGTGAGGATGTACTTGGAAAAGGTGTGGTTCTTGCAAAGGATACGCCAAATTTCATCGCTAACCGAATTGGCACATACGGTTTACTTGTAACACTTCGTGAAATGCAAGCAAGAGGCTATTCAGTTGGGGAGGTAGATTCTGTTACTGGTCCATTAATTGGTCGTCCGAAGTCTGCAACGTTCCGTACGCTGGATGTAGTAGGTCTTGATACTTTTGCTCACGTAGCGAAAAACGTTTATGACCAAACAACTGGCGAAGAGCAAAAGGTATTTGAAGTACCTGCTTTCATGCAAAAAATGCTTGAAAACAAGTGGCTTGGAGCTAAAACAGGGCAAGGCTTCTTCTTAAAAGAAGGCAAAGAAATTAAAGAATTAGATCCAGAAACGTTAGAATATGGACCAATGAAAAAACTTAAAACTCCTTCCATGGAAATGGCGAAGCAGCAAAAGGGCTTAGCGGCTAAAGTGAAAACGTTAACATATGCAAAAGATCGCACGGGAGAGCTTTTATGGAGTATCTTAAGCCCGACGCTTGTCTATTCAGCGCAGCTTCACGGTGAAATTGCAGATGATATCGTTGCCATCGATAACGCGATGAAATGGGGCTTCGGCTGGCAGCAGGGACCTTTTGAAGTTTGGGATGCAATCGGAGTAAAAAACTCTGTTGAAAAGATGCAGTCAGAGGGCTATGAAATTCCAGCCTTCGTTCAATCCTTATTAGACAAAGGGTTCGATTCCTTCTATAAAGAAGACAACGGTGAATTGTTATTTTTCAACGGTTCTGATTACAAGGCAGTACCAGTAAACGAAAAAACGATTAACTTAAAAAGCTACAAGAAAAAGCATGGTGTCATTAAGTCGAATTCAGGAGCAAGTTTAATTGATTTAGGAGACGGAATAGCATTACTTGAGTTCCATTCCAAATCCAATTCGATTGGTTTAGATATTCTTCAAATGATTAACTTTGCTGTTGATGAAGTGGAAAAGAACTTTAAAGGGCTTGTTATTAGTAACCAAGGCAAAAACTTCAGTGTTGGGGCAAACCTTGGCATGATCTTAATGGAAGCTCAAGATGACAATATTTTTGAACTTGATTTCGTAGTTCGTCAATTCCAAAATGCGACATTGAAAATTAAATACTCTTCTAAGCCAGTAGTAGTTGCTCCATTCGGAATGACACTAGGTGGAGGAGCAGAGGTAACTCTACCAGCTGCACACATTCAAGCATCTACAGAAACCTATATGGGTCTTGTGGAAGCTGGTGTCGGACTAATCCCTGGTGGTGGGGGCAATAAAGAGCTTTACATCAAACATCTAAAAGGAATACCAAACGGAGTCCAAATAGATTACTTAAATGTGGCTAGCAAGGTTTTTGAAACAATTGCGATGGCTAAGGTATCCACATCAGGTGAAGAGGCTCGAGAAAACAACTTCTTAAGCATAGCTGATGGCATTAGCGTAAACCCAGATCATCTAATCTATGATGCGAAACAAGCAGCACTAGCCCTTGCAGATGCGGGGTATAAGGCGCCAATTCGTGAGAAGGTTCCAGTGGCAGGTTCTCCAGGATATGCAGCGCTGTTATTAGGAGCAGAAGGCATGTTCCTATCAGGGTATATTAGTGAGCATGATTTGAAAATTGCTAAAAAGCTTGCGTATGTCATTGCTGGTGGTGAGGTTCCATACGGTACGTTAGTAGATGAGCAATATTTGTTGAACCTGGAGCGTGAAGCTTTCTTAAGCTTAGTTGCAGATCCTAAGTCTCAGGCAAGAATGCAGCACATGTTAGTGAAAGGTAAACCATTACGCAACTAGTCTGCGTTAGGTAAAAGGAGGAGAACTCATGCGTGAAGCAGTTATCGTAGCAGGTGCAAGAACACCAGTTGGTAAAGCGAAAAAAGGATCTCTAGCTAATGTACGCCCAGATGATTTCGGGGCATTAGTGGTAAAAGAGACGTTAAAAAGAGCGGGCGGATATGACGGCCCAATAGATGATTTAATTTTAGGATGTGCAATGCCAGAAGCAGAGCAGGGGATGAACGTTGCTCGTAATATTGGAGCGCTTGCTGGACTTCCAGATACAACACCAGCAATCACCATCAATCGTTTCTGTTCCTCTGGTTTACAATCTATCGCGTATGCGGCTGAACGCATCATGCTAGGACACTCGGAGGCAATTATTGCTGGAGGAGTAGAGTCCATGAGTATGGTTCCGATGATGGGGAATGTCATTCGACCAAACGCTCACTTAGCAGAAACAGCACCTCAATATTATATGGGAATGGGGCATACAGCGGAGCAGGTGGCGAATAAGTATAATGTGAGCCGTGAAGACCAGGATGCATTTGCTGTTCGTTCTCATCAGCTGGCTGCAGCAGCAATCGCAGCAGGTAAGTTTAACGATGATATCGTTCCAGTGGAAGTGATCAAGCATTTCGTAGATGAAAACAACAAAGCACAGTCGAAGAAATTTATGTTCGAAATGGATGAGGGTGTACGTCCAGGAACAACAGTAGAAACACTTGCAAAATTACGACCAGCATTCAACGTACGTGGCTCTGTAACTGCAGGTAATGCATCTCAAACTTCGGACGGTGCAGGTGCAGTATTAGTGATGGACCGTGAAGTAGCAGAGGCACAAGGCTTGAAGCCACTTGCTAAGTTCCGTTCATTCGCAGTTGGCGGTGTGGCTCCAGACGTTATGGGAATCGGACCAATCGTTGCCGTACCAAAGGCATTGAAAATTGCTGGACTATCCATTGAAGATATCGATCTTTGGGAGATCAATGAGGCATTTGCTTCTCAATCCATCCAAGTCGTACGTCATTTAGGTATCGATCTTGATAAAGTAAATGTAAACGGTGGAGCTATCGCATTAGGGCATCCACTTGGAGCTACCGGTTCCATCTTAACATTGAAGATGATGAGCGAGCTTAGAAGACAAGGGAAGCAGTTCGGAGTTGTGACAATGTGTATCGGTGGAGGCATGGGAGCAGCTGGAGTATTTGAACTTCTTTAATTAAATAAGTAGAAATGCGCTTTAAATAACGGGCGCATTTCTCCATTATGATTTTAAACGTTTACACACATAGGAGGAGAAGGAAATGACACAAGTTCAAGATGCAATTAAAGGTGGAAGCTTTTTAGTAGAAGATATTGAGGCAAGCCGCGTATTTACACCAGAGGATTTCAATGATGAGCAAAAGATGATCGCTAAAACAGCAGAAGACTATGTTAAAAACGAAGTATTACCTGTTGTGGAAAACTTAGAGAACCATGAGTTTGATCATTCTGTACGTTTATTGAAATCTGCTGGTGACCTAGGTCTTTTAGCAGCGGATATTCCAGAGGCATATGATGGCCTAGGATTAGACAAAATCTCTTCTGCCTTAATCGCTGAAAAGCTATCAGTAGCAGGTGGATTCTCCATCACTCACGGAGCACACGTAGGAATCGGTACCCTTCCAATCGTTCTTTTCGGTAATGAAGAGCAAAAGAAAAAATACCTTCCAAACTCAGCATCTGGGGAAAAAATCTCCGCATATGCTTTAACAGAGCCAGGCTCAGGTTCAGATGCTCTTGGAGCAAAAACGACTGCTAAATTAAATGAAGCAGGAACTCACTATGTCCTTAATGGTGAAAAGCAATGGATCACTAATGCTGGCTTTGCAGATGTATTCGTTGTTTATGCAAAAGTGGACGGTGACAAATTCTCTGCATTTATCGTAGAAAGAACATTCCCGGGAGTATCTGTAGGTGCTGAAGAGAAGAAAATGGGTATCAAATCTTCTTCTACACGTACATTGATCCTAGAAGATGCACAGGTTCCAGTTGAAAACCTATTAGGTGAAATTGGTCGCGGTCATGTAATTGCATTTAACATCCTGAATATCGGACGTTACAAATTAGGTGTAGGTACGATTGGTGGTTCTAAACGTGCGTTAGAGCTAGCTATTTCTTACTCTAATCAACGCCAACAATTTAAGACGCCTATTTCTTCATTCAATTTAACTAAGCAAAAGCTGGCAACTATGGCTTCTAAGCTATATGCGACAGAAAGCTTAATTTACCGTACTGTTGGTTACTTCGAGGATCGCATGAGTCAAATGAGCGAAGAAGATCAAAAAGACGGAACTAAAATTGCAGCTGCAATCGCTGAGTATGCAATCGAATGCTCTATTAACAAAGTAGTAGGATCTGAGGTTCTAGATTACATCGCGGACGAAGCAGTTCAATTACATGGTGGTTACGGCTTTATGCAAGAGTATGAAGTAGAGCGCATTTACCGTGACTCACGTATTAACCGTATTTTCGAAGGCACTAACGAAATCAACCGCTTAATCGTACCAGGTACTTTCTTGAAAAAAGCAATGAAGGGTGAATTACCACTTCTTCAAAAAGCACAAGGTCTGCAAGAAGAGCTATTAATGATGATGCCAGAGGAAGTTGGCGATGAAGCATTAGCTCAAGAAAAAGTGCTAGTTGCAAACGCTAAGAAAATCGGTATTTTAGCTGCTGGTATGGCTGCTCAACGCTTCGGGACTAAATTAGAAGCAGAGCAAGAAGTACTTGTACACATTGCGAACATTGCTAATAACATCTTCGCTATGGAATCAGCAGTACTTCGTACAGAAAAAGCAATCGCACGCAGCGGAGAAGAAAAAGCAGCCCAAAAGCTTCTTTACACTCAAATCTTCTGCCAAGAAGCTTTCAATGAAATCGAAGCAGCTGCAAAAGAAACACTAATCGCATCAGTAGACGGAGACAACCTACGTATGATGCTATCTGCACTTCGCAAGCTAACTCGTTACACACCATATAACGTGATCGAGAAAAAACGTGAAGCTTCTGTTAAGCTTATTGAAGCTGAAAAATTTGTAGTTTAATAATAGTAGTAGCCATCTGGAACTCCAGATGGCTACTTTTTTTTCTGAAAAGATCTAGTATGAGGGAGTACGCGTTTATGAGCGTTCAGCGAGATTTATCACCGTTCGCAGGAATTTATGACCGTTCAGCGAGATTTATCACCGTTCGCAGGAATTTATGACCGTTCAGCGAGATTTACGACCGTTCGCGGGAATTTATAACCGTTCAGCGAGATTTATCACCGTTCGCAGGAATTTATCACCGTTCAGCGAGATTTATCACCGTTCGCAGGAATTTATCACCGTTCAACGGGATTTATCACCGTTCGCAGGAATTTATCACCGTTCAGCGAGATTTACGACCGTTCGCAGGAATTTATCACCGTTCGGCGAGATTTATCACCGTTCGCAGGAATTTATAACCGTTCAGCGAGATTTATCACCGTTCGCACCAATTTATCACCGCTAAGCAAACAGTACGACTATAGTAGATAACATTCGACTGTTCACCCTTGCATGCTTAGCAAAATATTATTATGATAAAAAGAAAAAGGTGAGAGATAAATGACAATTCAATTTTATGGCTATCCAAAATGTAGCACGTGCAACAAAGCGAGCAAATGGCTAAAAGATAACGATATTCCATTTGAGAATCATCATATCGTTGACGCGCCACCAACAAAGGAACAACTAAAGGAAATGGTCTCAACAGGTGATTTTGAGCTAAAAAAATTCTTTAATACGAGTGGCGTAAACTATCGTGAATTACAATTGAAGGACAAGCTTCCTAGTATGTCCGACGACGAGCAGTTGGAGCTCCTTGCTTCGGATGGCAAATTGATAAAACGACCACTTGTATATGATGGACAGAAGCTAACGCTTGGTTTTAAAGAAGAGCAGTTTGAGGACATGTGGAAAACCTCTTAAAGCACCTTGTATTTACTATAAAAATATGTGAATATTAAATAGAATGGATTAATTAATTGAGAGGGGTTTATTTATGAGCGTACCTAAAGATTTTAAGTACTCAGCTGAACATGAATGGGTAAAAAATGAGGATGGGAATGTCCGTATTGGAATTACTCATTTTGCGCAATCTGAGCTAGGAGATATCGTATTTGTTGAACTTCCACAAGTTGGTGATGAGATCAAGGCAGGAGATGCTTTTGGTAGCGTGGAGTCTGTTAAAACGGTTTCGGAATTGTATGCACCAATCAGTGGTAAAGTAGTAGAAGTAAATACTGAGCTAGAAGATAGCCCCGAATTTGTTAATGAATCACCTTATGAAAACGCATGGATGATCGTAGTTGAACCTTCTGACGTATCAGAAGTGGACAGCTTATTGTCTCCTGAGAAGTATGAAGAACTAATTGCAGAGTAATAATGAAAACGCC
>JBEMAY010000084.1:0-11609 GCA_040274765.1 Psychrobacillus sp.
ACAGATCCTCCAGCTGTCCGGATCAACTGGAAATTCTATCGGAAAGAGCTCTTATTACTAATATACGAGGGGGATTTATATGATTACAAAAGCAACGAAAGAGGATATGGAATTTATTCTTTCCCATGCAGTAAGCTCTGCATATGATGCAACGCAACTGGAAATCAGTGAAGACAAGGCACTAGCCATGTTTCAAGGAGTTATAGATAAAGGAGGCTTCTACTTAGTAATGAAAGAAGAGGAAGCTATCCAAGGCTGGATCTTGCTAGGTGAAAATACAGACTATTTTACAGACAACAAGTATGGGTTTATTTATGAAATTTATGTTCTGCCCGCCCATAGAGGAAAAGGGCTTTCTAAAATCCTCATTAATGAAGGAAACTCCTATTTTAAAGAACAAGGCTATGAAACGGTTCGTTTAAATGTGTTTGCCTCAAACTTTGCTAAAGAGATTTATAAGAAGATTGGATTTCAAGAAGTGAATTGTATAATGGAAGTTAAATTGTGACGTACTGATAAACTAAATCACCTAAGCTCCAAGCAATCCATGCTTGGAGCTTTTTGTATCTCACCGACCTAACATACTAGAGGCCGGGAATTTTTCTGCTCACTTTTCGGTTCACTCACTTCACCTTAAGTATTACCTCAGTTTCAGCCCCTGGTCTTAGTAACATTTCATCCTCACGAACAATGTGGTATTAATTCCATTTTTATACAATCATAAAGAAATTACATCAAGAGCACTCATACACATTTTTTCATTTAAAAGGAGGAGTCACGTGTGTCATTGTTAACCAGGTGGGCATTTAGCAACAAAGCGGCAATAGCTGTATTGACCGTATTAGTTTTAGTAATTGGGGTGATTAGTTACTTTCGATTGCCAATGGAGTTCTTACCTTCAGCGGATAATCCACAGGTAACCATTATAACGATGGGTTCAGGAACAGATGCAAAAACAATGGAAACTGAGGTAACGGGTCCAATTGAAAGTGCAATAAACGGTCTAAATGGGAAGTCTTCCATCTATTCCAGAACAGGGGATGGATATTCCCATGTAGACATCGTCTATGAATCTGGATATGATATGAAGCTGGCAAAACAGGAGGTACAGGAAGCTTTAGCACACATTTCCTTCCCTTCCGGTATCGCGAAGCCAGTAGTTTCCCAGCTGCATACTTCTATGATCCCTATTGTGAATATAGCTGTTACGTTTGAGGATGGACTTTCCTCTGAAAATGTAGAGTTTGCAAGGAACACACTCATCTCACGTTATGAGCAAATCAAAGGAATTTCCAATGTAGATTTATACGGGGCACATGATACAACCATTTCGGTTCAATTGGATATGGAAAAAATGCAGGAGAATCAAATTCCCATTGAATCAGTATTGACTATACTTCAAGGACAAAATGTTGCGGTGTCTGTTGGAGAAAAGACGGTAAACGGTCAAGTCAGTAATATTAAGGTCATCGGTGACGTAACCAGCTTAGTTAAGTTAAAACAAATGACCATTGTGCCTGAAGTAACACTCGAGGACATTGCTAATATTCAGGAAGCAACCGATTCAGCTTTTATGAGTCATTTTAATGGCAAGGATACACTGGATATTAGTATTACAAAGGATAGTACATCCAATGCGGTGACGATCAGTAAGGAAGTTGAAAAAGTAACAAAGGAATTAAACGAAAAGTATACGCAGCAAGAATCTGTCATTTATGTATCTTCCTCGGACTTGGTTCAAAATTCTGTCCACACGATGATGAAGGAAGTTTTACTCGGAGCATTGTTTGCGACTATTGTAATCATGGTATTCCTTCGTAACATTCGGTCTACCTTTATTACGATTATTTCTATTCCTCTATCGCTATGTCTGACTTTATTTTTGCTATCGCTATCTGGTGTTACCTTGAACATCTTGACGCTTGGTGGTGTCGCTGTTGCAGTTGGACGATTAGTGGATGACAGCATAGTAGTCATAGAGAATATTTTTCGGAAGATGCAGTCCGAAAAGTTTAGTGTTCAAATGGTTGTAGATGCCACAAAGCAGGTTGGAGTCGCCATTACAGCATCGACATTAACGACTGTAGCTGTTTTTCTTCCCATGAGCTTATTAAATGGTTCCTTACAGGATTTTTTACTACCCTTTGCTCTAACGGTTACCTATTCGCTGTTAGCCTCTCTATTAGTTGCTTTAACAGTTGTCCCTCTTATGAGTGCTAGCTTGTTGAAGAACACGAAGTTACCAGAGCATAAGGCTGCTACTCGTTTTCCAAGGCTTGTCACGTGGTCGTTGAATCATAAGTGGGTTATCTTTTTGATTTCCGCAGCATTATTTTTCGGTTCCATCGGCACATACTTTCTAATACCAAAAGGAGCAGTCAATAGTTCCTCGTCCGATTATATAACCGTCACACTAACCTATCCAACGAGCACAGCTGCCGAGGAAGTGCAGTCAAAAATGATGGACATGGAATCTTATATTCTAGAAATGGATGAGGTAGAATATGTTTTTGCGCAAGTAGGTACTCCTTCGGAGGCTGCACAATATGGAGCGGTGGGCTCTTCAACGGAAGCTTACTTCAGTATCTTATTACATGATAAGAATGATATCCCATTAGTGATGGAGTCGATTGAAGCAAAAAGAGGAATGTTTTCAGGTGCCGCATTTGAAATGACAGAAGCCTCCTTTATGATGGGTGGCTCCAGTACTAATATCAATATTGATTTAGTCGGAGACAATATCGAAAGCTTAGAAAAGCTTGCGCCGACTATTCAAGAAAAAATTCAACCTATTGATGGCGTAAATAAAGTCACTACAAATCAAGATGAAAAGAAAACGGTCTACTCACTTATTGTTGACCCTTCCAAAGGTAATACAGAGCAAATCGCTCAACAATTAGGAGTGATGTTAAATAAAACACCGATAGGAACCATTCATATAGATGGCAAGGAAAAGACAGTTATGCTCGAGCCACTGTTAGATATTGAAAAACCAAATGATTTAGAATCTATCCAGATCATGACTAACGAGGGAGCCGTTCCGGTATCTTCTGTGGCAACCCTACAGTCTGAAAAGCTTGCCACTACCCTACTGCACAAGGATGGGCAAACCTATCTAAGAATTATTGCAGATGTCGATCCAGCTAGACTTTCTGAAATTGCTAGTGAAATAAACGTGGCGATATTCGGAAATGGGGAGGACGAAAAAGGAATAGAAATATCAAAGGATATAGAAGTATTCGTAGGCGGCTCAAGTAGTCAGCAGGCAGATGAATTTGAGGATCTCTTTTTAGTGATGCTCGTCTCCATTGGATTAGTATTTTTAATCATGGTAATAACATTCAAATCCATTCGCACACCAATCGCAATTCTCTTCTCGCTACCACTAGCAGCAATTGGAGCTGTGCTTGGAATCGTAATAAGTGGTATTTCCATTGATATAACTGCTCTACTTGGTGCACTTATGCTAATTGGAGTTGTTGTAACCAATGCCATTGTCTTGCTAGACAGAGTGAAGCAAAATGAACAGAAAATGACGATACGCGAATCATTGGTTGAAGCTGCCACCACTAGAATGCGTCCAATTTTTATGACAGCCATCGCGACCATCTGTGCCATGCTCCCACTGCTCCTAAAGCAAGCAGAGTCAGGTATCCTTGTATCCCAAAGCCTTGCAATCGTTGTAATTGGAGGATTGGCAATGGCTACGCTACTAACCTTAATTGTCATACCATGTATTTATGAACTTCTCTATTTTAGAAAATCTAAAAAGCAAAGACAGTAGATTGAGAAATGACTTGATTTAACAATTTCCATAGTGTAACTAATGGCTTATCACTTTCAGACCTTTTATTTATTTTCTATTTCTATTAAATTGCCTCTTTAGTAAATCATTTGAGACTCTTTTAAAGCGAGAACGTCTAATTTTGCAAAGGGGGAATATTTCTTGAGAATTACTCTATATTTCATTACTTTCATAGTAATCATTTCATTATTTATAATGGGTTGTTCGAATGCTACAGAAGACGAAGTTCAAAATATAGAAGGTCAAAAAATAGAAGTTCAAAAGCGTGTTGGCGATGAAAATAAATACGAGGTTTTCAAAGATATCACTTATTACGAGGATGTTGAGAAAGTGAAAGAGATTTTAGATATGATAGATTGGGAAAATGCAAAAGTAGAAATGGTACGCCCTCCCGATTACCGATTTTCCTTTCCAACTTTAGAAGCGAAAGGATTGGCTTATAGCCTTTGGATCAGCTCAAATGCTACAGTAGAAATTATTATTTACGAAGAACATAAGTATTCTCAACTAGACGAGATTATGTCAACAGAACTAATAGAAATTCTTACTAGGGAATGAGGCTACGAGAAAAGCGCAATCGCCTGTCACTGCCCCGACAGGCAAATGGATAAAAGCGAGGAGGCAGGTCCTCAGCCACCGGAGCTTTTATCCATTTGACCCCGAGGGGCAAGGCGATGAAGCTAGACATCAATTTATCCACGGGTTCGGAATTTTGTAATCTCCTAAACAGTAAGAAAAGCCAGACCAGCTAATCAGCTTGGTCTGGCTTCTATATTATTTGAACGATATTAATTCAGCATCTACTTGCCCATCGTTGCCTACCATTTTAATAATTCCAACGCCTGGTGCTAAGTAATAAGTGTTCCCAAAGTGCGTTTTGAAAATCACCACATTTTGGAAGGTGCCAGCCTTCACTGTGACAGTGCTAGTTGTGCTGATTACATTAATGTTATGAACTAATCTCTCATTTCCATCATAGTCTATCTCTTTCGTTTGCTTACCTTCGATTAAAGGATAATGGACATTAAATAAGACCCAATCTGTATTGTTTACACCAAACTGGATATAAGAATCTCCTTCATAAGAAAATTCGTTGTACACATATCCACCGATGTCCATCCCCGGTATTGGTAAAAGTGTACGGGTTACCCCATCTTCACTTTCAACTCTAATCGTAAATTCTCTCTTGGATGACTCCGTAAAGCTTGGAGAATACGTAAGCTTCATGCCTGCTTTTGGGGTTATTCCACCGTTTACTTCCTTGTTCAATAAGGCAAGCTTACTTTTCGAAGGAGTTTCGTACTTCACCTTTGTACTTTTTTGAACAAAGCTGCTTGCACCCAATCCGTATAAGCCGCCGTTTGTCCCTTTATATGTGTAGACTCTATATTCATCACCTTTTTTAAGGGTACGCACCTTACTAAGTGATCCATTCGAGCCTATTTTGACTAAATCCGTGTCTGCTAAAATAGTTACCTTACCAATTTGTCCTGCCTTTAGTTCTGTTTTGCCCCACATAACCTTATGTGTTGCTGCTTCAGCGGATAGGTTAGCGGTTGCCGTAATTCCTAATGCTAACATAGCTACTAGTACTACCTTGCAAATTTTTTTAAACATATTAAAACTCTCCCTTCCATTACTATTTTAACAGAATAATAATGAAAATATATCTTTTATTGGATATCAATCCAATAAATTGTATTTTAAATTATTATATGTATTAAATTGTTAAAAAAATGAATATACTAGTCTTTATGCTCTATAAAAATGAAATTTGTGGATGTATTTATCCATAAAAAAAGAACTGCAAACTAGCAGCTCTACTTTCCATTAACGTGATGGTTTTATTGGGGCACAGTCTGTACAGCTTTTCTGGTTACTCCCTTTAAACTTGGTAAACGTCTTTTCAAAGACATTCCCACAGGAACACTTAAACTGTAATTTTTGAGAGAAACCTTTATATTCTGTCGACAATAATTCACTAGTTGAATTCTTTTTAACATACTCACGGATTTCTTCGATCGTCCATCTTTTATTCATCATGACACCTCCGACATAGCTTCCGAATAGACATACAGGAAGAAGCTTCGGAAACTTCCTTTCAACCGGGATCATTTGCTCCTAATCTACCTAAGGCTCCTATTATAGCATAGAACTTGTTTCCCTCACTACTTAAACTAGCTCAAATACTGCATCTTTAGGATACAGGGAGACAAACTTTCCTTCATCTGTTTCATAAGCGACCTCTACACCATCGGTTAGCTTCTTTTCTGATAATAGCTTCCAAATCGAGTGAAACGCAATCTCTATGTCTAAAACTTGGAATGTGCTTGTTCCTGCTCCCGCTCCGATTTCCGATCCATAGGCATACCCGTTGCCAGTGTACATTAGTTCTTCTTCCACTATTTCTTCAACCGTCATGCTTTTATCCTCTGTCATCTCAAACTCTTCCTCGTTCTCCTCATTGTATCGATACTGGATAAAAAGCTTCTTCATATCCTTTTCTTCCACCAATTGATAGCCTTGACGAGCCTTCTCGTCTGCTAGGGTTTTCATATATTTTTTTGGGCTCTCCCAAAATTTTAACTTATGCTCTTCTTCTGCCCCTTGCATACCAACTGTTCCACTTACAATGATAATCGGACTTTTAAATTGATAATCGAATATGTTCCAAAACAGAGTTTTGTTCCCCGACTTTTTAATCATAAGAATTCTCAATTGTATAGCATCCCCTTTGTATATAGTCCAAAATTATCCCCTTGTTTTTAATAGATCGATCTCTTCTACATTTCTTTCATATAAGAAGATATTATTATGATCTATTAGCTTCTGCTCTGAGATTATTCGACGGATTTTTTCAATTGCTATTTCCAGATCATCTACCATGCAAAATATATTCACCATCTTATCGTCACCTATACCCACACCATCAGTAAATCCAACACCAGTATCATCTAGCTCTTTTTCTATCAGCTTACAAAGCTCCATACTCGCATTTTGTAAATCTTCATGCGACCGACTTCCATTATTATAGATTTGAATGATAAGCTCCTCTGGCCCCATGCTATCCACAAACCCTTGATTTCTTTTTTCCTCTACTAATCCTTCCAAACGCTTTTTACCGTTTTCAAAAAATCCTAGCTGAATCTCTTCCTTATTCTTATTAACCCCAACTATTCCAGACTCCACAAACAATTTCTTTCGATGTAGCCATGCCTTCCAATAATGTGTTTCATTCCCCATTTTTTTATGTAGTTCATCCATTCCTTAAACCTCCTCGCAAAATAATAAAAACCTTATAACAATTATATCCTTTTTTTGCGTTTGGTGATGGTATATAACGTGTTACTGTGAATATAGAAATTTTGGGTGTATCAATCCATGCTCTGCTTCTCTTTCATTTAACGAAATTACTTCCATAGAGTCTATATTAATTGCCATCTTCGTTCGTCATACTGCTTGATTTAAAATATACAAAAAGCGAACAGTCAAAATTTGAGCTGACTGTTCGCGTTTGGATGATATTATTTTAATGATTCTTGTGCAAGAGATGCTAATTCTTGTGCTTTAGAGCTAATCTCTTGGATAGTTGCTGAAAACTCTTGGATGGATCCTGATTGGTTATCCGTCAAGGTATTTACCTCTAGGAAGGCTTGGTTTAATGTGTCAATCAGTTCTTGAATATTTTTGGTTATGTCATTGATCTGATTTACATTTTCCTTGGAGTTTGTTGCTAGCTTACGTATCTCATTGGCTACAACCGAGAATCCCTTCCCTACGTCTCCTGCTCGTGCTGCCTCAATTGCCGCATTAAGACCAAGCAGATTACTTTGGTCAGATATCCCTTTGACAACCGACGAAATTTCACCAATTTGTTCTGCACTAGAACTTACATCCCTCATTTGAGTTGTTATGTCCGTTACACGATCTGCTAGCGATGTAACTGAGTCACTAATATCCTCAATACCAGCTGCAGTTTGCTCTACAATGACTGAAAAACTTTCGGCCATTTCAAAGAGCTTGTTTGCTTTTTCGAGACTTGTCCCAATACCTACTCCACCAATCACGTTACCTTGTTCATCATGAAGAGGAAGTGCACGAGCTATTAATGGAAACCCAAATAACTCTTTTGGAACAACGGCCGATAAAGGAGCATTACTTCTTATCGAATTAGTAACGATGTCTCCCTCCATTAATGGATCTCCGGGGTTTACATTTAGCGAAAAGGTTTGACCTGGTATATTAATAATCAGCTTCTCCGTATCGTAAATGCCCACAGTAATATCATCTTGGACTAGTCCATTAAGTAATGGAGCAATTTTAACAAATGCTTGTAATAATTCATGTTCAGCCATTTTTTACTCTCTTTTCCTATTAGTATGGTAGGTTTCTTTGACCATAGTTCACTGAAATCCATTTTAAAGTTGTAAATTCATCTAAGCTCCATTGACCATTCAGTCGTCCTAATCCGGATTGCTTCTCACCACCGAAGGCAACAATTGGCTCGTCGTTAATCGTTAAATCATTTACATGGATCATCCCTGTGTGTACCTTCTTAGCCATCTCTACGCCACGTTCTAGGTTAGATGTATGAATGGCACCACTTAGCCCGAAACGAGTGTTATTCGCAATATCAATTGCCTCCTCTTCCGTATCAAAAGGCATGACACATACGACAGGTCCGAAAAGCTCTTCCTGGGAAACCGTCATATCCGTAGTAACGTCTGTTAAGATCGTTGGTTCTAGCAATCTCCCTTCTACGTTTCCTTTTAGGAAAGGAGTAGCTCCCTCTTCAATTCCTTTGTCGATTAGTGCTTGCAGTGTTTTCGCTTGGCGATCATTGATAACTGGTCCAATGATGGTTTCCGGATTTTGTGGATCGCCAACTTTAAGAGAAGCTACTTTTTCTGCATACTTTTCTGTGAACTGCTTATAGATAGAACGTTGAACTAATATTCTATTTGCAGACATACAAATTTGTCCTTGATGAGTAAATCTACTGAAGGTAGCGGCATTCACTGCGTACTCTAGGTCTGCATCCTCTAAAATAATAAAAGCACTGTTTCCGCCTAGCTCAAGTAATGGCTTCTTAAAGTTTTTAATAGCAACCTGACCAATATAGCTTCCTACTTGTGTAGAACCCGTAAAGGAGATAATTCTTGGAATAGGATGTTCGACAAATGCATCGCCAATTTCCTTGATATCGGTGACAACGACATTGATTAAACCCTTTGGTACACCCGCTTCTTCGAAGATTTTACCAATTAGCGTTCCACCCATTATAGGTGTATCATCATGTGGCTTTAACACAACGCCATTCCCAGCTCCAAGGGCAGGAGCAACTGACTTCATCGATAAAAAGAATGGGAAGTTAAACGGGCTGATAACCCCGACAACACCAGCAGGAATACGGTATAGTCTGTTTTCTACATCATCTATTGTTGATGGTAGAATTTTTCCTTCCATACGCAATGGGAACGTAGCAGCTTCTTTAATAATATTTTTAACAAGACCGATTTCAAAAGCAGCTTTTAAACGAGTACCCCCTAGCTCTTCCATGATAATAGAAGTAATCTCTTCTTCATGCTCATCCATATATTTCACTGCATTTTCTAGAATGTCACGTTTTTTGTAAGGGTTGACCTTATCCCACTCTAGCTTTGCAGCATGTGCTGCCTTATATGCTAAATCTATATCATCAATATTTGCTAGCTTGTAAGTATTGATTGGTTTGTCGTTAAAAGGGTTTGTGTTATTCAGCACCAGATTACTTTGACCATCTCTCCATTCACCAGCGATAAATTGTTTACCTAACATTTCTAAGTTCATTGGTTAACCTCCACCATAATTTTCTATTCACCTCTTTGATTATCGACAGATTTAGTAAATACTTTACTGAAATAGAAATGAAATGGGAATATATTGTCCTTTATTTGAGAAATGGTACAGATGCTAGTTCTTTATTCTAATATTTTCGTTCCTTTTAATATTTATATTTACCTACCATAATAGATTGCTTTCTTCGGCAGAGGACACATTTTAGTTTCTTATATCCTAACTTCTGCATCTGTAATTTCCATTCCTGCCCTATTCAATTAGCTCATGTTATTGTAAGAAAAACCTTCTAATTCCATCCCTCCTAGACCTTTTCACTCTTTTCTTGTTTAGCAGAAACCCGGCTTAGAACGTCAACTTTCTTCTACTAATTCTTTATGGTTTCCAATGCTTTTATGAATAAATTTGTCACATTTACAATTGTGTAAAAGAACGTTCAAATCTTCTTGAAGAATTTGTGAAGTCCGGTTTTATTGTTCGTTTTTTTAAATGGAAGGTAATAAGATATAGGCACAGAGAGAAATTCTTTGAAACCAATACTAGTTACCTTAGCTTTTTATAATAGATTGGAAAGGAGTACAACAATGAAATTAAAATGGAAGTGGGCTCTTTTGACGATGGTTTTCACTATTGTCACTGTGTTAACAGGTTGTGAGCCATTACTTGTTTTAGATCCTAAAGGTCCACAGGCCGAAACACAGGCAAATGATATTATGCTATCTATTTTCCTGATGTCAGGGATCGTAATTGTCGTTTTAGCTATTTTAGTGTTTGTGTTAATAAAATATCGTGCTTCTAAGCAAAGTGAGGATTATGAGCCACCTCATATAGAAGGAAATCCAATTGTGGAAGCAATTTGTGTCGGGATTCCAATTCTAATCGTTATTTTTCTTTCCATCGTATCGGTAAGAAGTAACTATATCGTTGAGTCGACACCTCAAGGCTATGAGGATCAAGAGCCGTTAGTCATTTATGCTTCGTCCTCCAACTGGAAATGGCACTTTAGTTATCCAGAACAAGATATCGAAACAGTTAACTACTTATATATTCCGGCAAACCGTGCAATTGAGTTTAAATTATACTCCCACGGCCCAATAACTAGCTTCTGGATTCCACAGCTAGGCGGACAAAAGTATGCCATGTCCGACATGGTAACTACCTTACACCTAGCTGCAGATGTGGAAGGTGAATTCATGGGAAGAAACGCAAACTTCAGCGGAGCTGGATTTGCTGAAAACGTCTTTGATGTAACTTCTATGTCTCCTTCGGATTTTGAGGAATGGGTAGAGGAAGTACACGAAACTGCACCAGCACTTACAGAAGATAAATTTGAAGAATTATTAGAGCCAGGACATCTTGGACGCTCTACGTATACAGGAACACATCTAGAATTCTCCCCTGCTCCTAGCCACGATCATGGTGCAGACGAAGAGGATGCAGATCATGAGAATCATGACATGGATGAATCCGAGCATGAGAATCATGAGCAAACGAATGCCGATGAAGGATCAGAGCATTCTCATCATTAATAGAAGGTTTACAAGATTACTATAGTCCAAGCTATAGATTCCTGAAAGGAGAAACAAAAGTATGGATTTCTTTGATCGCTTTGCCGTACCACATCCAAGCTTTTTGATATATGCATCCATGGTCGGTATCGGCCTTACGATGGTTGCGATAGTTCTAGGTATTACCTATTTCAAGAAATGGGGATACCTGTGGCGCGAATGGATCACTACTGTAGACCATAAGCGTATCGGTATTATGTACTTGCTATCTGCATTACTAATGCTTTTCCGCGGAGGCGTAGACGCAATTATGATGCGCTATCAGCTTTCGATGCCAGAAAACACATTTTTAGATTCACAGCATTACAATGAAGTCTTCTCCACGCACGGAGTAGTAATGATTTTATTCATGGCAATGCCGTTTATCATCTTTTTCTTTAACTACGTTATCCCGTTACAAA
>JBEMAY010000085.1:0-11182 GCA_040274765.1 Psychrobacillus sp.
CACCAGTTTATATATTTATTTACTGCTTAGCGGGTGTGGCGGAATTGGCAGACGCACTAGACTTAGGATCTAGCGCCGCAAGGCGTGGGGGTTCGACTCCCTTCACCCGCACCATTTTAATTTTCATTTTACTGTCAGAGTAAAAAATATCTAAGCATTTTGCGGAAGTAGTTCAGTGGTAGAACACCACCTTGCCAAGGTGGGGGTCGCGAGTTCGAACCTCGTCTTCCGCTCCAAATTAAGGCGGCATAGCCAAGTGGTAAGGCACAGGTCTGCAACACCTTTATCACCGGTTCAAATCCGGTTGCCGCCTCCAATTTTTAAAAAGTATTTACTGCCTTCAATATGCCGGTGTGGCGGAATTGGCAGACGCGCGGGACTCAAAATCCCGTATCTTCGGATGTGTCGGTTCGACCCCGACCACCGGTATCATATTCATGACATAAAGTCATACCTATCAAGACTTCTAACTATTTTGTTAGAGGTCTTTTTTGTTGTTTTATAAAATTACTGAAGATAAGTAAAAATCCCATGCTGTTGTTTGGAAACAGTAAGGATAGTTTTTCTAGAATAGAAGCATGTATTCATATGTTATCACCATACTAAGGCTAATGAATGGAAGATAGGTGAGCTACATTGAAAAAAAGAATACTTATTACATTAGCTATATTCCTTGTGGTATGCGGAGGTCTTATATTGACGATCTCTATGTCTCCAACTAAGCAGCTTGAAGATGCTACAGTTCCAAACAACAGAAAACCAATCGTTCTAATTGTTGTCGATTCATTAATGACTGAACCACTCCAAAAGGCTATAAAAGAGGGCGAGGTGCCTGCGTTCTCATTTTTAATTAAGAATGGTGATTTTTATCCGGAATTTATTAGTTCCTACCCTACGATGTCCGTTACAATTGACAGCACCTTGTTGACCGGAACATATGCAAATCATCATAAAATTCCAGGTTTGATTTGGTTTAAAAAGGATGAAGCACGCATGGTCAGTTATGGAAGTGGAATCGCGGAGATTTGGGACAATAGGGTTAAAAATGTAGTGGCAGATAGTGTTATTCATCTGAATGAAACACATTTAAGTAAGGAAGTTCTAACGATTCACGAACAATTGGCAAATGCTCAAATTCAGACTGCTTCTATTAATGGATTATTATATCGGGGGAGCTTTCAGCAGGATTTACATGTGCCTAAGCTTCTTTCTATTACCGATCTCTTGCCAAAAGAGATAAAAGTGAAAGGGCCGATGCTTTTCTCGCTCGGCGCCTTATCTCAATATAATCCGGAGAACGATCGATATAAATACGTCTGGAAGAGGATGGGGGTAAATAATGAGTTTACTGCTAATGAACTGACTTATTTAATCGAGCAAGAGAAGCTTCCCGCCTTTACTCTAGCCTATCTCCCCGATGCGGATGCCTCCATACATAAAAATGGTCCTGGTGATAGATCTGAGATTAAGAAGGCAGACCAAGCACTGCAAAAGCTATTGAATAGTTATGGCTCCTGGGAAGAGGCAGTAGAAGAGGTAACATGGGTAGTCATGGGTGATAGTGGTCAATCTGCAATAAAGGAAGAAAAGGAAACAGCTTTAATTGATTTAAATGAATTGTTAAAGGGTTACACCTTCTTAGAAAGAGGAAAAGAAAATGCACAGCTAGCTATCGCAGTGAATGAGCGAATGGCTTATATCTATTTGAATGATGAAGAAATTCCTTTTTCTGATATAGTAGAAAGCTTAAAAAAGGATGAACGAATAGGTTTTATTGCATGGAGAGATGAACAAATAAATCATGTCGTGATCTCAGACGATAAAGAGCTCACCTTTTCACCAAATGGACCTTATATAGATGAATATAAGCAGTCGTGGCGATTAGATGGAGATTTGTCTACTCTAGATATAAAAGATGAGCGAGGTATATTACGCTATCACGCATATCCTGATGCATTAGCCCGGCTATATGGAGCACTTCACTCCCAAACCGGGAAAGTTATCATAGTAGATGCAAAGCCTTCTTATGAATTTATTGAAAAGCATAGTCATGATCATGCTGGCGGGGGTGCACATGGGTCTCTCCATAGGGTAGATTCCGTTGTTCCCCTAATCGTTTCGGATGAGACAGAAAGACCACCATCTAATCGACTTGTGGATGTGAAGGAGTGGGTAATAGGGTTGTTGGGTGGCTCATAAATGGGAGCCACCTTTTTTAAATAAGCACAGTAACTATGAACTTTTTTACTGTCCCAATAAATATTTTTAATTTCCATTATTAAGAAGTTTTATTTTTCTACAATAGGGAATAACATAATTAGAATCAAAAAAAGAAAAGCGAGGAATTTAAAATGATTAAAACATATAACTTTATTATCGAAGGAAAAATTATTGAGGTACATGCAACTTCAAAAGCAGAAGCGCAAAGCAAGGCAAACCATATATATGAAGAACTAAAAAGTGAGCAATTCCAACAACAACGATAAGAAACCCTCAACGAGATGTTGAGAGTTTTTTTATTTTATTTCATTTCTTCATTTAAATTCAAAAATAATTGTTCTAGTTCTTCTTTTGGAATTTCTAAATAAGAATCTCCAATACTAATTTCAATTTGGCATTTTTCCACATCTAGCTCACTTAAATAGCTGGATATCCCTATGCGGTTAGCTAGCTGGACTTTGCTAAGAATAGCTGCCATTTCCTCTTGGGAACGATTAAAATGGACATGAAACATATTGGAAACAGGTACTTCTGGTACAGTGTAAATATCCTTACAATCATTAAATAGCTGGGCTAGCTCTACAGAATTATGATAGTATTGCTCCATTTTGTGAGCTCGCTGATCAAAATAATAATCTGCTGATAGAATATAAGGATATAAGCTTATAAGTGTTCCACCATAACGTTTTCTCCAAATTTTAGATTTCTCTATGAAATCCTCATCACCGGCTAGAATAGCTCCTGCAATACCACCAATACCTTTATAAAAGGATATATAGACGCTATCAAACAGGTCGCAAACTTCAGCAGCTGTTTTATTATAGTACGGTAATACTTCTAAAAGTCGGGCTCCGTCTAAATGAAGCTTTATACCATTTTCACGACAATAGGCTGAAATCTGTTCTAACGTTTCAAAGCTAGGAAGCTGGCCACCGATTTCTCTTTGTGGTAGCTCCAATAAAAGACATGCTATATCTTCTGTCATATTTATCACGTCTTCTAGCTCAATTACTCGATTCTTGTCTGCAAGCAGGATCGTTTTAATCTGATGTATCTCCTTTAAACCATCCATCTCGTGTATTTCTAGATGGCTTAGAGGGTGATAGGCAACCTGGTTAAGTTGCTTCTCATCGCACCAAATACGTAATGCAATTTGCTGAGCCATTGTTCCGCTAGGGAAAAATGCAGACGTTCCCTTACCTAAGAGTTTAGCCATCTTATTCTGAAAGTCTTCAATAATAGAGCCGTTACCATAGATATCGCTAAATTGGTCCTCCGAAATGTCCTTCAATGCATCCTTTAATACGGAGATATCTCGATTCCTATGACCGGATAAATAATATGTACATTCGTTAAAGGAACTTTTTAAATCATTCATGTAATCTTCCCCTATCTTGTTTTGTCTTTATCATAATGTAAGTATAATGTATTTTTATTCTGATTGTTTAAATTAATTGGTATTAAAGAAGTACATTGTATTAATACGTTACTTTTGGTATATTATTAGTAATATACAATCTACGATGTGATCAAGTAAATGAGAATTGTGAAACAGAAAATATAGTGTTTGCTGAGAGCTATATCACCCCTTCTTGTTGAAACCTACCACGGAGATGTTATGCAAACATAACCGATTCGTTATCGTTATCAAACGTTTAGAGGGCTTAAACACTTTTAAGCTAAACTAAGGTGGTACCACGTCTATTCAAGCACAAGGACGTCCTTTTCGAAGGACAGCTTTGTGCTTTTTTATATTCTAAGGAGGAAAGAGAATGACTACTCAACAACAAAATGATTTTACTAAATGGTATATCGACACAATCCAAAAAGCAGATTTAATGGATTACACGCCAGTGCGTGGATGTATTGCATTTAAACCGGACGGCTACGAAATCTGGGAGCATATCCAAGCGGAAATGAACAAACGCTTTAAAGAGACAGGTCATCGCAATGCATATTTTCCAATGCTAATTCCAGAATCATTCTTCCAAAAGGAAAAGGATCATATTGAAGGTTTCTCTCCAGAGCTTCCATGGGTAACAGAGGCAGCAGGTGAAAAGCTAGAGGAACGTTTAGCGCTTCGTCCAACTTCTGAAACAATGATTGGTCATCTGTATTCAGATTGGATTAAAAGCTACCGTGACCTACCTGTACTGATCAACCAATGGGCTAACGTATTCCGTTGGGAGAAGAAAACACTACCTTTCATTCGTACCTCTGAATTTTTATGGCAAGAGGGACATACAGCTCATGCTGATGAAGAGGAAGCTCGTCAAGAAACTATGCAAATGCTAAACATCTATAAAGAAGTAGTAGAGGACCTATTGGCTATTCCAGTATACGATGGTCAAAAAACTCCTTCGGAACGTTTTGCAGGAGCAGTGGATACGTACTCTATCGAGGCGATGATGAAAGATGGAAAAGCGGTTCAAGCGGGAACATCTCATTATCTTGGAACTAAATTTGCCGAAGCATTTGATATCAAATACTTGAATAAAGAAAACAAGCACCAGCATGTGCATACAACCTCTTGGGGAACTTCTACTCGATTAATCGGTTCAGTTATTATGGTACATGGTGATGAGCAAGGTCTTGTATTGCCACCACGTATTGCACCGACACAAGTTGTATTAATACCAGTGGGGCCATGGAAAAAGAACCCAGCAATTATCGAAAAGCTAGATGAAATATTTGCTGCATTAAAAGCAAAAGGTTTCCGTGTACGTTTAGATGATTCTGATCAATCACCTGGTTATAAATTTAACGAGTGGGAG
Organism: Psychrobacillus sp.; assembly: GCA_040274765.1. Lineage (GTDB taxonomy): Bacteria > Bacillota > Bacilli > Bacillales_A > Planococcaceae > Psychrobacillus. The sequence continues at coordinate 4,995 of JBEMAY010000085.1, forward strand.
CTTAAAGGTGTCCCAGTTCGTGTAGAGCTAGGACCACGTGATTTAGAAAACAATCAAGTGCTTATGAAAGCTCGTGACTTAGACGAGAAAGAATCAGTTGATATAAATGGTATTGTGGAGCGTGTTGAAGAAGAGCTAAACACAATGCAAACTCGTCTATTAGAAAAAGCGCGCGCATTCCGTGATGCAAACTCTCATACACATGTAGATTCCATGGAGCAGCTAAAACAGCATTTAGAAGACTCTACAGAAAAAGGAGAAATCCCAGGATGGATCCTTGCAGGATGGTGTGGAGATGATGCTTGTGAGGAGCATGTAAAAGAGGAAACGAAGTTTACAACTCGTAATATTCCATTCAATCCACCAGCGGAGAAATCTACTTGTATTAATTGTGGAAAAGAATCAAAACACACTGTATGGTTCGGTAGATCATACTAATCCAATACCAAAGTATAAGTCAGTCATTGTTTATTCAATGGCTGATTTTTTTATTTCTCCATTTCTTGTAAGATTAAGGAAAGTAAAACGTCTAATGAAGTAGTAGGGAGATAGGGGGGATCACTTGGAAAGGCAGCTAATCGAGGAGTGGTTTGAGCTATATGAGCGGGATGTGACCAGCTTCCTAATTTACTATACAGGCTCTATGGATGTACAGGATCTGGTGCAGGAAACTTTTCTTCGTGGCATGAAAAGAATCGCCCATTTTAGAGAAGGGGCGCATCCGAAAACATGGCTAATAACTATTGCCAAAAATATAGTGGTGGATCGGGCAAGAAAAAAACATATTTGGAACCGTATCAAGTACTTTTTACGAGAAGAAAAGTATACGGAAGCTTTAGACCATACGATTTTATATGGTGAGATGAATCAAGCATTATATGAAGCGATAAGTAATTTGCCAGCAAAAAACAAAGAGGTGGTTATCTTAAAGGCGATACTGGAAATGTCCTCTAAGCAAGTAGCAGAAATCTTAGAATCCAATGAAAACCACGTGAATGTTCTTTATCATCGATCACTTAAGAAGCTGAAGAGCATTCTAGAAACGGAGGGATTTGAGTATGAAGCAAGAACACGATGAGTTAGAGAAAAGGCTTCGAAACCTTCCAAAGCATTCTCTTGATAGAGAACAAAAGAGAAAAGTGATTTACAATATTCGTAATGCTCCAAAATCAAACCAATTGAAGTTTCTAAAACCTCTATCTGTAGTCTTAGCGGCGGCTTGCCTTCTAGTGATTGCTTATTTAGCAAGTCCGCTGTACACCACACACGTAACAGAAGAGGCAGAATTAGGGATGGGGTCCTTGACGGAGCAAGAGTATATAAAAAGTCTAGATCTTCAAATAGCCGATATTAAAAGCAAGGAGGTTACAATGGATACGTCAGGAGAGATACTCCAAGGTATTCAATTAGAAGTTTCTTTAACATCTAAAGAACTTATACCAAGAGATGTTTGGAATTCGATAGAGTTTCGAGCGGAAAATAAATACCTTTTCTTAAAGGACGGTTATGGTATAGGTTCTAAAGCAAGCTACAATTCAACTCCGAATAAAGATAAATATGATTATACAATTACATTCGAATCGTTATATGCAAATTATTCCGAAGCGGAACTACAAAAATTATTAGAGGCAAGCAAAGACATCAAGTTTTCGTTTGTATATAAGGGGAAAACGTATCATCTAGACAATGTGACGCCAAAAAACGTTACACTAGACGCTCCATTTGCCACCTCATTTCCTTTACCGGACTCTCTTCAAAATGTAACAGGATTGGAAGGTAAAGTTGGTATATCAGGGACTTTTAATTTTGTTGCCGAGGATACTCGCCGAGGTGCAAAGCTTATGCTCTACTATTGGGGAAATCCTGAAGCTTTGGTTGGGAAGGGATATAAGGTAGAGGCAATAAACACTTATGGAGAAAAGCATTTATTGTCTGAGGGAACATTGTCTGCTGGCTTATATAGTGAGGATGCTCATATTCTAACAAGCTTCCCAGCCTTCAAGAGGGAGGGAGAGTGGCAACTTTCCTTTTACGTCGGAGAAGAATTATTTGGAGCATTTAGGATAATGGTTCTTCCACCTTTTCCAAAATCCGAACATTACGTGCTGCTAGATTCACCTAAGGAGATTCCGGTGGGGGTAACTACTAATGTACTTATAGAAAGCTCTATAGGTAAGAAGGAAAGTATCGAGGTTCTTTTAGTAAATTCAAATGGGGATGAAATTGTACAGAAGAGCAGCTTCCAAAAAGACAAAAATCATGTAATTGATGCAACTACTTATCAGAAATTATACCATTATGAGGGGGAAATTAATTTCCCTAATGAAGGTTCCTGGAAACTTGTCATTGACGGAGAACAAACACAGGTCTTTGAAAACTAACAAAGTAAAAACGCTCCCTCCAAAAATGGAGAGGAGCGTTTTTCATAGTAGGAAGTCCGGTCGTACACTAATTGAGGGTCGATTGCCGTTGCAATGGTTAGTCATTAGTAATTAGTCACAAAGTAAATGGTAAATGGTCATTGGTTTGCCACCAGTTAAATTGTAATGACCTCCTGCTATGCCTTGGCAAGGAGTCTCACCTTACCAAGGAATGAGAGTTAAGCATATTTCTCGTCTTCAAAGGCAATCGTAACGGCATAATTTTTCGCGTTAATCAGCCCGGATAATTTATTTGCATCCTTTTCAAAGTCTAATGCTTTTTTTCGATATTCCTCTGGCTCAAATAAGGCAACCTCTACATAAGTGGTTCCTTCACCGTAGCCACTGAATTGGATTCTTTGCTTTTCATGGCTTCCTAGCTGTTTATATACTCTCGCCTGGGCGCGTAGCTGAGTAGCCAGTTCAATTGCCTCCACGATGGTAAGGTCGGCTTCTTTATACGTAACTGTATTATTTAAGTTAGCCTCGTATATCAGTCGATCAAGCTTTCGAATATCCGCACGTATCTCATTCATTTCTAAATCGATTGTGCTCACAGCTCGTATAGGCTGAGCAGGAGTAGTCCCCTTCTCGATAACAGTGAAACCTACACGCATCATTTCAATCTCCAACTCCTGAACTCTCTTCAACAAAATACTCTTAAGCTTTACTGCCTCCGCAAGAAGTATTGGTGCCATAATTTTATATCCTCCATTCTACTTGGTTATTGTCTAATACAACACTTGCGGCTTCTCCGCCGTGTACTTGGGTGAACATTTGTCCCATGGATTCTAATAATTTTACCGCTTCTTCCTGACTCATAGAAGGTCGTAGATATACTATCTGTATGGCACTCGTTGTACTTTCAGTAACTGCCGTCCGTTTAGAATCGACGAATGGACTTCCGAATGGACCTACCTCATCTTGAAGTGTTAAAATCCCTTTTAAGTTATTTTCTCTACCATTCAATCCAACATAACTTGTTTCTTTATTGCCTACAGTGATGAAAATGTCGCCTTTCACCTGTGTCAGGTCATAAATTCCTAGTGGAATCTCATAGCGCATAGAGAAGAAGTTATTTAAATCTACAGCAGAATGCATAGGTGTGATATAATTTTGTTTTGCAATCCTTCTGTACATGGCTTCCATCGAAGGACGATAACGGTTAGGGTCTGCTCCAAGCTTTTTCCATAGAGCTCGCCATTCCTTTATACCGTCAAAGTCATTAACTGCTTTTTCCTCTAATTCGAAAAATAGCTGTTCTTGAAATAATTGGAGGCGTCCCTTAAGCATTTGAGGGGAAGATGATACAATAATTTTGTTATAATAAATAAGGCCAATTTTAAAAGTAGGCTCTATTTGTAATAGAGAAGTATCTAATTTTACAAACATTTTAAACCATCCTTGTATATATTTTCTTCATTGTACCATACAGAAAGGAGAACTCTAGTGAATATAAACCAGTTTCAACAGAACCTCATAGAATACGCTGCATCCATTGGAATTGATAAAATTGGTTTTACCACTGTTTCTCCATTTCATGAGTTAAAAAATAGATTGATTCGACAGCAGGAGCTAGGCTATGCTTCGGGCTTTGAGGAGCCTGATCTCGATAAACGGACGCAGCCCAAGCTTTTATTGGAGGAAGCACAGAGCATTATCTCTATAGCTATAGCTTACCCGTCCAAAATGAAGGATGCACCCCAAAGTGTTAAGGGAGCTAGACGTGGAATATTTGCTCGAGCTTCATGGGGAATGGATTACCATACCGTTTTAAGAGAAAAACTCGCTCAGCTAGAATTATATATTTTAACCCATATACCAGATGCAAGGCTGCGTTCCATGGTCGATACTGGAGAGCTTTCAGACCGTGCGGTTGCCGAACGATCTGGGATCGGGTGGAGTGCGAAGAATTGTTCCATCATCACTCCAGAATTCGGATCCTACGTCTATTTAGGAGAAATGATCACCTCTATTCCTTTTGCTCCAAGTGAACAGATGGAGGAACAGTGTGGGGAGTGCAGGCTTTGTCTAGACGTTTGTCCTACAGGTGCTTTAATAGAAGGTGGTCAGCTGAATGCCCAGCGCTGTATCGCCTTTATCACCCAAACAAAAACGATGGTACCTGATGAGTTTAGGGCAAAGATAGGGAATCGTATTTATGGGTGTGATACGTGCCAAACGGTATGTCCAAAAAATAAAGGCAAGGCTAATCTTCATCAGGAATCATTCAAGCCGGATCCAGAGCTAGTAAAGCCGTTATTGTTACCGTTATTAGGTATGACTAATCGGACGTTTAAAGAAACATATGGTCATATGTCTGGTTCATGGAGAGGGAAAAATCCAATTCAACGGAATGCAATCATTGCATTGGCACATTTTAAAGAAGAGGCAGCTGTTCCTACACTTATTGAACTAATGTTACACGATGCAAGACCTGTAATAAGAGGAACAGCAGCATGGGCATTAGGCAAAATCAATACAGAGGAAGGCTTGCTTGCGTTAAAGGAAGCAGAAAAAAAAGAGCAAGAAGAACAGGTTTTAGAAGAGATTCGCAAGGGTCTTGCGTTTTATACAATTGAAAATTAGGAAGTGGAATCATTGAGTATTAATGTTGTGTTATATCAACCAGAAATTCCTGCAAACACAGGAAATATTGCTAGAACATGTGCAGGTACAGGAGCTAAGCTTCATCTTATCCGACCATTAGGCTTTTCTACAGACGATAAAATGCTAAAGCGTGCAGGATTAGACTATTGGGAGCATGTAGATATCACCTATTATGATGGGTTAGATGAATTTTTCGCAGCTCACCCTGATGCTGAATATTACCTCATCACTAAATTTGGAGCGAAGCCACATACTACTTTTGATTTTAGTGACTCAGAGAAGGATCATTTCTTTATATTTGGACGTGAGACGAAGGGACTTCCACGTGAATTTATAGATGCACATCCAGACCGTGCCCTTAGAATACCGATGAATGACAACATTCGTTCATTGAATCTCTCAAACACGGCCGCAATTCTTATTTATGAGGCTTTGCGTCAACAGGACTATCCAAACTTACATTAAAAAAACGGACGATGTCTTATACAGACTCGTCCGTTTTTATGTTGAATATTTATTATTTCTCAGATGCACCTGGTTTGTCATCGTATCCTGCAGTGAAAATTGCAGAAAGAAACGCAACACAAACGCCAAGAATAAGGATTAGTTTCATACTTAAGCGCCTCCTCTATATATTCTAAATCTTAGTATACCCTAATATGTAAAAAAATGAAACGATACAATAAAACGAAATTATGTCTAAAATAAAATGTGTCAAAGTTGCATGTAAGGTGTGATTCTACTAGGATAGATAAAAAGGAGTGATTTTTTAAATGGATAATTTGAAAAATGGTCCAGAGAACGGTTCAATGGCAACAAACATGGATGAGGTTAAAACATTAGGCAAGCAAATGGAACGCATGAGAGATAACCAAGAGCTAGAAGAAGACAATCGTGTATCAGACCCTGCTCAATCGGACAGTGCTACCATTATGAAGAAGCGGAAAGACGACTGATTCTTCAGTCGTTTTTTCTTGAGATTTGCCTGTCGGGGCAAAGATAGGCGATTGCGCATTTCTTGATGTCTAGCTCCATCGCCTTGCCCCTCGGGGTCAAATGGACAAAAGCTCCGGTGGCTGAGGAGCTGCCTCCTCGCTTTTTTCCATTTGCCTGTCGGGGCAGAAATAGGCGATTACGCATTTCTTGATGTCTAGCTCC
>JBEMAY010000086.1:0-10803 GCA_040274765.1 Psychrobacillus sp.
TACTGAAAATCTATTAGATTAGCGAAAGTGTTCAATGTTATTTAGCAGAAACTGTCCATTTTATTTTAGCGTTTACATTTAATCGGTTCTTTTTCAAAATTCATGAGATGTCTGTTAACATTCACCTATTTTCTTCTCTTCACATAATCTGTAGGGAAAACATAAAGGAGTGAATGTTTATTGATTAACGTACATCCCATTGACCTCGATGGAAACATATTTATAGCAGTTTCAGTTGAACTCCCTAAAACAAATTTGTTAACTGTGTCCAATGATAAGGGATATATTATGTGTGGGGCTCTAGATGTAGGCTTGCTCAATGAAAAGTTGAAAGACAGGCATATAATTGCAGGTCGGGCTGTCGGAGTAAAGACAATCGAACAGCTTATAAATGCTCCACTAGAATCGGTTACTCTAGAGGCAGAGAAGTTAGGAATTACAGCTGGGATGGTTGGAAGAGATGCATTACTAAAAATGCTTTAGCCATCTAGAGCCAATTAACAAATAAATGAAAAAACCTTTGAGAGGATGATTGTATTTGAACACGGTCATCCTCCTTTCAATTAGTATGTAATTAGATCAAACAAATATTTGTTTTTTTCCGTTTGCTATATAAAAACTGTTTCATTTTTTATTCATTCCACGTTTCTACATGCTCTATTGGGACCTCAGCCTCTTTCACCCTCCATCTAATACTAGAGGCAGCTTCTAAAACGTAAGTATTTTCCTTTATCGTAAGCATTTCTCCATTATTAAGATAAAAGTTGTAATAAGGGAGTTCATCTGAATCATTTTCCACCATATAATAGGAAACTTTTTTTAACTCCTCCCACTGGTAAATTTCTTTCTCCGTTGAAAAGAGTTTTCTATAAGAGATTTGGTCCCCGTCAAGCGAAATATAGGACAAAGAAGCATAATAAAACGTAAATACGCTAAATACAAAAGCTAATAAAGCAATGGGAATGGAAACCTTCCGCTTCTTCAAGAGACCTAACACAATAAAGCACAATGCAAATGTAAATATACTTATTCCGAATACCCAATAATTTATAGTTGGAACATAAATCAACCATGAATTTCTGTCATAGTAAATAGTTTCAGCTACTATATTTGGCATTAATAAAATATAAAGTGGTGAAAATAAAACTACACATGTACCAATAACTAAAAAAATATGTTTCATACTATATTCTCTTCTCATTTCTATCCCCTTTATTTATCCTCTTTTAAATAATACTACCATATTTTACAGAATATTTTAATATTTAAAACAATAAAAAATCAGTGAGGATTGAGCCCCACTGACTTTTCACTTTAACTGCCTTATCTTTCGGATTTCTTACTTCTCTTCTACTTCTTTTACTGGTTCTTCTGCATCAGCTGGTTTTTCTACTGATGGTTGGGAAGTAGTAGGAGCATCTACATTGATGTAGAGTTTCCCAGCAGCTTTTTTGCGTGTTTCATTGCCAAAGCCATCAATTGTAATAACCTCGATTACTGCTCCATTCGCAACCGTGTCTGCTGGTACTGTCCAGTACCCAACATAGTGACCATTTCCAGTCTCCATCATTGGTAACTCAGTTGCATTTTGTACATCTCCAACATTTGTTAATGGCATATGAATTACAAAAGTTGGTTTTAAACCAGCCTCACTATCAAATTCGATTTTAACACTGCGACCAGTTTTAAGGTTTAAATCAGTCTCTGGTTTCAGGTTTGAAATTTCTGGAGCAATCGAATCAGCTGTAACTGTTATCGTTTTAGTTTCGATATTTCCAGCTCTATCCTTCGCTTCCACTGTAATTTCATTTGAACCTTCCTCTAAAAGGATTCGTTTAGAGAACTTTCCGTTAGTCACTGTTGCCGGCTGTCCATTTACATGAACATATTCCAGATTAGCGTCTGCAATAGTACCTTCGACAGTTACACTTTCACGGTTTGTTTTCTCACCATCAACCGGCTTAGTGATTACCAGTTCAGGTTTTTGAGTGTCTAAAATGACTGTTACAGGAGCAGATTCACCAGTTTCACGTCCATCCAGATTCGAAACAACTGTAAATTCATTTTCACCCTCTGTTAATGTTGCATCAATAGCAAATTTACCATCATTACCAACCTCAGTTGTTCCAACTACCTCACCATTTTGCTTCAATTCGATAGTTGTAGTCGGTGATGCTGATCCTTCTATTGTAATATCTTCTTCATTAGTAACTAAACCTTCTGCTGGAGAAGTGATAACTGGACCTACAACCTCGTAGCTTACACGAGCTCGGATCATGTAGTTACCCTCTGCAGCAGGTGCAGGTGTCCATGTACCAGAAACTCCTTGATAGCTTCTGCCAGCATTTGTTCCATTTTCATCTGTAGCTAAACCTGGAGTGTTAGGGTTTGCAAATGTTTGGCGATATACCATATGGAAATCTCCATTTACAACGATGTTGTGTTCCGTTAAGTCTACAACTGTCCACTCTCCATTACGTAATGCAGTTGCATTAACAGGACCAGCGATCATTTTACCTGGCGCTCCATCAACACCACTTGCATCCCATACTTCTACAGCAAATGCTGTTCCACCTGGTACAGGCCATTCAGTTGTCCAGAATCTGAATACTCCATCTGTTACAATTCCACTTTCTTTACCTTCAGGAAGTGACATTTTTACAGACCAAGCATTTCCAGCTGCATTAAATGCTCTTGCATTTTCTGCAGTTCCGTCATCATAACCAATTTCCCCACCAGGGTAAGTGTAAAATGGCTCTAAAGCGATGTCTTTAGTAATCGGCTCGCCATCAATAGAAACCGGAACTTCTTGTCCATGGTATCCACGAGCAATAACTTTTAACGTGTACTCTCCAACATATGCAGTAATTGCATAGTTACCATTTTCATCAGTAACTACTGGCGTGATATTAGCATCCTCTACTAGAAGAATAGTTGCACCAGCAATTCCTTCTCCTGTAGAAGCGTCTGTAATTGTACCGCTAATAGTGCTTTGCTCAATTTCGTCTAAAGTAAAGTTTGCAGTTGCTGTTTCATCTGCCTCAATCACTACTGATTTTTGTTCAGATTCGAAACCATAAGCTTCTGCTTTCACTGTAAATGTACCTGCTGCATGGGTCATGGAATATGAACCATCGGCCGGGTTTGTATATACAGAGCGATTTGTTTCAAGTACGCTCACTTGAGCACCAAGTGGTAGCAATGTAGGTGCATTTGTATCTTCCACTACTGGAGGTGCCGCTTTTAGTTCAGGTAAAACAGGCTTAATTTTATTTGGATCTACCGGTGCTTTTTTCACATCGATATCTTTTTGGTTATCATTTCCTTTACCACCTGTGATAGCTGTGTTGCCTTTGTTGTTGCCTTTTCCTTTTGAAACAGTACCAGTTTGAGAAACATCCGTTAAAGCTACGTCATCAATATACCAGCCGTCTCTTTGTACACTTCCATCAGAAAATGCATTAAATCCAAGATAAATACGTTGACCCGCATATTCAGAAAGGTCTACCTCTACATCTCCCCATGCTGTAGATATTCCTGTAACCCTTAGTAACTGTGTCCAGTTTACTTGGTCAGTAGAAACAACGATATGTCCATAATCCCAAGCTGTACCAGATGAAGCTTGTTCAAAATTATGCCACTGCTTGAACTGAAGATATGAATTTCCTTCTGGCAAATCAATTGGAGGTGCCACAAGTGTTGCGTTCATATTATTTGCATACTGACCTTTTAGATTAGTAGCATATACTTTTTCTCCAGAGGCAGCGTTTCCAGGACCAGATGTTGGTACACCCCACTCCCAGCTATTTTGGTTTCCAAAAGAATACCATCCAGTTGGTTGTGCTTCAAAATCCTCTGTGTACCCTACTGTAATACCTGGTTTTACTTGTACTGTATATTCTTCACTTGTTACTTCATTGTTACCAAAGTCAGTTGCTGTCCAAGTGTATTTAAAGGAAGTACCTGTGATTAAATCTCCAGGGACTACTACTGTATATACTCCGGACTTATAGTCACCAGATGAACGCCCAGCTTCGATTTGTTGCCAAGCTCCGTTTTCATCTTGATATTTTAATACTACAGAAGAAACACTAATATCATCTGTAACATTCGCAGTTAAAGTTAAAGCCATACCTTCATATGTTTCAGAAGGAGCAGAGTGTTCAAGAACTGGCGCTTCATTATCCTCGCCCTCTTTAGTTACTTGCCCTTTTAAAGTACCAAGTCCAGTAAGAATAGAAGACACTGCAGCTTCAGCATCTACTAAACCATATCCATAGCCATGGTTTGGCACTGTTGTATATTGGGTATCTGTTAAAGGAATAGCTGTATTTAATAAAATCTCTTCCATTTGATCTACGGTAAGATTTGCATTTACCTGTCTAAGTAATGCAGCAACACCAGATACAGCTGGTCCTGCCATAGAAGTTCCATTCCAACCACCTTCATATCCGCCACCAGGGATAGAAGATCGAATGTTGACTCCTGGAGCTGAAATGTCAGGTTTAATCTCAGCATATGGAGATGGACCGCGAAGAGAGAAACTTCCAACTATATTGTTAATATCCGTTGCGCCAGTTGCGAAAGACTCTGGATAGTTTGATGGTGCCGCCACTGAACCTGGCCCACCTGGGTTAGAAAAAGTAGTATTTCCTGCAGAGAATTCTGGGAATATTTCAGCAGCACGCCAGTTGATTACAACATCGCGGTACCACTCATCTAGTCCTGCTCCGCCACCCCATGAGTTGTTGACAACATCTGGAGCTAAATCTACTCGTGTATTTCCACTTGCATCAGTAGGAGCTAATATCCACTGTGCAGCTTCTAATAAATCAACGTCAGAACCACCGGAAGCTGTAAATGCTTTAACAGCAATAAATTTAGCACCTGGAGCTACACCAATTTGATTAGAACCGTTTGGCTCACTACCTACCATCGTTCCAGTTACGTGCGTTCCATGATCTTGATCATCGAAAGGTGTTGGACTTGCTGAAGAGGTTGCATCAAACCAGTTAAAGTCATGTGATACTTGACCTGTTGCTTTGTTGTACCCACGGTATTTTTCTTTAAGGGCTGGATGATCCCATTGAACACCCGTATCAATACTTGCGACTACAGTACCAGATCCATCAATGCCCATTTCCCAGACTTGTGGTGCCTTAACTCGGTCGATATTCCATTCCACATTTGCAACCTCAGCTTTAGGTGCTACTGCGTCTTTAGTTTTAGTAACAAACAGCTGACGTGTCTCATTTGGAAGGATTTTTTCTACCTCAGGAAACGTAGCAATTTTTTCAGCAATTTCTTTTGTCGTTGTTACCGACATTCCATTTACGATATAATAAGATTCTAGGTCGCTAGCATTTCCTTTGGAAACTTCTTTTTCAAGAAACTCCATCACGGTTTCTTGTGATTCCATGGAAGTGGCTTTTAGTTCTGACACAACAGCTGACCTCTGAATCAGCTTCGTGTTATGAGCGGAAAGATTTTTTGACTCGGCATTTTCTCTAGCCTCTGAAGCTACTTTTGCCGAGTCAGCCTTTTCCTTAAATTTTATCAAGAAGGTAACTTTCTCTTCTTCTTTAAAACTTTCTAATAATCTACTACTCATCTTATCCTTCACAGAAATACTGTTTGGACTCGATTCTCTCAATGACTGGTGCAACTTATTATTAGCTTCTGCACTAACTACATTGGGAGCGATCAGTGAAAATGTCATAAGTAAAGTTGCTGCGATACTAACGGCCTTGTTTCGTTTAGTTCGTCTACTGCTCTTACTCAACTTCCATTCCTCCTCTGATTTTAGCTGGATCTTTTATTCCTACTAAGCTAGTTTTGTTATCCTTCAGGAAACACAAAAACACCCTTTCCCCCTTCCTAATTACATTTAGGTAAACAGAATCCATGGTGTCTGAACAAAAGCTCTTGATGTATTTACAACTATATACTATAAATCAAAGGATTTTTGTCGAAATTTGACACTAACTAGGTCAAATATTCCGATTTGATTGTATACGACTACTTTATGTCTATAATTTATAGGTATTTATAACTTTTTTAATTTTACGAATATTACGCCCATCATTATTAAACTCTTTATCCTCTAAGAGATTAGCTATTTTTTCATCTCAACAAAAAAATATTTATTCTGAAAAATGAATAAATTAACCTAATATTCTTAAATGCAATTTTAACTTCATGGGACTTTAACACACTTATAGGTATAAATACTTCTTACCTTTTACCAGGAAACCAAGTATACGAAGGGATTCTTTAACATTTTTGAAATTCACAACGTTTAATTAGCACCATTTAAAATCCAATACGAAATACCCAAAAAGAATGATTGCATATTTATTTTTCTAAACCTACTCATTTAAGCTAATAGTCCCTTTCAAATTTTTCCTTCGTTTTACAGACAATCCGACATACGAAATAGACCACAAAAAATAGAAGCAGATGAATCATCTGCTTCCAAAGAACATTATTTATCATTGAGGATTTTCAACAATTATTGCCTGTCTTCAACTAACATCGTAATCATATCAAAATCAGCTTCTATTTTCTGTAATTCCCGTGGCTGATGAAAAAAATATCTCTTGGTATGATTTCTTTACTTCCAATTACGGGTATAGATTTGAGCGTTTGTGCTATCCATTTAGTCGATAATAAGGATTGGAAAAATTGTCTACATAGACACAATCCGTTATCCCTTCATATTTGCTCATTATTCACGTTCTATACTTAACTTTTTAATTTTTAAAATAAAAAAAGCCCCACTTCTTCAACAGTGGGGCCCGATTTTTTATATAAAATCGGATGAGAAAGACGAAGGGAGATCTTCTTCAGCTATCAACTGTTTCTCATACCAATATTATACCCATTATGAGCATTTTTATTTACTAGTAATTATTTACATTTAGTTATTAATATGGAATAAAAGGGTTTGAAATTACTTTATGTGTAATTATTATCCTTCGAATAACAAATACCTACCTACAATATTCCTCTTTTAACCAATAAAATAATATTTTTGTTTATCTATAAAACTTTAGTCAAGTATTTTAACTTTCACCGATTGACGACCCCAGTTAATCGCATCATCATAAGAAGGCATGTAAACATCTATCTTATTTCCTTTTATTGCTCCTCCAATATCTCCGGCAATGGCTTCCCCATAACCTTCAACCCAAACTTTGGAACCAAGAGGTATGACAGTAGGATCTACTGCAACTACTTTTTGGTTGGGGTTTGCATTTAAGTCAATTCCCGTAGAAGTAATTCCTGAACACCCTTCACAGGAAGCTGTGTATGCAGTAGCGGTTACGGTTAATTCTTTTACATCCGTTGACGCTGTTGCTTCACTAGGGGTTGGAATACTTGAGCTATTAGCTGAACTCTGAGATGCACTCACTTTTGGCTGCACCTTATCTCCACTAACGACTAGCTTATCACCGGGGTGTATTAAGTCATCTATAAGTTGGTTACTTGTCATTAGTTCGGTAACGCTCATCCCATACATAACCGCAACACCATAGATAGTGTCTCCCGAAACAACTGTATAAGTTCCTGTAGATTCCTCTACCTGTAATTGTTGTGATGGGTATATAATTGTTGAATCTAAATCGTTCCATACTTGTATATTTTCTACACTGACATTATTCTCTTGGGAAATTGACCAAAGAGTGTCACCTTTTTCTACCGTGTGAACACTTGATGCAGAAGCTTGTCCTGCTGTCCCTACTGATAGTGCCGCAATAGCAGTTAGTGCTACAATGTGTTTTTTCATAAAATGAATTTCCTCCTTTTCACTAACGACCCCTAGCTTAACATGTTAAGATGACAAAGGTATTTCAGGATAGTGTTAGGGAGATAATAAATTTATGACAGAAAAAAACTGCATGTTACAAATGACTACTCGCTGAAATCTTTCTAAAAATTTTAATTGTTCCTTCATATTCATTTGCTGTCGATTACATATTTCCCCTTTATTGCTTTTCTTTATCTAACACAAAAAACACCCTTACCATCTCTGGTAAGAGTGTCTATATATCTTGCTATAAAATTCTTATTAGGAAGCCGCCTTTGCCGTATCTTATATGAAAGTTTTAAACCACCACTCCTCAAAGTGGGTGTTCGCAGATACCTTCTTTGCATGTCTTCATTGTCTAAAAGAGAATGAAGCTTGTCATTCCGGCTCTATATAAAACTCCCTGTTACAGCATAAAGGTTAAAACTTAATATTCATACGCACAATGCAGCTTGTATTCATATATTAAACCTTTTGTACTCATATTTCAAGTGAAATTAATTCTTATCTTACCAATTAATAGACAACATTTATGTATAATAGATGTACAAGTTGCAATCAGTAAGGATGTGAGTAAGATGCCTGATGATCGAAAAAAGGAAAAATGGGAAGAGGATATTGATGATGAAGAATTGCAGCAATTAGTTTTGGAGGCACAAGCTGAGGCACTGCTCAAAGCTAAAGAAGAAAAAAACCTTCCTACACGAAAGCGCCCATTTCCAAAGTGGATCTTTTACTTGATGGCATTGGTCTTATTTATTAATACTTTTGGTATTATCTTGCAGGTTTACTCCATTCCGGCTATTGAATTCGTCAAAACGTCAGCTCGCCTATCAGCTCAGGAGAATATAGCAGAGTATAAGAAATCGGTTGTAGTTGTTCTCACAGACGATAGTAAAGGCACTGGATTTTCCATTTCAGAAAACGGGATCATTCTAACCAATTATCATGTAATTGAAGACAAAAATAATATTACTGTCGGCTTCCCTGATGATGGGCGATTTCGAGCTGATGTGATAGAATCCTATCCCGAAATTGACTTAGCCGTTTTGCAAGTCTCCAGCAATGAAGACTTCCCGTATTTAACCTTAGCTGAGCAAATGGAAGCTAAGCAAGGTGATCCTATCATCTTTATCGGCAATCCATTGCGCTTTACAGGGATAGCCAATGAGGGAACATTAATAGAACCCTACCAATTAAGTGATTGGGATGTACCTATCATGATGATGGAGGCACCTGTGTACAGAGGCAATAGTGGAAGTCCGGTGTTTAATCAAGAAGGACTTGTTATTGGTATTGTTTTTGCTACCCTGGAGCATGAAAGCCATGGTAAGGTTGGTTTGTTTGTACCTATAGAGGAATATTACAAGGCTACAACTAAATAGGTTAAGTTAGATCAGCTGATTATCATCCGGCCCACGACATAATGCAATGACTAGTGATAATTAAGTCATTTGCAAAGAGCTCTACAGACAATAATAACGCCCCCAGAATTTTACGGTTTGTAAAACTCTGGGGGCATCTTCAGTTTTTTTATAATGATTATAAAAATTTCTCTCTCCAACGCAGTCGTTCTTTTTCATTTAACTGCGTTTCTAGTGCTTCGTCCCATTGATCGGTCAGCGTATTCCATACTCTTGCGAAAAACAGGTCCTCCTGCTCATTATAAATAATGTATTCTAAGCACGGGATATCATCAATGTACATTTCAGTAGATGAGATAATTTCGGAAATGATTATTAATTCCTCTCCTTCATGATCTTCCATGTTAGATTGATGTAGAGCGTCTAACAGAATTGCTTGTTCTATAGCCAGCTTTTTTTCATCTTTAGCGTATCTATACACCTGGAGCAGCTCCTCACCTTCTGAGGCAGGCTTTATATCTCCGGTTAAAAAATTATTATGGGTAGGACTAAACAGTATATGATGTGTCCCAGGTTCCTGCTCCTCTTCGAAGATTCCCTGTTCTAGTTGTTGTTTACCTTTTGCCGTTAGTACAATATTAGCTTCTCTTTTTTCTATTAAACCTGACTTTCTCATAACCTCTATTAAATCATCGATGAATAACTGCTCCACCATCAACAATTCACTAAGCTGGGCAGAGGTGTTAATATTCGTTTTTTGAAAGGAGATTAACATCATTTTCATCAATACGTCCATTTTTGTACGCTTCACTCGTTTATATTCCACTTCAATTGTATGGACTGGAACACACCAATTTAGTGATTCCATTATTTTCACCTTAGAATTTTGGTAAATTTCTTGCTCTAAGCGCTTTTGTAATGATTGCATATTTAAACTCCTATGCGACTCCCTTGTCCAATCACTTCTGGATTACGAAAGCCTTCCTTCTGTTTTACTATTGTTTTTAAACGGCCATACATTTCTCTCGAGCTTTTTTGTTTAGCCCGTTTCGTAAACATTTCCACACTGCCTACTATTACAAGCAACTCTCTAGCACGAGATAATGCTACGTTCAGTCGACGATAATCATTAGCAAACCCAATGTCTCCACTCTTATCCTGGTTGTTACGAACCATACTTAATAAGATGACGTCCATTTCCATCCCTTGAAATTTGTCTACTGTTCCAGTTCTAAAATGCAAATGCTTTAAATTCATTTCCTGTTGTATGAGTCGATCAATTCTTTTTACTTGCTCGCCATAGAAGCTAATAACTCCAATGCTTTTCTTTTCATGCGGCTCCATTCTTCCCTCTTGCTTAGCTTTTTCTGTAGCTTTATTCAAGTCTATGAGAATCTTTCTAATTGAATCGAGCTCAGCTTGATTGAAACGACTCTTACCGTCCTTCATACGTTCTTCAAAGTATCGTTTTTCATTAGGCATATCAACCCATAGAAGATGGTCGGTTCTTTTGACAATCTCAGAATCTAATAAATGGTCCCTCATCGCATCAGAATCGGTAAGGCCACATTGTAACCTGTAGTTCTCTTCCTCATAAAACGGCGTAATTGTTTCCATTATACTCTCATG
>JBEMAY010000087.1:0-10527 GCA_040274765.1 Psychrobacillus sp.
CCGCACGTTTTGTAACTAAGTTATAAACGTTGTTTGCCCAGTTTTGGATTGTAGTGTAACGGCAATAAGCATCTTTTTTGATGATAATTTCAACTACTGCACTATGAAGTGAGTTTGTTGTGTAAACAGGTGCCGTACATCCTTCAACGTAATGTACAGACGCGCCTTCATCTACAATGATAAGCGTACGCTCGAATTGCCCCATATTTTCCGAGTTAATACGGAAGTATGCTTGAAGTGGAGTATCCACTTTTACGCCTGGTGGTACATAGATAAATGATCCGCCAGACCATACTGCAGAGTTAAGTGCAGCAAATTTGTTGTCTGAAGAAGGAATTACTGTTCCCCAGTGTTTTTTGAAAATATCTTCATTTTCACGTAGGGCAGAGTCAGTATCTTTAAATACGATTCCTAAATCTTCAAGCTCTTGTTTCATGTTATGATAAACAACCTCAGATTCATACTGTGCAGAAACACCCGCAAGGTATTTTTGTTCTGCTTCAGGAATACCTAATTTGTCAAATGTAGCTTTGATTTCTTCTGGTACTTCATCCCAAGATTTTTCAGTTTGTTCAGATGGTTTTACATAATATGTGATTTCATCAAAATTTAATGGTTCTAAATCTCCGCCCCATTGTGGCATTGGCTTAGAATAGAAAATATCTAATGCTTTTAAGCGATAGTCTAACATCCATTGTGGTTCATTCTTCATACGGGAAATTTCTTCAACGATTTCTTTCGTCAAACCACGTTTTGAACGGAAAATGGATACGTCTTTATCGTGGAAACCATATTTGTAATCACCAATTTCAGGCATTTTTTTTGCCATCGTATTTCCTCCGTTCTAATTTTATTTCTTTTCTTCTGAAACGCCTTTTTCCATTGCTTTCCATGCAAGAGTTGCACATTTGATACGTGCTGGAAATTTAGATACGCCGTTTAATGCCTCGATATCTCCAAGGTCAATAGAATCGTCATATTCCTTTCCAAGCATCATATCGGAAAAGATTTGGGAAAGCTTAAGCGCTTCGTCTATATTTCTACCTTTGATCGCTTGCGTCATCATAGATGCTGAAGACATAGAAATCGAACATCCTTCTCCATCGAATTTTGCGTTTTGTACAACGCCATCCTCCACTTGAATAGTCAAGTGGATGCGATCTCCGCAGGTTGGGTTATTCATGTCTATTGTCAATGCGCCATCCTCAATACTACCTTTATTGCGAGGATTTTTGTAATGATCCATAATAACTTGGCGATATAATTGATCTAAATTAGAAGACATCTCCAAAATACTCCTTAGCAGTGCGTAGGCCAGCAACGAGAAGATCTACATCCTCTTCCGAATTATAAATGTAGAAGCTTGCTCTAGCAGTTGCAGTAGCTTTTAGCCACTTCATAAGTGGCTGCGCACAGTGATGTCCTGCACGAATAGCAATACCATTCATATCTAGGACTGTTGCGACATCGTGAGGATGTACTTCATCTAAATTAAAGGTTACAATTCCAGCACGTTTCAACGGATCTTGAGGGCCGTAGATTGTTAAGCCTTCAATTGTAGACATTTTTTCCATGGCATAGGCTGCTAGCTCATGCTCATGTTTTTCGATTTCGGACAAGCCGATTTCTTCAAGAAAATCTATAGCGGCTGCTAAACCGATAGCTCCGGCAATGATTGGAGTTCCACCTTCAAACTTCCAAGGCAGCTCTTTCCATGTAGACTCCTGTAAGCCTACAAAGTCAATCATTTCTCCACCAAATTCAATTGGCTCCATTGCATCAAGTAAAGCCTCTTTTCCGTAAAGGACTCCGATACCGGTTGGACCACACATTTTGTGTCCTGAAAAGGCTAGGAAATCACAATCCAAAGCTTGTACATCGAGCTTCAAGTGAGGAGCAGCCTGTGCCCCGTCCACTACCATAACAGCTCCATGATCATGTGCGATTTTAGTGATTTCTTTAATCGGATTCATCGTGCCTAATACATTGGACACGTAAACGACTGATACGATTTTTGTCTTTTCAGTAATTGTTTCACGGACTTTCTCCAAAGATAGAGTACCATCTTCTTCTAAATCGATATATTTAAGCGTCGCTCCCGTTATCTTTGCCAATTGCTGCCAAGGAATAATGTTAGAGTGATGCTCCATATACGTGATGACAATTTCGTCGCCTTCTTTTACGTTCGCAAGACCATAGCTTTGTGCTATCGTATTGATTGCAGTAGTTGTACCACGAGTAAAAATAACTTCCTTCGTGGATTTAGCATTTATAAACCCACGAACCTTTTCACGTGCACCTTCATAGCTTTCCGTTGCACGGTTACCAAGTGTATGCACACCACGGTGAACATTGGAATTATCAAATTCGTAGTACTTCTTTATAGCTTCAATTACTTGAATCGGTTTTTGAGAAGTAGCACCGCTATCTAAATAGACAAGTGGATGACCATTAACTTCTTGATTTAATATTGGAAAATAGCTTCGAATCTCTTTTGTATTGAGCATTAGCGAACTTTCCTTTCAATTACCTCCGTCAGCTGTTTCTTCACGCCTTCGATTGGTAGTTCATTTACGACTGGTGCAAGGAATCCATGAATTACTAGACGCTCTGCATCTTGTTTAGAAATACCACGACTCATCAAGTAGTACAGCTGAAGTGGGTCAACGCGACCAACAGACGCAGCATGACCTGCTGTTACATCGTCCTCGTCGATTAATAAAATTGGGTTAGCATCTCCGCGAGCTTTTTCGCTTAACATAAGAACACGAGATTCTTGTTCAGCGTTAGCTTTTGTAGCGCCATATTCAATTTTACCTACACCGTTGAAAATAGAAGATGCAGCATCCTTCATTACACCGTGCTTAAGGATTTGCCCTTCTGTATGTTTACCCCAGTGAATAACTTTTGTTGTAAAGTTTTGTTTTTGACTTCCACGACCTACAACAACCATTTTCACATGACCCTCTGAATTGTCCCCAACTAAATGAGTAACATTTTCAGAAATTGTATCACTATCGTTCATCATTCCCAAAGCCCATTCAATTACAGCATCACGGCTAGTTACACCACGACGGTTTACATAAGTAGTAAATCCTTCTGCAAGAACATCTACTGTACCGAAAGTAACTTTTGCATTGTCCTTCACAATTACTTCAGAAATAATGTTAGCTAAACCGTTTGAATGTTCTACTGTAGACAAATAGTTTTCTACATAAGTCACTGAACTGTTTTCATCAGCCACAAGCAATGTGTGGTTGAATAAAGAAGCAGTTTCGTCATCGTGTAGATAAATGACTTGAATTGGTTCTTCAATAACTACATTTTTCGGTACGTATACAAATACTCCACCGTTTACTAATGCAGCATGAAGGGCAGTTAATTTGTGTTCATTAACTTTCACGCCATCTGTCATGAAATATTTTTGTACTAACTCACCATGTGTGCGAATAGCAGAATAGATATCTGCAATGATCACACCTTTTGTTCTTAACTCTTCTGATATAGAAAGAAAAGCTGGTGTATTATTGTGTTGAATATATATATTTTTTTGCTCTTCCGCATGAACAAGCGCTTTTACTTCTTCAGGGAGTTCATCCAAAGAAGAGAATGTAGTGCTTTCTACAGTATGAGCAGGAAAATCAGTGAAATTCCAATTTGTAATTTTTGTTTTATCTGGTGTTGGCATTGGAAGTGTTTCCACTTGACCTAAAGCAGAAAGACGAAAATCCGTCATCCAGCTTGGTTCTTGGTGACCTTCTGAAAAGGAGCGAATATCCTGTTCGGTTAATGCCAATTTCGTTTCAACCGTCATGTCATACGTCCCCTTTCTTATGCTTCTTGTCCAACTGTCTCGTCTTCAATTCCTAGTTCTTCTTTAATCCAGTCATAACCTTGAGCTTCTAATTTTTGAGCTAGCTCAGGACCACCTGATTTCACTACACGACCTTGCATCATAACATGCACGTGATCTGGAGTGATGTAGTTAAGTAAACGTTGGTAGTGAGTGATGATTAAGCTACCAAAGCCTTCTCCACGCATTTCATTGATTCCTTTAGAAACAACTTTAAGTGCATCGATATCTAGACCAGAGTCAATTTCATCTAAGATTGCAAATTTAGGTTTAAGCATCATTAATTGAAGAATTTCATTACGTTTTTTCTCTCCGCCTGAGAATCCTTCATTTAAATAACGTTGTGCCATATCAAGATCCATTTCTAGGAATTCCATTTTGCTGTCTAATTCACGAATGAATTTCATTAGAGAAATCTCATCGCCTTCTTCACGACGAGAATTAATTGCCGAACGTAAAAAGTCTGCATTAGTTACTCCAGTGATCTCACTTGGATATTGCATAGCAAGGAACAAACCGGCTTGAGCACGCTCGTCCACTTCCATTTCCAATACATCTTCACCATCAAGTTCAACTGAACCAGAAGTAACTTCATATTTAGGATGACCCATGATAGCTGAAGCCAAAGTAGACTTACCAGTACCGTTTGGACCCATGATCGCGTGAATTTCATTTGTGTTAAGGGACAGATTAACACCTTTTAAAATCTCTTTACCGTCGATAGCGACGTGTAAATCCTTAATAACTAAAGTCGACATTTAATAACCTCCATTAAGTAACTAGAAATGTATAACCATTCTAATTTATTATCATTCTAATCTTAACTCAAACTGAAGTCCCTTGCAAATCTTTTGAAACACTTTCTCTTTGATAATATATAACAATTTTAATAGAAGAATTAGGTTGCTAAGCATAGTACTTTATGACACCGTCATTTTCAATAAGATAAGTCTAATTGAGAATTCATATCACTACGTACATAGTGTTAACTAAAAAATCCACGCAGCCTAGACTGCATGGATTTTTGTTTTCTATTTAAATTAACCTCGGAAAGCACGAGCATCGAGCTTAGCTGCAAGCTGCATACTTTTTTCGTGATCTGCCTGACGACGTTTCTCAACTTTTGCTCTCAATGTTTGACTATTTCTTAATTCGTCGTAACCGAAACCATGTACTCCTCTGAATGCGTGGTCCATCTGTTCTGTATACGGTAACTCTCCCGAACTGATAATGAATCATTCCTTTCTTTTTTAATGTTTTCTATACTACACTACATACCCATGGATGTTAAGTTCAAACCTGCTTTTTATTCTGAAAATTCATTTAGCAAATATTGAATTGATACATATGTCACACAAATGAAAAGCTGCAAACCATTTAACATATCGATGTAAATTATAACTTCACCCAACTGCTTCAAATCCCACCCTCATGCGCCTGAGAAGAATTAGCTTCCAGCTGATCATTTTCGATAATTGCAAGTGTATTTAATTGGTAGTAATTTAGGAGAAATAAAAAAGGGGAGAAATGAATCATTTTAAAAAAGTTTTGTGTTAGAGAGGGGGGAACTTATATTATGAGCATCCTCCTAACCTAAAATTTTCTTACATATTTCGTAGATCTATTGTTTCCTACTTTTTTCAGACCAGTTCTTTTAAAAAGTCTATTCACTTGAAAACGACTTTCTAATAGAAGGAACTGCCTGCATGCTTTATTGGTTATATAGTCTTCACACAACAAAAAATAGTGCTCGATAGATTTACGAGAAGCATCTCTATCTGAATACTGGCAACTTGTACATTGCCACAGATTATTTATTTTCGTCATCCCTACTTGTCCACACCTTTCACAGGCAACTCCTCTAATCAAATCCCTTTGATCAATAAAGTAAAACTTGGTTAATGGAAAATAATTAAACGTGGACTTCTGCTTACGGATAAGATCCTTTATATTTCTGAGCTTAACATCACTTATAATGGTGGTTTTGTTTTGAAGATTGCGTAGGAACGAATAAAGCTCATTCTTATAAAGAATTGTCATGTCATTTGTGGAGGTTTTTACATAGCAGTTTTTAGAAGCGAAGATGACAGCTCCATATACAGGCATGGAGAGGTCATGGGATTTAAAGAAACTGGATAACAAGTAAACATATTCATTTAACTGATTAGCAGGACAAGGATATCTGTTAATTTCTCCATTCCCTTTAGATTGTACCAATTGTGAAGGATTTATCTTAAATTCAAGCTCTCCAACAATATTTTTTATTTCTAAAATCACAGCTCCAAAAGGTGTTAGTATAAGGAAATCCATTTCAAATATCTTTTCTGTACGCAGCATTACTTTATGAAAAAGATAATAATTGTATGGTAATTGTATTTTTTCAAGTTCTCTGTAAACCACTTCTTCCCCATAATCCCCCGCTATTGTCGTCTGTATTTCTGTAGAGAGCTTTGCATAAAGCGGGTGCTTGGTAGGGAGCCTATTCAATAATAATTTCATTGCTTTCAGTTGTTCCGATTCTGCGTATTTTTTTATAATCAATAGTCATCACCTCCCTTTTAGATTAGCAAAACCAACGAAATAAAGATACTTAATTTTCAGTATATTATTATTTTTTTAGCACTTTTAATTTAGGTGTGAGGTGTATTGCTTTAGGTTACACTTCTAGCCCTGTTAGGTGCGCCTCTCCCGTTTAGGTGAGCTTTTACCGACTTTATGTATCACTCACTCGTAGTTTAGGTGCGAATTTGTAGCATTTAGGTTACACTTCTACCCCTTTTAGGTGCACCTCTCCCGTTTACGTGCGCTTTTGCCTACTTTATGTATCACTCACTCGTAGTTTAGGTACGGTTTTAGGGCATTTAGGTTACACTTCTACCCCTTTTAGGTGCGCCTCTCCCGTTTAGGTGCGCTTTTGCCGACTTTACGTATCACTCTCTCATAGTTTAGGTGCGGTTTTGGGGCATTTAGGTTACCCTTCTGTCCCTTTTAGGTGCTCCTCTCCCATTTAGGTTCACTTTTGCCGACTTTATGTATCATTCTCTCCTAGTTTAGGTGCGGTTATTACCCTTCTAGGTTACACTTCTCCCCTATCAGGTGCACCTCTCCCCTTCGGTGGCACTTCCCCCCATACCACTCCACAAAAAAAAGCAAGCACACCAGGTGCTTGCTTCACTCTTCATCTACGTTAATTATTTAACTGGAACTACTGATCCGCCCCATTCATCTAAGATGAATTCTTGGATCTCTTCGGATTTTAGTGCTTCTACTAATGCTTTGATGCGCTCGTCTTTTTCGTCCCCTGCTTTTACTGCAACTAGGTTAACATATGGAGACTCAGAGTCTTCAATGGCAATCGCATCCTCTAGTGGATTTAAGCCAGCGTCGATTGCGTAGTTGGAGTTGATTAGCAATGCGTCGCCTTCATTGTTTTGATATAGCTGAACCATTAGTGCTGCTTCATAATTAGGATCGAATTCCAGATTTTTAGGATTATCTACAACGTCACCAATTTCAGCTTTTGTTTTATCTATTCCCTCTGCAAGTGTAATTAGCCCTTCTGCTTCAAGCATTGCTAGCACGCGGCCATGGTCAGCAACTGAGTTACTCATTAAGATAGTTGCTCCTTCTGGAAGCTCTTCAATCGAATCATACTTTTGAGAGTAAAGGCCAATCGGCTCAATATGGATGTCGCCAGCATTTACGAAATCATAGTCGAAATCACTCATTTGTGATTCTAGATAAGGAGCATGTTGAAAATAATTGGCATCTAGGTCGCCATTATTTAAGTCTTTATTTGGAAGGATATAATCTTGGTACGTTTCAATTTGAAGCTCAATTCCTTGTTCTTCTAATATAGGTACTACCTGCTCTAAAATTTCTGCGTGCGGTACGTTAGAGGCACCAACAACTAATTTGTCGCTATCCTCATCGCCACAAGCAGCAAGCGTTAATGCACTAACAGATAATAAAACTCCAGCCAATAATTTTTTCATTTTCAATCTCTCCCTATCTTTTATCAATTTTGGTAGTAATAATATCGCCGATCCATTGTAGAACAAATACGATGATTAATATTAAAATAGTAGAAATAAGCGTTACATCCTCGCGACTACGTTGAAATCCATCTTGAAATGCTAGATTCCCAAGTCCCCCAGCACCAATAATTCCCGCCATTGCTGTATATCCAACTAGTGAGATACACGTTACGGTAATACCCGATACTAAAGCCGGCATCGATTCTGGCAATAAAACCTTCCAAATGATTGTAGAGGTTTTGGCACCCATCGATTTGGCAGCCTCTAGAACACCCTTGTCGATTTCTCGTAGTGCGATTAAAACCATACGGGCATAAAATGGTGCGGCTCCAATTACTAAAGCCGGAATAGCCGCATTCGGACCACGCATCGATCCAGTCAACAATGTGGTAAATGGAATCAATAAAATAATTAATATTATAAATGGAATGGAGCGGAAAATATTCACTACTCCACTGGTCAACCAGTTTGCTAGCTTATTCGCCCAAGCTTGATGTGGGCTTGTCAAAAATAAGAGAAGCCCTAAAATTAAACCAAAGATTGCTGTCAGGACGGTAGAAACGGCTGTCATATAAAGTGTTTCTAACGTTGCTTCCCACATTTTAGGCCAATCAACATTTGGAAATAACGATTCAATCATTGTTGATCACCTCTGTATTTACTTTTTGCGCATGGATAAATTGAATTGCTTCTTCCACTGCATGTTCATTTCCATCGATTTGAAGAATTAGTGTCCCGAAAGCTCCACTTTTCGTGTGTGAGATATTTCCCTGCACGATGTTTACTTCTAAATCGAACTGTTTGATCAATCTGGAGAGAATTGGCTGCTCGGTTGTCTCACCAACAAAAACAAGTTTTACTAGTTTGCCGTTTGGATATAGCTTCACTAGGTTTTGAATAGTTTGGATTGGCTCTTTGGAATCAGAAATTTGAGAAACAAAGCGCTTCGTAATAGGTTGCTGCGGCTTTTGGAAAACCTCCAACACGTCTCCCTCTTCTACCACTCGCCCATTTTCCATAACTGCTACTCTGTTACAGATTTTTTGGATAACCTGCATCTCATGGGTGATTAACACAATGGTTAATCCTAGCTTTTCATTGATGCTAACAAGTAAGTCTAAAATAGAATCGGTAGTTTCAGGGTCAAGAGCAGATGTTGCTTCATCACAAAGCAATACCTCTGGTCCATTCGCTAGCGCTCTTGCAATCCCTACACGTTGCTTTTGTCCACCAGATAACTGAGATGGGTAAGAATCTCCTCTGCCTTCCAGACCAACAAGACTTAAAAGCTCTTCTACTCTAGCTTTTCTCTTGTCCTTTGAGACACCTGCGATTTCTAATGGAAATGCTATATTTTCAGCGACTGTTCGCGACCAAAGTAAATTGAAATGTTGGAAGATCATGCTTACTTTTTGACGAAAGCTTCGAAGCTTATCCTCATTTATAGATGTAATTTCCTGGCCATTCACTGTAATATGGCCATCAGTCGGCTTTTCTAAACCGTTTAACAAGCGGATGAGCGTACTTTTACCTGCTCCGCTGTATCCGATAATCCCGAATATTTCTCCACGCTGTATGTCCAGATTTACTGTATCAACTGCAACGATTTCTCCTTGCTTGGTTATAAATCTTTTCGAAACTTCTTTTAAACTAATCACGTAAATCTGACCACCTTTCCGAATAAAAAACCCCTTCTGCAAAAGAGCAGAAGGGGTGTATGTTATCTATTTAAAATAACGTTCATCCATTCTCTCATTTCCCAAAGCTATTGCTTTGCGTGACTTGGCACCATTTCACTTTCGTGACGGTTGCCGGGCTTCAAAGGGCACTTCCCTCCACCTCTCTTAATAAGAGCGACACTATTAAATTGTGTTTTCAACATAACGAATATTATCATAGGTTTCCGTCTTCGTCAATAGCTTTTATAGTTTCCAATAAATAAGGAACGGATTGAAAAGCATAGATCTTCTTTTCGACTTTTCCATGTTTGGTGATAAGGAGACAAGGAACGCTTTCAATTTCCTGTTCGATTGCCAAGTCGCCTAAAAAATTAATGTTTGCTTGACCAATTGGATAGGAAACCATCTCTTTAATCACGTTCATCATTTTACTTGCTACCTGGCACGTGCCACACATAGGCGTATAAATATAAAACAAGGAAAGTGTTGAATTGTTTTTAGCGCTCTCCCATTGTTCTCTAGTCCACTCGTTCATTACACATCATCCTAAGGTAAAAATTCTTTTTTCACCTTAATATTAACACGTTTTAATATAGATGCCAAAACCTTGGCCGGAGTGTTTGCTACTTCGCCATACGTCGGATTTGTATACAAGTGAATGGCCTCCGGATACTCCTTCCTAACAACCGCGCGAATTTGTTCTCCTGATTTATCTGCATCTAGAAAAGCATAAATCGGCAAGCCATCATAAGGGCTTAATAACTCCTCCAATTTTACGTCGGATATCGTTCCATTAGTACATATAATTTCTGGAGATTCATCGAGAAGGCTCAATAATTGCAGCTTATCAGACCTACCCTCAACGATAATTATTTTATCACTAAATACATGTGCCATTTAGCTTCTCCCCTAACTTATTGCCTTTCCTTTATTATATGAAAAAAACGCCGATTATTAA
>JBEMAY010000088.1:0-10256 GCA_040274765.1 Psychrobacillus sp.
AGGGAGACCTAGTATCGACCCAGTGGTACTTATCAAGATGACTTTTATCCAATATACCTTTGGTATACGGTCCATGCAGGCGATGCTAACTTTGGCTGCCTTAAATCTTAAGAAGTTGGCCAGCTGGACCTGGAAAACGCCAAAAATGGCGTAAAACAAACAAAATCGAGAGCTGAATTAGCTCTTTTTCCAGAATGTAAACTGTGATAATAGCAAAAGGGCTGGAAATCGTTTCGATTTCCAACCCTTTTGTCTTCACTCTGAGACCCTTCCAATAAATGAAGGGTCTTTTTTAATACATATCTTCTTAATCTCTTAATTTACATTACTTATTTAGCAAAAATAGATTTTAATTTAGAGATAACACCTTTTTTAGGGGTATCCATGGACATCAGTGGCACGGATTCTCCTAGAATACGTCTAGCAATGTTTCGATAACCAAGTGCAGCTCGGTTAGACGGATCCATTACGACAGGCTCTCCCTTATTAGAAGAGGTAATAACATGCTCGTCATCCGCTATGATTCCTAACAAATCAATGGATAAGTGTGTTGTAATTTCATTAATATCTAAAGCATCGCCACTTTGCATTAAGTGCTGGCGGATACGGTTAATAATTAATTTTGGTGGATCGATCGCTTCTTCTTGTTCTAACAAACCTATAATACGATCAGCATCACGTACAGCTGAAATCTCAGGAGTTGTGACAACAATAGCTTTGTCAGCACCAGCTATGGCATTCTTATATCCTTGCTCAATACCTGCTGGACAATCGATTAACACATAGTCATAATCACGTTTAAGCTCTGTCACAAGATCTTTCATCTGTTCAGGATTAACTGCATTTTTGTCGGTAGTTTGTGCTGCTGGCAAAAGGTAAAGCTTATCTTCAAAACGTTTATCCTTTACTAGTGCCTGGTGAATCTTACAGCGACCTTCCACAACATCGACTAAATCATAAATAATTCTATTTTCTAATCCTAGAACAACGTCTAAATTTCTAAGACCTATGTCTGTATCCATTAAACAAACTTTCTTACCTTGCAAAGCCAATGCAGTACCAAGGTTAGCAGTGGTCGTCGTTTTACCGACTCCTCCCTTACCTGAAGTTATTACGATTGCTTCTCCCACATTAGCTTCCTCCTTTAAATGTTGATAAACTTGGTCTTATTAATCTAAGCTCCTGTAAACGGTCAATTGCAATAGAACCATTAGTATGTAAATAAGCACATTCCATTTCGGGTTGCTCTGATAAGACGCTTAACTCGTCTGTCATCGTTTCTATAACATTATCAATTATAAGATGGGTTGCCTCAAGCCACGATGCTGCGATGACTGCATCTTTGTTGCCATTAGAACCTGCATGCGCAATTCCCTTTAACCTTCCAAGCACAAACACATTGCCTCCAGCAACTACTCGTCCATTCGGATTGACGTCTCCGATTACCACGAGGTCGCCTACTGCTTTGATGACTTGTCCAGAGCGCACAATTCCAACGTATGTCTCTGACTGGTTTTCTAATAATCTTCTATTACATTCCTCAACGGTCATCACTTCACTCTGTATTTTCGAAACACGAAGATGTGCCGTCTGTTGTACACAATTTATAATTTCTTTTGCCTGTTCGTCATTACAATATCGATATCCAAGTTGTAAGAGTACTTCTGCCTGGCCTTCAAAACCTTCATCAGAAACCTTTTTCGTTAATTCTTCTAAAAGTTCTGTGTATGAACACTGATCGTCTAAACGTAATACAAGGCCCTCTTTCGTTCCTTTAATCGATATTAACTGCTTTTTCGTCAATCAAGTCACCTCAGATCTACTGTGAAACCAAAAAATATTATTTTTGAAGAAGTAATGCTTTTTGATTAAAACGGTATAGAAGAATATATTTAAATAACCATCCGAACATCAATATAAAAATGAGGTTCGCCAACATCGTTGGTAAAAGATTATGTTCATAAAAACTACTAAATGTCATGATTTTAATACCTATCGCTGTGTAGAAAACGAAAAGTAACGTCTCAACTGCGGCCACTAAAACTAGCGATAGGATGGTGGCTACCAACAAGTGTTGGTGTATAAATTTTACTATAAAATTAGCCACTAAACACATTAATGGGTAAATAAAAGAATATAATCCAATAATATCAATGAAAAAGACATCATACAAGAGCCCAAACAATAATCCGTACAACATCGCTCTTTTTTTATCGTAATAAATAGAGACAAAAATCAAGTAAATAATTAAAAACCTTGGTACAAGCGTGTACAATTCATTGTTTAGCTCAATTGGAGAGAAAAGACCAAAAATCGGTTCCATATAAAATAATAGAACCGAAATGAGCACTACCAGATATCGCATCATGAGCCATCCCCTGCCTCTTTTTCGGCAGTCAAGTCTGCCTCCGTATTATCACCGTCTGAACCATCTACATCGTTCATAGAACGATTGGCAATGATTACATGGTCCAATATAGAGAAGCTTGCCTCTGGCTTAATGTAAGCGAGTTTAGTCAAACCATAATCATCTGTGGTAACCTCCGTTACCTCACCAACTAGTATTCCTTTTGGGAAGATTCCTCCCAATCCAGAGGTGGTTACTTTCTGCCCTTTTTTCACCTCAAACTCCGAATCAATTCTCTTCAGAATTAATTCTTTTCGTTCTTCGTTAAAGCCTTCTATCAATCCAAACACTTCACCCTCCTCGCTTGCAATGACAGCTGATACACGATAATTCGGGTTTTGTGTAGATAAAAGCTCAACCGTAGAGGTATATGGAGTAGTTAAAATTACCTTACCAATTAGACCTTTAGCAGTCATGACTGCCATATTAGCTTCTACCCCATGAATCTCTCCCCGATTAATGATTATTTTTTCTTCCCATTGATCGGGATTACGAGCAATAACCGTAGCTTGAATAGGGTTGAAATCACGAAGGTCTTCTTTTTTATCTACTATTTCTTGTAACTCTTTTTTCTCTAACTTTAAATCATTTACTTCTGCTTGTAAGGAGGCATAATCTTCTAATCTTGCTTTCAATCTTTTATTTTCATCATATGTATTAAGTAAAGAATCTACGTTATTAAAAACACCCGTTACATATTGAGTCGGTTTGGAAAACAAGGTTTGTCCAAAACCGACTACATCTTTTACTAATTGCTCTGGCAATGATGCATGATTTCGATCGCGCAATGTAAAGCTGATAAGTGCCACAAGAAAAATCATCCCTACAAGTAGCAAGATTAATCGCTTATTTGAAAAAAACTGTGGCATATCTCACTTCCCCTTAACCTTTTGTTTGTTGACGTTTCAATAGTCCCATATGATCTAGTGCTTTACCAGTTCCGATTGCAACACAATCTAATGGGTTTTCAGCGATAAATACAGGCATATTCGTTTGATCACTAATTACTTTGTCCAGGTTACGAAGTAAAGCTCCACCACCTGTAAGCATAATACCTCGCTCCATTACATCTGCTGAAAGCTCTGGAGGAGTTTGTTCTAACGTTTTCTTCACTCCATCAATGATAGATGCAATAGATTCACGCAATGCATTTGCGATCTCTTTTGATGATATTTCAATTGTTTTTGGTAACCCCGTCACAAGGTCACGTCCACGAATATCCATAGACTCTTCTGCTTCCATAACACGGGCAGATCCAATTTCCATCTTGATTGCCTCTGCAGTACGCTCACCGATTGTTAGGTTATACGTTTTACGAACATAGCTTGTAATCGCTTGGTCCATTGCATCCCCGCCAACACGAACGGATTCACTTGTTACTACTCCACCAAGAGAAATAACAGCAACTTCTGTAGTTCCTCCACCTATATCAACGACCATACTTCCTGTAGGTTCCCAAACTGGAAGATTTGCTCCGATTGCAGCTGCAAACGGCTCTTCGATAGTCAATGCTTCACGAGCTCCTGCTTGCTTCGCTGCATCAATGACAGCACGTTGTTCTACTGAAGTAATACCAAAAGGCACGCAGATCATGACGTTAGGCTTGCTCCAAGACATTCCTGACGACTTCATCGCATTTTTCAAATAGTATTCTATCATGGCTGAGGTAGTATCAAAATCTGCGATAACCCCATCCTTCATTGGGCGAATCGCCACTATTGAACCGGGAGTACGACCAATCATATTTTTTGCATCGTTACCTACTGCAACAATGTCACCGTTTTGTACGTTTTTTGCTACTACGGAAGGCTCTCTTAAAACGATGCCCTTCCCTTTGATGAAAACAAGCGTATTCGCTGTTCCTAAGTCTATTCCTACATCTCTTGATCCAAATCCAAACACTATTTTTTACTCCCTTTCTAATCTAAACAAGTTTCACTTATTTTTTAAGTAATAACACTTATTATAACGGAAAGAAAGAAAAAAGCACAGTGTCACATATACCCCTTTTCTTTTAAACTTATAAATTGATGGTCCCCTATGATTACATGGTCAAGAAGTTCAATACCCATAAGCTTTCCCGCCTCCATCAATCGTTTCGTTACTTCAATATCTTCACTAGATGGAGAAGGGTTCCCTGAAGGATGGTTGTGGGCACAAATAATGGATGCCGCGGAACGTTTTACCGCTTCTCTAAATATTTCCCTCGGGTGAACGATGGACGCGTTTAATGACCCGATAAATATCGTTTGCTTGTGCAGTATTTGATTTTTTACATTTAGGAATAAAGTTACGAAGTGTTCTTGCGTGAGGGAGGTCATATCTGGCATTAAATAAGTGGCTGCGTCATTTGGGGACCTAATGGTAAACTTCTCATTCGTTTTTTGCTGGGATAATCTTTTTCCTAGCTCTACTGCTGCTAGAAGTTGGACAGCCTTTGCTTGACCAATTCCTTTAACCGTCATCATTTCTTCCAGCGTAGCATTCTTTAACTCTTGTATCTGTTCAAAAAAACCCAATACTCGATTGGCAAGATGAAGAACAGACTCTTGCTTCGTTCCAGTACGAAGCAAGATGGCGAGCAGCTCTTGGTTTGATAAGCTTGAGGCGCCTTGTCTGATTAGTCTCTCTCTTGGTCGGTCCGCTATATGTACATCTCGGATCATTAGAGCGGGAGGAATTTTAACACTCATTGAGAAGTCCCCTTTTCTAAGTGGATGACTTTCAATGTTAAAAGCGTATGGAACAAACGGCCTAGCGGCAATCCGACCACATTATTGTAATCTCCATTGATTTTTTCAACGAACATTCCACCCATTGTTTGTATACCGTAAGCGCCGGCCTTATCGAGTGAATCTCCGCTAGCAACGTAAGCATCTATCTGTTCTTCTGTCAGTTCGTAAAATTGTACAGTCGTAGTTTCAGTAAAACCAATGGAAATACCTGCTCCCTCGATAGATACACCTGTGATCACCCGATGCTCTTGACCAGAGAGTGCTTGAAGAAACTCTTTTGCCTGTTTAGAATCGACTGGCTTAGTTAATAGTTGATCTCCTAAAAACACAGTGGTATCAGCGGCTATTACTACAGCATCTTCATTTCCTTGTACTATTTCATTTGATTTTTTTGTAGCTATCGCAAGTGTGAAATCCTCAGGTGATAACTCCTCTTCTACTTCCTCGGATACTCCAGAGGCTTGAACTTCAAATGGTATGCCTAGTTTGCCGAAAAGCTCTTTCCTTCTAGGTGACTCGCTTGCTAGAATAATTTTGTTATTGGCTGTTATTTTCATTAATATTCCCCCTTTTTCTAAGCATACAAAAGAATGGAGAAAATGAAAATTGTGTTAAAAACGTGACTATTTGATTTTGAGCTGTTTTCTTATTTAAAAATTTAATTTTACACAATCGTTCTGTTCTAAATAATGGGTAAACACATGAAGGCGAATGACGGATGGACTGTCTGAAAACGTTGTGACAGCTTGAACAATTGTTGCTAGATCATCGGGATAGTTTTCTTTACTGGCAATAGAATCAAAAAAATTTTTAGACAATTTTTCTTCGGTTAATAATGTCATCAAATTTTTTACTTTTGGATTCTCGCAGCTACTTGTAGATACGTAAAAGTTTTTTATAAAAGATGGCAATGCTTCTGTACTAACTGCAGCAGTTTCATTTACAAATAAGTCACTCCAAATATAAAACTGCCCACCTGCCGAAACGATACCAGCCCGTTCTAATGAAGGTTCCACAGCCATAAAGGAAATAGCACTTTCTTTTGTAGAGAACATTCCATATTGCTTAGCCTTAAATGTCAAGGAAGGTTCCGTAGATGTCTCTACTTTTTCTCCTCCAGATTCTTTTCCATTTTCGGTCGTTGGCTTCTCAACGTTCTCCTCTTCCTTAGCTTCCCCTTCCACCTTCCGATCATTAGCCATATTTAAGAACAATCCAAACAATAAAACCCCGACAACTCCTATAACAAGCCCTTGTAGTCCAGCCATTAAAATCATTTTTTTAGGATTTTTTTTTCGAAATGGCATAAATTCACCTCTTTTTTCACCACTTTACCATTCCTCAATTAAAAAAGGACAAGACCTTTGTCGGCTTGTCCTAAAAACTTATCGAGTTAAAAAAACAAATTCATATACCAGTCGACAATTGCTTGTCCGTAAAAATAGGAGATCACAGCTGCAATCGCTATAGAAGGTCCAAATGGAATAGGAGTTTTCCTTCCTTGCTTAGAAATTTTCAACGTTATTAAACCAACAACTGTTCCTATAACAGATGCTAAAAATAACGTCACTAAGGTCGATACCGTCCCTAATACAACACCGATGACAAAAAACAGCTTGATATCACCACCACCCATGCCACCTTTCGACACCATAGCTACTAAGAGCAATATCCCAAATCCAACAATTGCTCCGACTGCACTGTCCCACCATGGAGTCAAAGGAGAGATCATACGACAAACGATTAGAGGAATTAAAAAGAATAAAAGTATTTTATCCGGGATGAGCATATATGCAATGTCGGATACAGTAATGATGATTAATAATGAAATAAACAGGAGTGCAGTAACGAATTCCCATGTAAAACCCAATTGCAAATAGGCAAATGTAAACAACACACCGGTAGTTAGTTCGATGACCGGGTATACCCAATGGATCTTAGTTCCACACCCTCGGCACTTCCCTTTCAAGAAAACATAGGAAAATACAGGCACTAAATCCTTTACCGTTAAATTTCGATCACATATAGGGCAATGAGAGGGAGGACGCACAATAGACTCTCCCTTTGGCACCCTAAGTCCCACCACATTATAAAATGAACCAAGCACTAAACCATATATAAACACAAATATTGCGATGACGATTTCCATTCCAACACCTTATTTCCTACTTTTTAAACTTTCTTTATCTGCATACATAGCCAGGTCAGCCGCATGAAAAAGATCCTCAAAGGATTCTCCCTGCTCCGGACAGTAAGCTATACCTATACTTGGAGTAACCTCTATATGGATATCGTTATAAATAAAGCTTTTATTCTTAAATTTCTCTCTCAATTGATAGAGCCACCTATTAAAATCTTCACGAGAGTTAAAGCTCTCTAAAAATAATACAAACTCATCTCCGCCAAAACGAGCTACCAAATCGGTTTTATTCGTTGCATCTTTCAATACTTCAGCGGTATATTGCAGAACCTGGTCCCCAACAGAATGACCGAAGCTATCGTTGATAATTTTAAAATGATTTAAATCTAGTAGTACAAAGTAGGCCTCTCCCGCTTCCTTCTGCGACAGTTCTACTAATTTTTTGTTAATATGCGTAACAAAAAAAGCTCGATTATGTAAATCGGTCAGGACATCATGATAGGCCATATGCATAATCATCTTTTCCTTTTCAACCTCGCTCGTTACATCTCTAAGCATAGCGTAGTAAATTCTTTCCTTTCCAGTAACCACGTACTTGGCATCTACGGAGATGTGTATTCGTCCATCAAGGTAAAGATTGTCTAGCGCCAAAGAATAGTCTCGTAAAGTACCTTTTAGCTGAAGTTGTTCAATTAGTTTTCGGAGAAGCTTTTTATTATGCTTGGTTCGTGCATATTTCATTAAATTCATATCTGTAGGGTCACTAATATTTAGCAGAAACTTACCTTGCTTGTTTATCTCTAAAATATCCAAGTTATTATCTAATATCATGATCGGTATCGGACTGATATCAAATAAGGTTCGATATCTCCTAGATATGTTTGGCAGTAAATCGTTATGCAGGAAGGAAAAAGATATAAAAATGGAGAAAACAATTCCTTCGATAAGGAATGTATAGGGAGGTATATGTTCACCGAAATTTAGATAACCCATAGAAGCCTTTAAAGTAAACACAACCAATGTACAAACGATTAAAAACTTTAATAGCTTACGTTGCTGTATATTCACAGTCATTCGCAAACCTACAATTAAAATAACAGCCATGATTATATTCAACGTAGCGGATGACGTCAAAATAAGATAATATTCCTCATTATAAATAGGTGCGTACCAAAAGCCCCTTGGCTCGTGTACAATAAACGGAATGGTCCTCCAACGTAAAACTTGAACCACTAGCATGATTAAAAAAGGTGCATAAAAGACAGCAGGATACACGATGCGCGGGATATACATGTACAAGTTGGAAACGTGTATATACAAATGGAGAGTAAGGCTCACCACCAACAAACCAATTAAACCAAGTCCTATACCAGAAACGGTTGAACTATATTCAATCGGTAACAGGTGCCGAAAAAACTCCCCAAAATAAAGAAAACTGTATGCGACTAAAATAGCCGTAATCAATCTATTTTCCAATCTCCTGGACTGCTGTATCAGCACCACAAAAGCCAAACCAAACAAATATAAAGCCGGCAAAATATACACGGCTAGATAAATACACAATTGAGATATCGACATAGATAGACTCCCTATCTAGTTATTTTAAAGGGTAAAACTGCTTACTCCTCGTGAAAAAATGTAGTTAATTGAATGGTAGCTGAGGTAGCAGTAGGTGTTTCTTCATTCAGCATTTCCTGTTCCCCAGGAGCGTTCATCGTAATTTGATCAACCCTCACCACTCGTTCTAAACTTTCTATTTCTTCTATTAAAAGTACTAAATGCTCATAGCTTTTAGTTTGGACAGATACATTAAAGGTAATTAGCTTTAAGTTAGCTGGTAAGGGGGCATCAGCTACAGGAGAACTAGGAGGCTCCTCTGATGTGTCTTCAGTGTCATCAACTGAGCCTGATTCCCCTTCAGCTTGGATCGCCTCTTCCGTTTGAGCTGTGTCCTCTTCGATACTATCCTCTTGGTACAAATCTAATTGCATTTGGTCAAGTATCCCATCATAATTATTGAATTCTATAGCTTCAATTTTAGAATCACTAATTAATTCTACCTGTTCCAATGAGAGCAAAAGCTCATCTAATTCCCGTTCAGACGGAACTTTAGACTCTAACGCAAATATATTATCAACCTTTACATCTGAAGCTTGAAACGAATTATATTGTTCTTTTAAGGATGCAACTTCCCCCTGAAGAACTTCGACAGAAATCTCTTTCGAATATTTTTCGTCCTTAAGTGGAGCAATAATAAAATAATAGATGGCAAATAACAATAACAAGACGAGCGCACCAATTAATATATAAGCATTTCTTTTATTGCTAACTAATTCATTCAAGGAGTTCCACCCCCATTTCTTAAATAACCTGTATCTATTTCTAAAGTTAATGTAGCTGAATACCTAGGAATTATATTAAAATGCACTTCATTGTTTTCAGTTGAATTACTTGGGTTGAAGTTACCGATGCTTTCAATTTTCGCATCTGTAAAATACTCACTATTTAATAGATTGGTAACTAAATAAGATAAAGAGCTTAATGTTTCTATATCAACAACTAACGTCATTCCCTTTTCTAAAAACTCATACTGTCGTAAATATGTATGCTCCTCTATTAAAGAGTCCACTTCTATAAGTAAAGGGCTTACAGGATAAGATATATTTTCTGCAAAAGCCACAGAAGAAGGAAAATCTCCTTCCGATGAAAGATCGACATTAGACATATAATCTGCTAGGTCAGACTTTTCTTCTATGGAGTAAATTTCTTCATTTTCTAAAAGCTCTATATCACCTTTTAATGTCATGTATTGAATAAAAAACCACAAAATAACTGTGACGAATAAAATAATACCAATTACTAAAATTAGTATGGAATTAGACTTTCTTCTCTCCATTTGAGGTAAAAGGTTTATTTTTGGAACCATGTTCATACCTCCCTATAAATAAGTCCAATCAGTGGAATATCTCTAGAT
>JBEMAY010000089.1:0-9991 GCA_040274765.1 Psychrobacillus sp.
CATTATTCTTCTCTGTTTCTTTAAAATCGTCAGGATTCAAGTTGGAATTGTATTTAATATCGTCTTTTTTTGTATCTTTATCCACTTTTTTCACCTCCATTTTAAATTTCTAAATAAAGAATGCTATTCTTTTGTCTTTCTTTCAATTGCAGCCTCTATAAACTTTTTAAACAACTTTTGGGAAGGCTCATCACCAACTAGTGCAAATTCTTCAGGATGCCATTGGAATCCATAGATAAACGAATGATTTTCACTTTCTACTGCCTCTACTATACCGTCTGGTGCAGTAGCAACTACTTTCAATCCCTCGCCTAGCTTATTTACGCCTTGATGGTGAAAAGAATTTACCTTAAATTCTTCCTCTTGAAAGATTTGATATATTTTACTTTTTCTATCTAGCTTAACCGGATGTGATCTGTGCGTTCTTATTGCATTTTGTCTATGCTGTAACGTATATTCTTCCCTCTGGTCATGAATCGATTGGTGTAAAGATCCACCCATCACTATATTAAGCATATGCAAGCCTCTACATGTTCCTATATATGGCTTGTCTAGCTCTAGAAATTTTTGCACAAGTGCAAATTCCATTTTATCAAGTCGTGGAGTAATTCGTTGAAGGTGAAGATGTGGCAACTCACCATAATAAGAAGGATCAATATCTTCTCCACCAGTAATGATTAACCCGTCTATTTGTTGGCATAATTCGTTTATGTCCTTGTCAGGTATTAATGGTATTAGTAATGGAACACCACCTGCTTGTAATACTGTATCTGAATAGACAGAGGACAAATGATAACTTTTATCATCTTTTACTTCTGCTGTAATTCCAATTATTGGTTTCATATTAAATTCTCCGCTCTTATTTAATTTTACCCACTATAGTTATTACCCTAATGTTATGAATTACAAACTCTCCCTCTATTGCCTTCTAACGTTTGTTTTTATTTCATCGGGGAATACAGGAACTGTAGATTCATATAACTGTAGATTAATAAAGGAGGACTCAACATGAGTAATGACAAATACGAAAAAATAGAAGAAAAAATTCAAGGACAAACACAGGATCGTCAACCGGGTTTGGAAAATGAAATGAGTCCAAAGCCTATCTATGATGATAATAATTATAAAGGTTCTGAGAAGCTAAAGGGAAAAGTTGCTTTAATTACAGGCGGAGATAGCGGGATAGGTAAAGCAGTAGCTATTGCTTATGCAAAAGAAGGAGCAAACGTTGCTATTGCCTATTTAGATGAACATGAGGATGCAAAAGAAACTGTAAAACTAGTTGAAAACTATGGTGTTAAAGCAAAAAGCTTTGCGACAGATATTAGCGATGACGAAAATTGTGAAAAACTAATAGAGCAGGTTATCGAGGAATTTGGCCAGTTAAATATTTTAGTTAACAATGCAGGTAAGCAATTCCCTACCATGAATTTTTTAGAGATCACTCCAGATCAATTACAGGAAACTTTCTCTACTAACATATATTCTATGTTCTATCTAACACAGGCAGCTCTTCCTCATATGTCTAAGGGAGATACCATTGTAAATACTTCCTCTGTTACAGCATATAGAGGTTCTGCGGAGTTAATCGATTACTCGGCAACTAAAGGAGCAATTACTTCCTTTACACGCTCCCTAGCGCTAAATTTAGTTGAAAAAGGTATTCGTGTAAATGCAGTCGCCCCTGGTCCTATATGGACACCACTAATCCCAGCAACGTTTGATGCGGATAAAGTCGAGAACCATGCTGAGAGCAACCCAACAGGTAGAAGAGGACAACCAGCAGAAAATGCTCCTGCTTATGTATTCTTAGCCTCTAATGATTCGACTTATATTACAGGACAAACTATTCATGTTGATGGCGGAGACTTTGTCGGTTCTTAATTATGAGTATAAATATGAAAGAGGATAAATCGTGTAACATCCGATTTATCCTCTTTTTTAGCTTTAATTTACATCAGGCTCTTTGAAACCTTTTTGCCATCATAAGTATAGAGCACCGGTTTTTTCTCCACAAAGGTTTCCATGTGAATGGAACGTCCCCATAGCTGATAAATATATGGAAGTACATGCTCCAGATAGTGAGCATCTAGCTCTATCCCTTCATAACTGTGCTTTAAATGCAATTCTCCATTTCTAGAAAAATCACCGTTTTCTACTACAATATAAGGATAACCACCATTTTCTCGGCTTGCTATAATCTCGTCTCTAACATTTGCATAGTCCTTATCCGTAATTTCATAATTACCATTTTTCTTTTCAAATAAATATAAATCCTCTTGTTTCACTAAGTCCTTGGTCAAATAGTTTCTAATAAAAGAAATATCTGATTCTATTTCTCTAACTTCAAATAGTTTTTCCCTTCCCTGTCCAGGCTCGATGCCAATTCTTCTCATTTCAGCGGTTGGAGAATTATATCTTTTCTCTATATCTTCAAAAATTTTGAGACCTAAATAATATGGGTTTATCGATGTTTTCGAAGGCTGCACAACATTTGCATTTAACTTAGCAAATTCAATGGTTTCATCTGTGGACAAATCCATTTCTCGAAGAATTCGCTGATGCCAAAAAGTTGCCCATCCCTCATTCATGATTTTTGTTTCTAGCTGAGGCCAAAAGTAGAGCATCTCTTCCCGCATCATAGTTAAAATATCTCGTTGCCAATCTTCAAGCTCTCTACTATACTCCTCTATAAATAACAGCAAGTCTTTTTCTGGTCTTGGTGGGAATTTTTTTCGAAAGGGCTGAACAAGCTTATTATTTTTTTTATTCTCATCTAAATCCCATAAATCATCATACTCACTTTTTCTTTTTTCCTCTATTTCCTCTTCCTCTAAGTCATAGCTAGGAAGTTTAGGACGAATGATGGATGAATCAATATGCTCTTGAATAGCTAATACTGCATCTAAAAATTGTTCCACCTCTTCTTTTCCATGAATCATTTCGTAGTGTGCAATTCTCTCTGCAGTGGCTGTCATGGATTCTACCATATCTCTCCTTGTATTAGAGAAGCGAACATTATTCTTAAAAAAGTCGCAATGCGCAAGTACATGAGCGATAATTAGCTTGTTCTGAATAAGACTATTCGTATCTAGTAGGAATGCATAGCAAGGATTAGAATTGATCACTAACTCATAGATTTGGCTAAGCCCAAAATCGTATTGCATCTTCATTTTATGAAACTGCTTCCCAAAGCTCCAATGTGCGAAACGAGTTGGCATCCCATATGCGCCGAATGTATAAATAATGTCTGCAGGACATATTTCGTATCTCATAGGGAATGTATCCAACCCAAAACCAGATGCAATCTCAGTTATTTCAGCAATTGCATATTGTAGTTTTGTGTCCATCACTTTACTCCCTTTTTAAAAATACTTTTTAAAGCAGCATATACATCTTTATTGTTTCTAATTACATAATGTCTAAATTTAGGATCCTCTATTGTTTTGTATGTGTTCATTAAAGTAGAATAACGATTATGCTCATTAACTTCTCCATACCCAAATATTTGAGAAACCTTCATTAATTCATTAACTAGTTTCACACATTTCTCATTATCACTCGTCATATTTTCTCCATCTGAAAAATGAACTGGATAGATATTATAACGAGAAGGTGGATATTTTTCGTGTATTAACTCTAATGCCTTCTGATAAGCTGAGGAACATATGGTACCCCCACTCTCCCCCTTTGTAAAGAACGCTTCTTCAGTAACTACCTTTGCTTCTGTATGATGAGCAATAAATTCAATATCTAATGCTTCGTATTCCAAACGTAAAAATCTAACCATCCAAAAGAAGAAGCTACGTGCACAATACTTTTCAAAAACGCCCATTGATCCACTAGTATCCATCATCGCAAGGACAACTGCCTTTGATTCGCGCTTAACAACTTCATCCCAAGTTTTAAAGCGCAAATCATCCTGATGGATAGGTGCTATGGATGCTTCTCCCTTAAGAGCATTTCTCTTAATAGCCGTAATTAATGTCCTTTTCTTATCAATATTACCCATAAGACCCTTTTTCCGAATATCGTTAAACTCTATATGCTCGGTTACTATCTCGGATTTTTCTTTATCCTCTAGACTGGGTAGCTCCATGTCACTAAAAAGAGCGTTTTCTATCTCTTCCATGGAAACCTCTGCCTCATAGTAATCTTGCCCTGCCTT
Source organism: Psychrobacillus sp. (assembly GCA_040274765.1). Classification (GTDB taxonomy): domain Bacteria; phylum Bacillota; class Bacilli; order Bacillales_A; family Planococcaceae; genus Psychrobacillus. The sequence continues at coordinate 4,169 of JBEMAY010000089.1, forward strand.
ATCTCCAGCTTGCTTACCGCTTCCCGTAGCCTTTCCTTCCCCTGGACCCTTAGCAACAACATCGCCAATTTGACTGTCGCCCTTACCTTGGCCAACGTGCTTAGAAGAATCGTAATTATATCTTATTTTGTATTCATCCAAGGATCTAATAGGAATTTTTATAACGTCTCGTCCATTTGACATAATAATACTCTCATCACTTATTAAGTCTGGTAAGTTGTTTCTAATTGCTTCCTGGACCTTTTCCGTGTGGCGTTGCTGATCTTGATGTCCTTTGCGATGGAGTGACCAATTCTCTTGTGAAATAACGAAGGGATTTTTCTCTTTTTCATTCAACCTCAACACCTACCTATTTTTTATCATATGCCGGTGCAACAAAGTTATTGCCAAAGTTTCAAGAAAAGCGCAATCGCCTGTTCTGCCCCGACAGGCAAATGGGGAAAAGCGAGGAGGCAGTCCCTCAGCCACCGCAAACACTTTTATTTGCGACCCACTTGAGTAGGAATAGCTTTCCTCCTTTCTTTCTGAAACAACCTAAATTAGTATAAAAAAAACAAGACCAATGGAGCATATTAGTCTTGTTTTTTTATGGCTTTATCGATTAAGAAGACTTCCTACATAACGTAATAATTCATTAGCTGAAGTAGAATTATAGCCATGCTCATCAATCAATCTAGCAACTACTTCATTTATTTTTTTCAGGTGAGCCTCATCTGGTGTTTTTGTAGATGTTGTAATTTTAACAACATCCTTTAAATCAGCAAATAATTTCTTTTGAATAGCTTCTCTTAGCCGTTCATGAGAATTATATTCAAAGCGTTTACCTTTTCTTGCATAAGCAGAAAGGCGAATTAATATCTCTTCTCTAAATCCTTTTTTAGCATTCTCAGAAATACCTATTTGTTCTTCAATGGAGCGCATTAGTTTTTCATCCGGGTTCATTTCTTCCCCAGTTAATGGATCTCTCAATTTGTTTTTGTTGCAAAAAGCTTCTACATTATCCAGATAATTATTCATCAGCGTAATAGCCGACTCCTCATAGGAGTAAACGAAAGCTTTTTGAACTTCTTTTTTAGCAATCTCATCATATTCTTTTCGCGCAATAGCAATATAGTTTAAATATTTCTCACGGTCTTCATCAGAAATAGAAGCGTGCTGGTCCAAACCTTCTTTTAAAGCACGTAGAACATCTAATGCATTTATAGAAGGAATTTCTTTTCTAATAATCGCTGACGAAATACGATTAATGACATACCTCGGATCAATTCCATGCATTCCCTCTGTTGCAAACTCTTTCTTCAACTCTTCTACATCCATTTCATTAAAGCCTTCAATATTTTCCCCGTCATACAATTTCATTTTCTTTACTATATCTATTCCTTGTTTCTTTGGATCCTCTAGCCTTGTTAGTATAGAAAATATAGCCGCTGCCCTTAGTGCATGTGGTGCAATGTGAACATGGTTCATATCACTTTCTTTAATCATCTTTTCATAAATTCGTTCTTCCTGGCTAACCTTTAAGTTATAAGGAATTGGCATTACAATAATACGTGAATGTAAGGCCTCATTCTTTTTATTGGAGATAAACGAACGATATTCGGTTTCATTTGTATGCGCTACAATGAGTTCATCTGCACTGATCAGTGCGAAACGACCCGCTTTAAAGTTGCCTTCCTGCGTAAGAGAAAGTAGATGCCACAAGAATTTCTCATCGAGCTTGAGCATCTCCTGAAATTCCATCATTCCTCTATTAGCTTTATTTAGCTCCCCATCAAACCGATAGGCTCTTGGATCAGATTCAGATCCAAACTCTGCAATTGTTGAAAAATCAATACTTCCAGTTAAATCTGCAATATCCTGAGATTTTGGATCAGATGGAGTGAATGTACCTATTCCGACCCTTTTGTCTTCTGAAAAGAAAATTCTCTCCACTAAGACATCCTCCACTTTACCACCATACTCCTGCTCTAATCTCATCGAATTTAAAGGTGATAGACTTCCTTCTATTCGAATTCCATACTCCTCAAAAAAGTCCTCTCGAAGATGAGTTGGGATTAAATGAAGTGGATCCTCATGCATAGGACACCCTTTAATAGCATAGACTGCTCCCTTATCAGTTCTAGAATATTCCTCGAAGCCCCTCTTTAACAAAGTAACAATAGTTGATTTACCACCACTAACAGGACCCATTAACAATAAAATTCTTTTGCGAACATCTAAACGCTTTGCTGCCGGATGGAAATACTCTTCTACCAGACGCTCTAACGCTTCATCTAAACCAAACATTTCGTTTTCAAAAAACTTATAGCTTTTCTTTCCATTCTCATCCGAATGTCCAGCATTTTTAATCATGCTGTACACTCGTGCATGTGCAGTTTGAGCTACTTCTGGTCTATCTCTCAAAATTTCCAAGTATTCCCTGAACGTACCTTCCCATTTCAGCTGGTTTTCCGCTTCTCGATAACCTTTGACCTTACTTAAGATATCCATGTTTCCCTCCATTCAGGGGCATCTTTTATACATAATATGACGGGAAGGAATTAATGATACATATAACTTTTTAGTTATCTCTTATTTGCTTACTATTACTACCTTACTTTCTCCTTTGGATACATTTAGCTCTATTGGTTTTTCTTTCTTTTCCTTAGCAACCAAATAAATAAAAATGAAATAGTACTTAGAACTAATAAAACAGGTAAATTACCAACTAGGAATACAACAATTCCCGACCCAAGCATTAATAACGCATTCACACTTTGAATAAATTGCTTCTTTGTCTTCTCCCATGTGTTTAATTCCTTATTTTCAATTTTTGGTACGATTACTCGATCCTCATAAAAGCTTATCTCTATAGTTGAATAAGAGGTTTGATTGTCCAGATATTTAATCTTTCCTACTAATACTTCTATTTCTTCCTGCACTTTTGCCAAGTCAGCTGAAATCTTTAAAAGATCCTCCGTTTTTTCTGCACTCTCCATAAACACTAGCAATCGAGACTCTACTGCTCTTTTAGATTTTAAGCGGGATTCTAAATCTACGTATTGCTCTGTAACGTCTTCTCCTGTGATGTTTCTTTCTAATACTTTGGCTACCTGCCCTTCAGCTTCCGATAAAAAGGTCTCAAAATGTTCCTCAGGAACTCGGACTACCATTCGACTATGACTTCGAGAATCGCTTTCTTGAAAAATAGTAGATTCCACAATATATCCATTATATTTACTTACTTTTTCAGTCATTTTCTCTTGTGCTTCCTTTAGTTCCTTTACATGTGCACTAATAATAGCCTTATGAATAATTTTTCTTTGAGATAAAGATGGGTTTTCATTACTCTTTTCTGTCTCAGAAACAACCTCTTTCTTTGCCTCATCCCCAACTTGGCCCACATCATTTGAATACTCTACATCATCCATTGACTCAGTTACTGCTTCCTCATCATTTTGTGCACTACAGCCTACTAAGAAGAAAATAATAGCTAAATATAATAAAGTGATTTGAATCCTATTCATTACCAAAAACCCCCTTTCTTTGAATAAATAGACGTTTATAAAGTATTTCCGTTACATAATCCTTTATTTTAGTTTGCTATCATGACACTCTATTAGCATATGAGAAATTTTTACTTTTCTACTAAAAATACTTAATTAATTCAAATATTCCGATAGAATATAAGAAAAGCGTAAGCACCTACGTCTGCCCCGAAAGGCAAATGGGAAAAGCGAGGAGGCAGCCCCTCAGCCACCGGAGCTTTTAGCCATTTGACCCCGAGGGGCATGGTGCTGAAGCTAGACATTATAGAAAAGCGTAAGCACCCTATGTCTGCCCCGAAAGGCAAATGGGAACTATACATCAAAAATAATTAGTTTGAAAGCTAGAAAAAATGTGGGAGTGTAGAGAATGATTCACTTAAAAGGGTATGGTCTTACATTGGAACAAATGAGAGCTATTTTGTATAAAAACGAGAAAATAGAATTAGATAAAGAAGCCGTCAAAGCAGTTCAAAAGAGCAGAAGTGCTGTTGAGAAAATTGTTAGTAGTGGAGAAATTGTGTATGGGATCAATACGGGCTTCGGAAAATTTAGCGATGTCAATATAAACGAGAAAGATGTTCAAGCCCTTCAACTACACTTGGTAAGATCTCATGCTTGTGGGATTGGAAATCCTTTCGAGGAGTCTGTTTCAAGAGCTATGGTACTTTTACGATTAAACGCTCTGATGAAGGGTTTTTCGGGTATACGACTTGAGGTATTAGAACGACTTGCATATATGATCAACCATCATATCCATCCTGTCATACCTTCCCAGGGATCTCTAGGTGCCTCTGGAGATCTAGCACCCCTATCGCATTTAGCCCTTGTACTAATAGGAGAAGGATATGTTTGGGAAGGGAACAAGCACATCCCAGCGGAAAAAGTATGGGCAGAACATAAATTACAACCTATCGTACTGGAGGCTAAGGAGGGTCTAGCTTTAATTAATGGAACTCAAGCAATGACTGCTCAAGGGGTGATCAACTGGCTAGAAGCTGAGGCGCTTGCCTATCAAAGCGAATGGATTGCCGCAATAACAATGGAGGCATTACATGGTATTACAGATGCATTTCACCCTGCAATTCATGAAGCACGTGGATACATGGAGCAAATAGATGTCGCGAAAAGAATGCTGAACTGGTTAGAAGGAAGCCAGCTAGTTACTAAACAAGGGGAACAACGAGTACAAGATGCATATTCCATAAGATGTATTCCTCAAATACACGGAGCTACATGGCAAGTGCTTTCGTATGTAAAAGAAAAACTGGAAATAGAAATGAATGCAGCCACGGACAATCCATTAATCGTTGAAGAGGGAAATACAGTTGTTTCAGGTGGTAACTTTCATGGTCAGCCAATAGCCTTTGCCATGGACTTCTTAAAGGTGGGAATCGCTGAGCTAGCTAATATTTCCGAGCGTCGGATAGAAAGACTCGTGAATCCACAATTAAATCTTGGTCTTCCACCATTTTTAAGTCCTGAGCCTGGACTACAATCAGGGGCAATGATTTTACAATATACTGCCGCTAGCCTAGTTTCTGAAAACAAAACTCTAGCTCATCCAGCTTCTGTTGACTCCATCCCGTCCTCTGGGAATCAAGAGGACCATGTAAGCATGGGTACCATTGGTGCTAGACACGCTTATCAAATAATTCAAAATGCTCGCGGAGTAATCGCTATCGAGGCAATTTGTGCAGTACAAGGAGTAGAATATCGCAATGAATTGCTGATGGCTCCAAAACTCTTGAAAAAATGGAAAGAAATTCGTGGATTCATACCCTCTATTACGGAGGATCGGGTCTTTAGTAGGGATATTGAATGGATGCAAAATTATTTAAAAAACAATCATACGTCTTAAGCTTTGTTTCCATCATAGATAAAATAAAAATTGTGTATAACAGGGGAGCAGCCTCTTCCTCCCTTTTACATTTTTCTCAAAGCTCAAAGACCTTACCATCTATTTCCGATTATCCATCTCGTGGATTCACTCATATAATGGATGATAATAGAATGGGAGTTGATTTTTTGACCATTTGGATCGATGTGTCAGTTACAAAACGTCAGTTAAAGCTTTATGACGGAAGCAAATTGTTAAAAATGTGTAGCCCCGAGATCTCGATCACCACATCGCTCATGCCGTGGCCCCTCCCTTGGTGCGGGCGCCGCCGCCGTACTTGCGCTCCAGCAGGTCGGACAGGCGCGACAGCGGAATCGTGATGATCAGGTAGCACAGGCCCGCCACCAGCAGCGGGGTCATCGAGGCGTACTCGTTCAGCGCTGCCCGGCCGAACTTCGC
>JBEMAY010000090.1:0-9838 GCA_040274765.1 Psychrobacillus sp.
GTTGTCTCTGCTATTTCCTTAGCATTTTCTCTTCGAAGAAAAAATATAGTAAAGAATGCTTTCATTCATTAAAGAATTTAAATAACGATTGATTCATTTGAACTAACCCCGAATAGTGGCTGCTATTAAAAGTAAACCAATTCGGGGTTGTATGTTTTTCAGGGTGAATCGAGCGGTTAAGGATGGTTCATTTCCGAAGAAGAGAAACGGCTTTAGGTGAACAAGCTTCACATAAGGGAAGTTAGTGCTTAGGGTTTAATATGGCAAACATTTCATGGTCTTCCCACTGTCCGTTAATTTCTACACTTTTTTTTGCCAATCCCTCATTGTGAAAACCTACTTTTTCTAAAACTCGAATGGAGCCTGTATTATTTGGCATGACTCCGGCTTCTATTCTGTGTAAATTGAGAGTCTCAAAAGCATATTTAATAACGAGAGCAGCAGCTTCAGTGGTATATCCTTTGCCATTATGCGCTTGATCCAAGGAATAGCCTAAAAGGGCGCTTTGACGAGGTCCGCGGACTACTTGAAATAATGAGATAGTTCCTATTAATACGTCGCCCTCTACTTTAAAAATTCCAAACACATATCCGGAATCCTTTTTCGCATTTTGTGCCCATTTTTCTATTAATTCCTTTTGAGTTTCTATGGTCCAGTAGTTTTCTGGAAGAGCCACGGAATAGTTTTGTAAAAATGCACGATTCCTGATTTCTATATCAAGTAGTTCTTCCGCATCTGAATCTATAAACGGACGAATGTATATATTTTTAGTTTTTAACATCTCATATCTCCTTTTCTATGAAATAAATACAGTATATCATAGTGAATTAATGGAGATAAATGGTTGAGGTTCTATCGTTAAAACTGATATTCGCATTATTTTATTTTCTTTAATTAGCGTAGGAATAATACATATCTAGTTTTCCAGATAAGAGATTTTGGCTATTGTATACAAAATTCTACTTAATCGGTGTGTGCGATAGCACTGATCTCAATTAGTTGCTCAGAAAAAGCCAAGTAAGTCACGCCAATACAACTGCCGGCTGGGCGATGTTCTCCGATATATTCTTTGAACATTTCTATGACTTGAGTAAAATGTGATTGAGGATTTGTTAGATAGAGCTCCACATAAGCGAGATTAGATTTTGTTACACCAAACCCCTGAAGAACGAGGTCTAGATTTTCAAGTGTCTGACGGGTCTGCACCTCAATATCTTCCTCTCCAACGAATACGCCCTCTTGATTGTGTGAAAATTGTCCTGAAATGTATATGGTATTGTTAACGCTATAACCTTGTGTAATCCCGTGATCCCAGAGATTATGATTGTATGTTTTTATATTATTCATTATTTTCTCTCCTTTATTTCAAAGTAAAGTAAGTATAAAATGAATAAAAAGAAAAAAATAGTACGCACATTCTTGGTAGTTACTATCAGAAAGGATAGTGTCAAATGAGTATGGAGGAATATAAAGAGAAAGGGAATATTCAAGAGACATCTTTTGGTTACACCTTGTCGGTAGTAGGTGGAAAATGGAAAATGCTAATTCTTTATCTGTTAGCTGAAAATCAACCAGTTCGCTTTAATGATATGAAAAGACAAATAGGTGCTATCACCTTTAAAACATTGAGCTCACATCTTAAAGAGCTAGAAGCAGATGGTATCGTTAAACGGAAAGAGTACCCACAAATACCTCCAAGAGTAGAGTATAGTCTTACACCTAAAGCAGATACTTTATTACCTATTTTGGAACAGCTATGTGAGTGGGGAGAAAAAAATCGCAATAATTAATAGTTTATGAGAATACGAGGGATTTCTGTTACTAAAAGCTACAACTAAGGCTGGGGGAATTTTATGGGATGGATCGTATTGCTGTTTATAGGTTTTATTTGGATTATATTGTTCCAACGCAACAAAACCTCATATAAATTTGGTATTACTCCAAAAACATTAGAATTAAAGCAAATTAAAGGATTAAAAAAGCTAAATGATACCCTGGAGCAAACGCTTAATAGCAGTTTTATGGAAAATGTAGAAGTGAGGGTAAGGAAAAATAATAGATTAAAAGAAAATGAATATGAGTGGCGTCTCCTAGATTTAAAACGTTATTTTATTATGACTGCTCTGTTACGGGAGTCGCCAATGTTTAGTGAAAAAGTGGATGAATTATGGCATGAGATGCTTATGTTTACCCGTGAGTATGATAATTTTTCAATAAATTATTTAGGTGCAAAGCTGCATCATAGTCCAAATATAAAGATAGAACCCGATCCAGATTTACGTGGTTTTTTTGATTGGGTGTATGCAGAGCTATTTTTTTTAAGACGTGAGAATATACTTCTGTATAAAGGTTTTTTTAAAAATCCCGTCCATCCAGCTGTAATGGATGATTTTAAAAAATTACCAGAAAATGAATTAATCGATATTTACTTTAAACGCGATTCGAAATATATGAAGACTGTACTTGCGCTTATTACTTCGATGAAAAATACCGTGCATGGAGTAAGAGATTACGAAAAAAAGATTATACATGAAAAATTGAAACAAGGAAAAGCTCATCAAAACTTCAACGCAATGCTCCTTCCTTTCTTGTCGGTTTCATATTTCCATTATAATGATTTTTCAAGTTACATGAAAATAAGCAACAGCGACAATTTATCGAATAACACAAGTTGCGGCTCGGCAAGCTCCTGTAGCTCTTGCTCTTCAGATAGTTCCTGCTCAAGCTGTGGTGGAGGAGATTAATAAGGAGGCTGGAATAGAGCCAGTCATTAAATAAAAGGAGGTGAAATCAGAAACTTGATTTCACCTCTTTACTTTTTTTGTAAGGTAACTGATTTCTCATAAAAACTCACTGTTGTTGTTTGAAGTGGAGGCGGCATTTCCTGGTCGAACAGCGAACTGAAAGCCTAAGCAGTAGCATAGGAGTCTTATCATAAGAGTGAGAGGTAAAGCATACTAATTAAATGTGAAGTCAGAGTAGTTTCGTTTATTAAACGAGCTGTCATTATTTTAGTAATGGAGTTTTGGAAAGCGTTTTCGTTAATTTGTAAGAAAATTCTTGATTTTCTATTAATCTAAGATTATAATTCTATTTGAAAGCGGTTTCACATTCTAATTATTGCTTTTTTTTATATTATTTAGAAACCGGTTTCCTTAATGTATCAAGTGCTTAGTTTTTATGATGAGGACAATATGGGAGGTGCATGATACAAAAATAATAACTTTCATTATTTTTGTTGAAGGATTACAACCTGTAAGACACATTGACTAAAAAAATTAGGGGGAATCAATTTGAGAAGTTTTAAAAAAATAGGTGCTTTAGGCTTGTCGGCTGTTCTTGCACTATCATTGGCAGCTTGTTCTGAAAAGGAATCGTCTGAAGGTGGAAAAAGCGGAGGCTCTCAAGACCAGGTAACATTAAACTTTTGGACTTTTGGTGCTACTAACTATGAAGACTTAGCGAAGGCATATGAAGAGGAAAATCCTAATGTGAAAGTTAAAGTAAGAGCTGCTGAAACTGCAGAGCACCATGATGCATTATTTACTGCATTATCGGCAGGAAGCGGAGCTCCAGATATTACGATGCTAGAGATTGATCAATTAGATCGTTTTAAAGCAGCACAAGACCAGTTTGAAAACCTTTATGATCTCGGTGCAAAAGATATTCAAGACCAATACTTAGATTGGAAATGGAGTACGGGAGAAAATAATGCCGGGGATTTCTTAATCGGGTTACCAACGGATATTGGTCCAAAAGCTTTATACTATCGTACAGATGTCTTTGAAGAGGCTGGTTTACCAACAGATCCTGAAGAAGTAGCTAAACTTATCAGTTCTCCCAAAGCTTTTGAAGAAGCTGGTATACAGGTCAAGGATAAAACTGGAAAACCATTCATCGATAGTATTGAAATGGCATTCAGAGCCTATTTAGATGCAGCACAAGAAACGTTCCTAAACCCTGAGGGAGAATTATTAATAGAGCAAGAAGGAAATACGGTTAAAGAGGCATACGATTATGCTGTAAAGCTTAATGAGCTTGGTATTGTCGGAAAATTCGAAATGTGGTCACCGGAATGGGCCAATGCAGTTAATAAGGGTGAATTTGCAGCTGAACTAGGAGCGGGCTGGTTAAAAGGTTGGATGGAAGGCAATGCACCAGAAGCAGTAGGTAAATGGAGAGTAGCAACATTGCCAACTGAGTTTGCAGCAAACTGGGGCGGTTCGTTTATCTCCATCCCAAAAGAAACTAAACATGCAGACGAGGCTTATGAATTTGCTCAGTGGTTAATCTCTCCTGACAATCAAATAAAGTCATTCCAATCAAAAGGATTATTCCCATCTGCTCCGTCTGTTTACGAGATGGATTCCTTCAAAAACAATGAAGATGAGTTCTTTGGTGGACAATCGACAGCTCCGGTATTTGCTCAAGCTGCTCAAGACATCAATGGAGCAGTGTATAAAGGTGAAAAATACTTCCCGGTATATCAGGAAGTCCTGAATGCCTTGAAGGACGTTCAAGCTAAAGGGGCAGATCCAGAAAAGGAATGGGATGCAGCAGTTAAGCGTGCAAAGGATTTAATGAATCGCTAAGTAAAAAGATTACTAGATTTGAAGGTGGATGTGGAGTTGAATGAGCTTCCATTCCACCTTTCATAGGACATGAGGTGAGTATATGAGTGCTGTAAGTAATAAGGAAAAGGTAAGAAACAAAAGGTACATGTCCGAAGCAAAAAAAGATATGGCTTCAGGTTATTTATATATTGCACCTTTCTTTATTATTTTTGCTATTATTGGGTTATATCCAGCATTATTTAGTATTTATTTAGGGTTTCAAAAATGGAACGGATTAAGCCCTATGACCTTTGTTGGTTTAGATAATTTTAAAATAGTCTTAACTGATCCACTTTTTTGGAAATCCGTCTACAATACAATTGTCATGGGAATTATGGGTACCGCCCCACAATTGGTATTCGGAATTATATTTGCTTATTTATTGAATCTTGCCTTTCTCAGATTTAAGAATTTCTTTAGGGTAACGATTTTTATGCCGTATATTACTTCTATGGTAGCTGTTGCTCTTATTTTCAGTGTATTGTTTAGCGATCATGAATCATCTCTAGCCAATTATGTATTGAGCTTGGCAGGACTTGATCCCGTGAGCTGGAGCAGCTCTGAATGGGGAACAAAAATTGCCATTTCGATTATGGTATTTTGGAGATGGGTAGGATATAACACCATAATTTATCTCGCCGGTATTCAAAGTATTCCAAGTCATTTGTACGAAGCAGCTACAATCGATGGAGCCAATAAATTTCAGCAGCTTATATACATTACCATTCCAATGCTGAAGCCATTCATCATATTAACTGTCTTCACATCAACTGTAGGTGCTCTGCAGTTATTTTCTGAACCGACGATCTTTTTAGGAACTGGTGCTTTTACTAGAGATGAAGCGATGACTATAGTGATGTATTTATATCGGGATGCTTTTAAACTCCAATCTTTCGGAACAGCATCTGCTACAGCAATCATCTTACTAGTATTAATAACTGTATTTGCTACGATCAATACATTACTAACCTCAGGTATTGGTAAAAAGAAAAGAGGTGGAAACTAGTGAATAAATCGGAAATGGGAAGAAAACCGTCCTTTAGTAAAATCCTTTCTTATGTGCTTTTATCCATTGCCTCACTCCTTTCATTGTTTCCGTTTTACTGGATGTTTGTAATGGCAACAAGTCCTAGCTCAGCATACAATTCCATTCCGCCAACGATTACACCCGGGAGCTTATTAATAGAGAATTTTAATAAAGTCTTAGATAAAATAGATTTCTTTCAAGCGATGTGGAACTCATTAATAATTTGTTCTATTGTTACCGTTGTTGTTTTATTTATCAGTTCATTGGCTGGCTTTGCCTTTGCGAAGTTTAAGTTTCGCGGTAAAAATATACTTTTTACAGCTATCCTCCTAACGATGATAATACCGCCACAATTAGGGTTAATCCCGCAATATTTCTTGATTTCTAAGGCAGGACTACTTGATACGTTACCAGGTGTAATGGTGTTGTTCTTCCTTAATCCGTTAGGGATCTTCCTGATGAGACAATATATTAGTCAATCGGTACCGGATGAGCTAATTGAAGCAGCGAAATTAGACGGGTGTTCTAACTTTAAAATTTATCGAAGTATTGTGCTTCCCATTATACTTCCCGCATTTGCAACATTAGGGATTATTGTCTTTTCGGCTGCATGGGGCGAATTTTTATGGCAATTTACCGTTTTAAGAGATCCGGAGATGTATACGATTCAAGTTGCTTTAGCCCAATTAAGTAATACACAAAATGCAGACTTTGGTATGATCTTATCTGGTGTTTTCTGGGCAACTGTACCACTCTTGATTGTTTTCCTATTGTTTAACCGCTTATTTATATCAAGTATTACAGAAGGCTCTGTGAAATAAAGTGATGTGTAATGGAAGGGATAAGAAATGAATTTAACTATTAAAGATATCGCACAAATGGCCGGTGTCTCCCAAGGCACTGTTTCAAAGGTCATCAATAACTATGAAGGCATTAGTGAAAAAACAAAGAAGCAAGTAATGGATGTCATTAACCAAAAAGGTTATGAGCCTAATTTTTCTGCAAGAACTCTTGCAACCAAAAGGTCTAATCTGATCGGGCTAATCTATGCTGGAAAGATCAATGTAGAAATGACACATCCTTATTTTAATGAGGTTATTTCAGCATTCAAAAAGAATATTGGTCTACTAGGCTATGATATTATCATGTTTTCTAATGAACGCTTTCAAATGGGGCAGGGCAGCTATTTAGCACGTTGTCGACACTTTCAAGTGGATGGATGCATCGTAATTGCCGGTGAGGAAGTAGAAGAGGCTATTTATGAAGTGGCCAAGGAAGGGATTCCATGTATCGGTATAGATATTGAGTTAAAAGGTCCTAAATCTAGCTACATCATGACAGATAACGTGGATTTGTCTAGAAAAGTAGTAGAATTTTTTTATCTACACGCCGTTAGAAATATTGGTTATATAGGGGGGAAATGGGATTCAGCCATTTCTCGTTATCGGAAACAGGGTTTCTATGAAGCTATGCATCAATTTGGTCTTGAAATACGCGAAGAGTGGATTGAGTATGGTGATTTTCATGAAGAAAGCGGATATGAGGCGATGAAAAAAATACTTCAATGTAAAGAGCGTCCTGAAGCTGTCTTTGCTACATCTGACCTAATGGCTTTAGGTGCTCTAAGAGCGATAAAGGAAGAGGGGCTAAGTGTACCGCAAGATATTCAAATTGTCGGTTGTGATGACATTGTGGCTTGTCGCTATAGTGAGCCTAAACTGACGACAGTAAAGCAGGATAAAGAAAAATTCGGGAAGCTATCTGCTTATATGTTGAATGATTTGATAAATGGAGAGACACAATTAAAGCCGGTGTTGATAGACTCCGAGTTAATGATAAGGGAGTCGTGCGGAACGAACAGGGTTGATAGGAGGTAATTTAGTGAATTACTATGCTGTTTTTGATGTTGGAGGTTCTTCTATCAAGTATGCCCTTATGAATGATTTAGGAGAATTTATTGAAAAGTCATTTGCTCCTACTCCTGAAGCTAGTCTTAAGCTGTTTGTGGATACGGTGGAATCTATCGTAAAGGATTTCCAAACACAATACGAACTAAAGGGAATAGCTATAAGTGTACCTGGTGCAGTGAATGTAGAAACGGGACATATAGGGGGAGTCACAGCACTTCCATATATCCACGGACCGAGCCTAAAGGAACTTCTACAGGACCGTACACATATAAGGGTAGAAATTGAAAATGACGCTAATTGCGCGGGGTTAGCAGAAGGATGGATCGGTGCTGCAAAGGAAATAAAGGATTACCTATGTATCGTGATTGGGACCGGTATCGGAGGAGCATTAGTTCTTGATAAAAAAATTCGACATGGCAAGAATCGTTTTGCTGGAGAATTTGGTTATATGATCATGGAGGACTATTTAGAGGATTCAATTGGGAAAACGTGGAGTACTTTAGCTGCAACCGGTGGATTGATTAACCAAGTGGCAATACGCGAAGGAATGGAACCGAATGCACTTACTGGTGAAAAAGTATATGAAATGGCGGAAGGCGGTAACAAAGAGGTACGAGATGAAATAGAAAAATTTGTGAAGCGATTAGCAGTTGGGATTTATAATTTACAGTATGTGATAGACCCAGAGAAAATCTTGATTGGTGGAGCCATCAGCTCACGAGAGGGCTTCATTGAACAAATCAATGAAACCTTAAATCAAATGAAACATGATAAGGATAGTTTAACTATTCAAGTAGAAAGATGTCAGTTTGGTAATGATTCTAATTTAATCGGAGCTTTGTATCATTTCATACAGAGAGAGTCGATGCATGGAGAAAAGCTAGGAGGGTGAAAACGATGATACATCAAACGCTTAAACCGTTTCCAAAGGATTTCCTATGGGGAGCAGCATCTGCAGCCTACCAAGTGGAGGGTGCTTGGAATGTGGATGGAAAAGGTGTTTCAAACTGGGATATGTTTGTTCGTATACCTGGTAAAACATTTAAAGGAACAAACGGTGATGTGGCAGTAGATCACTACCATCGTTATAAGGAAGATATTCGCTTGATGGCAGAAATGGGAATGAAAACCTATCGCTTTTCTGTTGCCTGGACACGTATTTTCCCTAATGGAAGAGGAGAAATAAATGAAAAAGGCTTACATTTTTATGATCAATTAATTAATGAATTAAAGGTAAATAACATTGAGCCAATTTTGACATTATATCATTGGGATTTGCCACAGGCCCTTCAGGATGAATACGGAGGCTGGGAGTCTAGGAGAATTATTGAGGACTTTACGAATTACAGTGTAGAATTATTTAAGCAATTTGGTGACCGAGTGAAATATTGGGTTAGCCTAAATGAGCAAAATATATTTACAAGTCACGGATACCAAATGGGGACACATCCACCAGGTATGAAAGATGAAAAACTATTTTATCAAGTTAATCACCATGCAAACTTAGCAAATGCTAGTGTAATCAAGGAATTCCATAAATATGTTCCCAATGGGAAAATCGGTCCAAGCTTTGCCTACTCACCTGCTTATCCCGCGACGTCTAGCCCAAAGGATATTATAGCTGCTGAAAATGCCGAGGAGCTAAATAGTCATTGGTGGATGGATACATATATATGGGGTAGGTATCCAGAGGTAGCATGGAATTACTTAAAGAAAAAAGGGCTCACTCCCACTATTGAAGAAGGCGATCTTGAGTTATTAAAAGAAGGTAAGCCAGACTTTATAGGTTTAAATTATTATCAGACAACAACTTTTGAAGAGAATCCTTTAGAAGGCGGTACTGGTTCATCAGAAATGAATACTACCGGTCAAAAAGGGACATCAAAAGATACTGGCATACCAGGGTTATATAAAACAATTGCAAATCCAAGCTTAGAACGCACTAACTGGGATTGGAATATCGATCCGGAAGGCTTAAGAATTGCTCTACGTAGAATGACTAATCGTTATGGTCTCCCTATTTTGATAAGTGAAAATGGGTTAGGAGAATACGATAAGGTAGAAGCGGAAGAAGTGATTCAAGATGATTATCGAATTGAATATTTGCGTTCTCATATCATTGCTATCCAGGAGGCAGTTTCCGATGGCGCCGATGTTTTAGGTTATTGTATTTGGTCCTTCACAGATTTGTTAAGTTGGCTAAACGGCTTCCAAAAACGTTACGGATTAGTTTATGTCAATCAACATGAAGAGGGGGGACATGATCTCCGTCGCATAAAGAAAAACAG
>JBEMAY010000091.1:0-9684 GCA_040274765.1 Psychrobacillus sp.
GAAAGAAACAGTAGTAGAAGGGAACGTCATACTGAAGGAAGCTTTAGACCTAAAGGATAATTTAATACAGTGGCGCAGACATCTTCACATGAATCCGGAATTATCATTTGAAGAATATGAAACTTCCAAGTTTGTTTTAGAAAACTTAAAGGACCTTGGTTTTGAGATTCAAGCACCGGTTGCGAAAACTGGGATAGTGGCTCTTTTAAGAGGTACTGAACCTGGCCCGACCGTTGCATTAAGAGCAGATATGGATGCACTACCGATACAAGATGAGAAATCTGTTTCCTACGCATCGTCTGTTCCTGGTGTTGCACATTTATGCGGACATGATGCTCATACTTCGATGTTGCTTGGAGCAGCTAAAATACTAAGCAAGCACAGACCGATAAAAGGAAATATTAAACTCATTTTTCAACCAGCAGAGGAAGGGTTAGCTGGGGCCTTACATATGGTTCAAGAAGGGGTACTTCAAAATCCCGATGTAGATGTTATTGCAGGCATACATGTACATCCCACAGCCGAGACTGGGTTTATTACAGTTGCGAAAGACGTAGCAATGGCATGTGCCGATTCCTTCGATATTGAAGTGATTGGAGAAGGGGGACATGCAGCTCATCCACATATGTCTATTGACTCTATAACCGTGGCAGCAGAAGTGATCTCTTCCTTACAACAAATTGTGAGCCGATCGGTTGACCCTTTAAAGCCAGCAGTTTTAACAATAGGAAAAATTGAAGGTGGCTTTAAGCGAAACGTCATCGCACCTTCCGTGAGACTTGAAGGGACGGTTAGAGTGTTAGATCCTACACTGCGAGAGATCATTTCCAAAAGAATGGAGCAGTATATTAAAGGCGTCTGCGAAGGGATGGGGGCTAGTTATAAGTTCGATTATCAATTTGGCTATCCTTCCGTGAAAAATGATAATAGATTAATTCCATTATTAGATTCAGTCGCTGAAAAAATATTGGGAGCCGATACATTATCGATTATAAATCCGAGCATGGGAGGAGAAGATTTTGCCTACTATGCTGAAAAGGTGCCAGGGATTTTCTTTAGATTAGGCACTTACAATGAAACGAAGGATTGTATCTATCCCAATCACCATCCGAAATTCGATATTGATGAAGATGCGTTGCCGTATGGCTCAGCTTTACTGGCCCAATTCGCTCTTGATTACATAGAGAATCCTTCCATAACAGAAGTATGAGTTTTATAAATATATATATAAAGGGGAATGACTATGAAGAAATGGGTAGGATTAGCAAGTTCTGTACTTTTGACAGTAGGATTGCTGGTAGCTTGTAGTGGAGAGGATTCTTCTACTTCTACAACTAAAAAAGAGGACGACAGGACATTGACGATTGCAATGGGGACGGACATGGTAACATTTGATGTTCATAACCATGTTAATACTTCGACAGAGGCAATTCACGTTAATATGTTTAACTATCTTTTTAAGCGTGATAATGAGACTGGTGAGATTTTACCAGACTTAGCAGAGGGTTATGAAAAAATTGACGATAAGACGTGGGAAGTGAAATTAAAAGAAGGAGTTAAGTTCCATAACGGCGAGGCATTAGATTCAGAGGATGTTAAATTCTCACTTGAACGTGTTGCGCATGATGCTACATTGCTTGACCACATTAACTATAACTCTATTAAAGAGGTACAAGTGGTTGATGAACTTACATTACGCATTATTACAAATGAGCCAGACCCGGCTCTATTAAATAGAATTTCAAGGATTGCTTCTAGTATCCTTCCATCTGAATATATTGAAGAAAACGGAATGGATCACTTCTTGGAAAATCCAGTTGGGACAGGACCATTCAAGTTTTCGAAATGGGTACGTGACGATCGCATCGTGCTAGAAGTCTATGATGATTATTTTGACGGTAAAAATGAAGAATGGGACGAAGTAGTATTCCGTGTCATCCCAGAAAACTCTACACGTGTTTCTGAACTACTAACAGGTGGAGTTGATATTGCCACTAACATGCCACCAAGTGAGTGGAAGCGTATTGAAGACAATGATGGAACTCATTTATCTCAAGGTACCTCTAACCGAACAATGATGATCTTTGTACGTTCAACTGAAGGATACCCAACCTCTGATCCTAGAGTGAGAAAAGCATTGGACTTGGCTATTGATAACAAGGCAATCACGGATAACCTATTAAACGGAGCAGGAATTCCAACGATTACACGTGTCGCTCCAGGTAACTTTGGTTTCGCGGAAGATCTTTACGACACATATAACTATGACGTAGAAGAAGCAAAGAAATTATTGGCAGAAGCAGGCTATCCAGATGGTTTTGAAATGACATTCCACTCTCCAAAAGGGCGTTATTTACAGGATGCTGAAATAGCAGAGATGGTTGCGGGAATGTGGAGTGCAATTGGGGTAAAAGCAAACGTAGAATTCATGGAGTGGAGTAATTTCGTTGAACTTCGTAATTCAGGCAAAAATAAGGATGCTTATTTACTAGCTCTAGGTAACTCTATGTTTGACGCTGCCAACGCATTAGATTGGTATAACTATGAGAGATTCAAAGGTCAAATTGATTATCATAACGAAGAGGTAGAAGAACTATTAGCAGCAGCTGCTCAAAATATGGATCCAGAAGAAAGAGCTGAACAATATATTAAAGCACAGCATTTATTAGCTGAAGACACTGCTCATATCGTATTACACCAAGAATCTATTAACGTAGGGGTAAGTGATGCAATTGATTATACACCTACAATGGACGAAATCATTTACGTCGATTCTATTAATAAAAAATAAATATGGTGATCGGTAGGGAGAGCTTGCTCTTCCTTCCTTTACTATATAGGTAGAAAATTGAGTAGGTTAGTCAATTTCAAAATGGTTGAAGTGGAAGGTGGAGACTCTAGCACGATGGGTGATGGCTTATCGCTCACCCCACGGAAAGCGTCCACCTGAAGCGGAAATCCATTCTACTTTCTTATTTTAAAGCTTTGTTAAAGTTATTGGTTAATTTTTACTCACAATTCTTTTTTATAGTGACTGTAAACATAAGCAAAAGAACTTTCAAATGGCTATTAAGAACATAAGTAGATTATGAAATTGGGGTTGGTGTGACAGTTTGTTTATGCGAGTAAATTGTTAGCACTTTATCGATGCTAAAGCTGTTCCCATTTATTGATTGGAGCACCAGACGGCGACTCCTACGGGATGAGTGAGACAGATAAGACATCACAACCACGCGCGTATGCGATGGGTGATGGCTTATCGCTCACCCTGAGGAAAGCGTCCGGCTGGGGCGGAAATCAATTCTACTCTCTGATCTAAGAGTTCTTTGCATCATAAATCAATTAACCATATCCTTTAACATAGCCTATTTTAAAAAGATATCTTAGAGGAACAGGATTATGAAATTAATTCAGTCTACAAATCATTTCAAAATATGTGTGAGGTGACAATTGATGAACAATTACTTCGTTAGGCGAATACTACAAATAATACCCGTATTATTAATCATTTCATTTATTGTCTTTTCACTAGTCTTTATCGCAGGAGATCCGGTGGCGTTAATGCTGCCTGATGACGCCTCTCAGGAAGACGTGGAGCTATTAAGAGAATCCTTAGGCTTAAATGAATCCTTTATCGTTCAATACACTACATACATTATGAACCTTGTACAAGGTGACTTTGGAGAATCGTATCGTTACGGTCAGGATGCGATGTCCATCGTTTTAGAGCGTCTCCCCGCAACACTTGAACTAGGAATTGCTGCACTTTTAATAGCAATTGTAGTTTCCATCCCACTTGGTATTTGGTCTGCTACCAAACAAAACTCTAGTCTAGACTTAGTGGCGACAGGAGCAGCAGTATTAGGAAAAGCGATGCCTAACTTTTGGCTAGGGATCATGCTAGTTTTATTATTTTCCGTTACGTTAAGCTTTTTCCCGGTTTCAGGGAGAGGGACGCTTATGCACTTGGTACTCCCTGCCATCACTCTTGCTACTGGGATTGCAGCGGAAATGACGAGACTCATCCGGTCTAGCATGATTGAAACCTTAAACCAGGATTATGTTCGGACAGCAAAGAGTAAAGGGCTAAAGGATAGAATCGTAGTTTACAAGCATGCCTTCCGAAACTCTCTTATTCCGGTTATCACCATTACTGCACTACAAACCTCTACTGTGGTAGGTGGCGCATTAATAACGGAAACTGTCTTCTCATGGCCAGGTTTAGGCCAACTATTAATACAGGCCGTAAATACACGGGATATGGCAATTGTTCAAGCTAGTGTTTTTGTTATCGCACTACTCGTAATTCTTATGAATCTAGTAGCAGATATTCTTTACCGACTATTAGATCCACGGATTAAATATAGCTAGGGGGAAGTTAAGTTGACCCAATCACAGACAGTAAGCATTTCACAAAACAAACCCTCTTCTTTTAAAAGGTGGAGTAGATTATTACTTAGAAGTAAGACAGGTACAGTAGGATTCTTTATCGTATTATTTGTTGGTATCGTGTCCATTCTTGCGCCATTACTAGCACCACATGATCCAGCTGCCATTAATGCAGCTAATATGCTAAAGCCTCCTTTCTGGATGGAGGGTGGTAGTACTGCAAATCTATTGGGAACGGATAATCTTGGCCGAGATATTCTTAGTCGGATTATTTATGGCTCCCAAATTTCCTTATTAGTCGGTATTACATCTGTAGTCGTTGCCGGAATTATCGGTGTAACGATCGGTTTGATCGCAGGGTATTACGGCGGTTTTATCGACAATGTATTGATGCGACTTGTAGATTCCTTTTTGGCAATCCCGACGATTCTTTTTGCACTAGTAATCCTTAGTGTTTTTGGCCCTAGTGTGATAACGCTTATCTTCGTTCTCGGAGCGACGAACTGGGTAAACTACGCACGGCTTGTTCGCGGCGAGGTGTTAACTATAAAGGAACGTGATTTCGTAAGAGCTGCTCGTTCCATTGGAGTGAAAAACCATAAGATAATTACTCGTCATTTATTGCCAAATGTTATTTCCTCTTTTATCGTCATTTCCACGTTAAGTGTGGCAACAACGATCATTCTAGAAGCGTCACTCAGCTTTTTGGGACTTGGCGTTCAACCACCAACTGTTTCATGGGGATCTATTTTGAGTGATGGAAGAGATTATTTAGCGACTAGCTGGTGGCTGGCAACTTTTCCGGGTCTAGCCATTACGATAACAGTACTTGGAATCATATTCTTGGGTGATTGGTTAAGAGATGTTCTTGATCCACGCTCTATCAAAAAGTAATCTAAAGGAGGAATCCCAATGGCGGAGGAAGTACTGAATGTAAAAAAACTCAAAACTTATTTCCATACTGAAAATGGGATTGTTCCCTCAGTCGATGACGTTTCTATCAGGATAAATAAAGGCGAGACAGTAGCAATAGTAGGTGAATCAGGATCAGGGAAAAGCGTAACCTCCCTATCCATTATGCGGTTAATCGAATCACCAGGGAGAATTCAAGATGGACAAATTTTGTTTAAAGGAAGAGACATTGTTCCTATCTCGATGAAAGAGATGCGCAGCCTTCGTGGAAATGAAATTGCGATGATTTTCCAAGAGCCTCTTACTTCCTTGAACCCTGTTTTCACAATAGGAAATCAAATGGCAGAATCTATTATGCTACATCAAAAGAAGAATAAGAAGGAAGCACGAAAGCTTAGTATTGAAATGCTGAAAAAGGTAGGAATACCAAGAGCAGAGAAGGTCATTGATTCCTTCCCACATTCATTAAGTGGAGGTATGAGACAGCGTGTCATGATTGCGATGGCACTTTCCTGCAATCCGGAATTGCTGATTGCGGATGAACCGACTACTGCTCTAGATGTAACGATTCAAGCTCAAATTCTTAAATTGATGAAGGGCTTAATCACGGAGTTTGATACATCTATATTGTTAATCACCCATGATTTGGGCGTAGTAGCTGAAATGGCAGATCGTGTAGTAGTCATGTATGCAGGTCAGGTTGTGGAAGAGACGGATGTCTTCACATTATTTAGAGAACCTAAGCACCCGTATACAAAAGGGCTGATGGATAGTACTCCTAAAATCCATGAATTAAAGGATGAACTAACCTCTATACCGGGTACAGTTCCAAATCCGTTACATTATCCAACTGGTTGTCGTTTTATGGATCGCTGTCCATATGCTATGCAAAAATGTGCGGAAGCTCAACCAAAACTTGAAGAAATTCTGACAAATCACAAGGTCAGATGCTGGCTCCATGAAGAAAAGGTGGTTGATTTGTATGAAACAAAATCATTTGCTTGAAGTTAAAGGATTGAAAAAAGCTTTTGATATATCGGAAGGTTTCTTAAAAAGAAAAAAACAGTTTCTTTATGCAGTCGACGGCTTAGACTTTTATGTGGACGAGGGAGAAACGCTAGGGATAGTTGGGGAATCCGGATGTGGGAAGTCGACTACTGGGAATCTGATAGGTCAGCTGCTGGATGCAACGGAAGGTGAGATTTTATTTGAAGGAGAAGATTTGACTAAGCTTAAGGGAGAGGTGTTAAGAAAGAAACGAGCCGATATCCAAATGGTATTTCAAGACCCTTTCTCATCCCTGAATCCACGTATGCGCGTGTTCGATTTGATAGCTGAGCCTTTAAGAACTCATAAATCTCTCCATAAAAAAGAGCTCACGGAACGAGTGATGGAGCTGATGGACCTAGTTGGGTTAAATCGAGCTTATGTCAATCGATATCCACATGAATTTAGTGGAGGGCAAAGACAACGAATTGGAATTGCTCGTGCTATTTCCTTAAATCCCAAGCTTATCATATGTGATGAGCCAGTTTCGGCGTTAGATGTATCGATTCAGTCCCAAATTTTAAACTTACTGGCTAAATTACAAAAGGAACTCAATCTGACTTTTATTTTTATAGGACATGGATTGCCGGCAGTAAAGCATATCAGTGACAGAATTGCCGTGATGTATCTTGGTAAAATAGTGGAGCTGACGACAAAGGAAAAGTTGTTTTTACATCCTATGCATCCATATACAGAGGGTTTATTGTCCGCTGTGCCAGTTCCCGATCCCACTCAACGAAACATCGAGGGAAGAAAGCTTCTAGAAGGCGACATCCCGAGTCCGGCAAATCCACCACCTGGCTGCAATTTCCATACAAGATGTCCTTACGCTCAGGATATATGCAGTAAAACGGAGCCAGTATTTGAGGAAAAAGCGTCAGGTCAATTTGTAGCTTGTCATTTCCCGCTTGAAAATGGTAAAGGAATTATCAATGAAGAGAAAGTGAAGGTAGATGCGTGATGGACTATCTGAGGAGAGACCTTGAGCCGATGCTTGAGCTCATAGAAAAGCTAGTAAATATAGATAGTGGTTCAACGTGTAAAACTGGTGTAGATAAAATAGGAGAAATCCTAATAGATGAATATAAACAACTGGACCTCTCTATTGAAATTAAAGAAAATGAGGAATTTGGCAATAACATTGTCATTAAACATAAAGATGCCTTGAAGCCTGAAATACTGCTAATCGCGCATATGGATACGGTATTTCCGATTGGAACGGCAGCAGAAAGACCGTTCACTATTAAAGACGGCCTTGCATTTGGTCCAGGAGTAGCAGATATGAAGGCAAGCCAAGTAACGTTATTGTATGCGATGAAATATTTGTATGAGAAAAACGATGCTGCTTTGAAAAATGTCATCATTATTTTAAACAGTGATGAGGAAATAGGTTCCCCGACATCTAGGGAGCTTATCGAGGAAATTTCAAAGGAAGTGAAATATGCATTGGTTATGGAGCCTGCCCGTAAGGATGGATCGATTGTGTCCTCACGAAGAGGGGGCGGCAGATATACATTGCATGTACATGGAAGAGCTGCCCATTCGGGAGTAGCACCAGAAGAAGGCAGAAGCGCTATTGAAGAGCTTGCATACAAAACGATCAAGCTCAATCATTTAACTGACCATGAACAAGGAATATCCGTAAGTGTAGGTATAGTCGAAGGTGGAGACGCGGTAAATATGATCCCAGACAGCGCCACTGGATACGTAGATGTACGCGTCGAAAGTGATGAGCAAAGCTTAGAAATTGCCAAGCAAATCGAAACTATTTGCTCTGTACCAGATGTACCAGGAACAACAATCGACCTAGAAGGCGGCATCACCCGTCCACCAATGGAACTGGATGATAAGAACCAGAAACTCCTAGAAATCGTGAAGGAAGTCGGGAGCTCCTTTGGCTTGAAGGTAACCGACTCTCATACTGGCGGAGGATCTGATGCGTCCTTTCCCTCTCACCTTGGCGTAGCTACGATAGATGGTGTGGGACCAATCGGTGGAAAGCTGCATAACGAAGGTGAATATTTAGAAATAGATTCACTGACAGAAAGGTGCTTTTTGTTGGCTGAAACTGTGTCGAGGTTATCGGGGACTTAGTCGTCCCTGTGTCAGACACTATTCTGACAATTGACTACAATTATCTGCAAGGCTATCCCTTTGTTATACATAACCGGCAGTGAGCAGTCATACATTTAAACCTCGGAAGCGTGAAGGTTCAAGGAGACTGATTGTTGTTTAAGAAGGATAAATTGTAGGTTGTCCCTGTGTTAGACACTATTCTGACAATTGTTTTTAATTAATTTCTACAGACTTTAATATTCAAGAGCTAGGAAGTAGCGGTGTTTAAGCATTTTCTTTAAGCGAGATGAAGTGGTCTTCCAATTTGAATTAAAAAAATTTAAATAAAGATGTTTAATGATATTTTACCGGGGTATATTAATAGTACAAGGCGGAACTACCGAAGGAAAGGACTGGTAAACTATGTGTTTACAAGAAACTCCAAAGGATGATTTGCACAGCCTTGGCGGAAGATTTGCTTTACTGACGAAAGGTACTCTCGTCGGGAACCGATATATTTAGGTTTCGATTCAGTGTATTTTAGCAAGTGAAAGATAAGTTTTTTGTTTTAAGTGCACCTAAATGTCTGGTTCATTAACAGACGAATTGTCAGTTACAATTTACAACGCAACATAAAGTGAATTTTCCGAGTGTATTCCCGGTTGTATAGGGAAAGAAGAAGCGTAATCCGAAGTTTGGATTACGCTTCTTTCTTGTGTGTATGTATCCCTGTTTCAGAAACAATTATTTAATTGATAAAAGATGTTTAATTATTTTTAGTCAGGGTATATAAATAGTACAAGGCGGAACTACCGAAGGAAAGGACTGGTAAACTATGTGTTTACAAGAAACTCCAAAGGATGATTTGCACAGCCTTGGCGGAAGATTTGCTTTACTGACGAAAGGTACTCTCGTCGGGAACCGATATATTTAGGTTTCGATTCAGTGTATTTTAGCAAGTGAAAGATAAGTTTTTTGTTTTAAGTGCACCTAAATGTCTGGTTCATTAACAGACGAATTGTCAGTTACAATTTACAACGCAACATAAAGTAAATTTTCCGAGTGTAGTCCCGGTTGTATAGGGAAAGAAGAAGCGTAATCCGAAATTTGGATTACGCTTTTTTCTTGTGTGTATGTATCCCTGTTTCAGAAACAATTATTTAATTGATAAAAGATGTTTAATTATTTTTAGTCAGGGTATATAAATAGTACAAGGCGGAACTACCGAAGGAAAGGACTGGTAAACTATGTGTTTACAAGAAACTCCAAAGGATGATTTGC
>JBEMAY010000092.1:0-9623 GCA_040274765.1 Psychrobacillus sp.
CGTAAGTTCACGGTAAAAACTAGATAGAAGAATAAAAAATACATAAAAATAAGGAAAAAGAGAAATTGAGTGAGCTCAATTTCTCTTTTTCCAATATTAGAAGCTAGTTTTGTCCCAGCCTCTTTATTTTATATTATTATAGTTACCAGAATTTATAGCCCTTTGAACCAGGAGGAGCATTTTGAATCATATCAAACACCGGTACTGTATAAGCAAACAAGATTAGGAATATACAGATCGTCAGCCAAATCTTCCAATTTTCAAGAGCCATTGGAGTTTTTTCAGCATTCTCGGAAACTTCTCCAACAGGAAACTCTGTGTCACCTTTAGGAGCAAACCATACTAACTGAGCTACTATATATAGAACTAATATGATACCGATGAAAAGAATAGTTCCTCCAACTGCTTGAGCAACTTGATAAGGAATCCAATCCGTTGCCTGTACGGAATCATTATAGGTTGAGAAATCAGAACGGCGAGGGGCTCCCATTAATCCGGCGATATGCATTGCCCCTGACATGATGGACATACCTACTGCCCACACAATCCCTTGTATAATTGCTAACTTATTCATTTGTTTCGTCAATACTCTACCTGTAAGGTGGGGAATCAACCAATAAGCAGCCCCAAAGAATGTTAAAACAACAGTTGTCGCCAAAGTGAGATGGAAGTGACCAGTAACCCAAATCGTATTATGTACTACTTGGTTCATTTGGTTAGAAGCATTGATGATTCCACCAGCTCCAGCGGGTATAAATGCAGCCATTCCGATAAAAGGTACGAGGAATCGAGCGTCCTTCCAAGGTAACTTTTTAAACCAGCCAAATACTCCTTTTCCTCCAAGCTGTCTTCCACGGATCTCAAATGTAGCAAACATAGAGAAAGCAGTTAGCAGGGAAGGAATAACAACCATCATTGTTAAAACAACTTGCAAGTACTTCCAGAAAGAATCAATACCTGGCTCTGTCAATTGGTGATGAAATCCAACTGGTATTGAAAAGATTAAGAAAAGCATAAAGGATAATCTTGCTAGAGCATCTGAATAGATTTTACCACCAATAATTTTAGGAATGATTACATACCAAACCATATAAGCTGGTAATAACCAGAAGTATACTAATGGATGACCAAAATACCAAAACAGTGTACGTGAAAGTAAAATGTCAATTTTATCTACCCAGCCTAAAGACCAAGGGATTAATTGGAAAACCACTTCAACTGCTACACCAAGTGAACAAATAATCCACATAGTTAAATTTACAATAACCATAAAAGTTAATAATGGGCTAGGTTGCTTTGGATTTGCTTTACGCCATTCCATATATTTCATGATAAGCCCAGCTCCGCCAATCCATGAGCCTACTACGACTAGAGCCAATCCTACATAAAAGATCCAATGCGCTTGTAGTGGAGCATAGAAAGTGTATAGCACTGATGCTTCGTTTAATAGAACCATCACTGCAGCAGCAGTAGTTCCGATTGTCATTGTCCAAAAACCAATCCAACCATACATTCTTTGTTTATTTGTCAATGTACCGGCAGTTCGGCTCACAGCAGCGATTTGAAAACCAAAGATGAAGTAAGTAGTTAAAATAAGTCCTAATAAAACACCATGTACAGTTAATATTTGATAGTAACCAATGCCCCAGGGAAGGGTGAATTGCCCAGAACGTACTAATGTTTGTAAAAGTCCACAAAGTCCTCCTATTAATAGTGCAATAAAAGCTACGTGAATATGAGCCATTGCAAGCTTGCCATCACGACGGTCTACTTTCACAAAGCTTTGGGCCTTTTCTGTTATTGTTGCCATGTTACTCAACCACCTTTAACTTCGATGTCATAGACGTGTGTCCTACACCGCAATATTCGTTACATAATACTAAGTACTCTCCAGCTTTATCTACAGTTGTAACATATTCTGAAACGTAACCTGGTTCAAGCATCATATTAATATTTGTGTCTACTATTTGAAAACCATGTATAACGTCTTTCGTTGTCGCAATAAATTTAACCGTCGATCCTAGTGGGACTTCAAATTCTTGTGGATTATAGTAAAAAGCGGAAGCTACTACTATTATCTCGTAATCCCAATCCTTTCCTTCCACTTTATGAACTCCTGGATTGTTGAAAGGAGCAATTTCATCTACTCGCTCAGGATCAATATATACTTTTGCACTAGGTGGATGTGAGCCATAGTGGAAGGCACTAAACCCTACTATTATTAAAAATAAGACTAGTGAACCAACACCAAATGTTATCCACCATTTTTCATACTTGTGAATATGCATAACGTTTAACCTCCAATAGTTTAAAATCTGTCAATAAATAGATAGAATGCAAAAAACCAAGTAACTAATATAAATAAACCGACAACGCTAACTGATATGAGCGTTCCTTTTAGTTCAGGTTCTTTATTTTTCTTTTTGGACATCTGATGTACACCTCCAAAACTTTCCTTCTTTTTCTATACGTACATCATAAATTTAAAAAAACAAAGTTGATGTGATATTTCTCACACATACTAAGGTAATGTGTGAAGATAATGTGAAATAATTTGAAAGTAATAGTGAAATTGTAAATAGTTGTGAGAAAAGTTGTGGTAATTTTAATTGGAAAGGCTGTATAGAGTGAGTGGATTTGCGAGACAAATTGATGTCTTCGCAAGCCGTAAGCTTTCTTGAGGGGTGCTGATAAGCGAGTGTTTTATAAATAGGCTATGTTAAAGGGTAGGGTTGATCTATGATGTAAATAAATTTTTAATCAGAAAGTAGAATTGATATACGCACCAGCCGGACGCTTTTACTCAGTTTAAGCGATAAGCCATCACTTAATCGCTTACGCTCGTGGTTGTGATGGCTGATCTATCTCATTCATCCCGTTGGAGTCGCCGTATAGCGTTCCAATCATTAAATTGAAACGGCTTTCATTCATCGATAAAGCTCTATTTATTTATATTCTTGCATAAATAAAGCTGGAAAATGCGTAATCTTTAACAATGCTTATTAATAAGCAAAAAAACCTAAGCACTCATTGTTTTTTCACAACGAGCCTTAGGTTTAACATTTGATGTAACTGATTACGATAAGGTTTACCTATTAAATATTTTCTAGTTTTTGATTATAGCTTAATGTGGGCAGCTACAAATTAAGTTCACGTATATAAATCATATATGTATAGTTATTAATCCACATCGACAGACAGAACAATCTTCATGGATCCTATGTCAGTAACGTCTACAGGCAATAAAAAGGCATGATGAAAACCGTAAAGCTTACTTTCTCCTACAATTACAGTGGGAGGAGTTATATCTATTTCTAAACCTTGTTGGGCAACCACCGTACATAAATTTCCGGCAATCATATTTCCTAATTCTCCTGTAAAGGATTCAAGCATTTCTCCCTCTAATGGCATACCAAACATAGCTGCCCCAACAGAAGAAAAATAATTAGAAGAAGCGTCTATAATGATTCTTGCCTTCATATCACCTACAATGCCAATTAGTACCGCCATTTCTCTTACATCATATGGTTGGGATAAGAGAGAAGGGGGGGTGTGACTAAGGTTATAAGAAATGACTGCTTTTATCGATTCAATCGTCCCATTCAATAAAGTTTGTATGTTCCTAGAAAGAGTCATCTTTTTCCTCCAAGTAGTAAAGTTGAATCAATTTTAGCATAATTTCTAGTCAAAAAGAATATATTTTATAGTCTTTTGTGAATAGTTATGTTATTATTTAAATGAGAATGAATATCAAGTTCAGTTGAGAGGGAGATAGTCATGTTATATATTTTAATTGGCTCAACAGTTGTTATTTATAGCGTAGTTACAAAGCATATATTAAGTTCAATAACACCTCATTCAAAATAAGAATTATTTCTATGATGACTTTATGACAATAAAGTCATCTTTTTTTATATTTTCTGATATGATATACATATTGTTTATTAGATAAAAAGGGGAAAAATTTCAAATGGATCAATTAGAAGAACTACAGAATATAAAACAAAATAATGCTTTGCTCGCAGCTATCTTTAAGCAAAACAAGGATAGTGAGAGATATGCAAAATCAAAGCTTTTTGCAGATAAATTAGAAAAACAAACATTTACCATTGCTTTTGCTGGTCACTTTTCTGCAGGTAAATCTAGCATGATTAATGCGCTTGTGAATGAACAACTTTTACCAACTAGTCCGATCCCTACGTCGGCTAACATCGTAACTGTTAATAAAGCGGATGAAAACTATGCAATCGTTCACTTTGTTGATCAGGCTCCTGTTAAATTTTCAGGAGAATATGATATTCAGCAGGTAAAAAAATATTCGAAGGATGGAAGTTTGGTTTCCCAAATAGAAATTGGTCATAAAACCTCAAGTCTTCCAAAGGGTATCACCGTCATGGATACACCTGGGGTAGATTCTACAGATGACGCTCATCGAGTATCCACGGAGTCAGCTCTTCATCTTGCAGACATCGTATTTTATGTGATGGATTATAACCATGTTCAGTCTGAACTGAACTTTCAATTTACAAAACAGTTATTGCATTATAACGAAAATATATATTTAATAGTTAACCAGATTGATAAGCATAGAGAGGAAGAGCTCTCTTTTACGGCATATAAAGACTCCGTAGCTTCGGCTTTTGCGGCTTGGAATGTAGTACCAAAGGACATTTACTATACTTCCTTAAAGAAAAGTGAAATGGTACATAATAATTTTGAACAAGTAAGACAAATTGTAAGTGATTCAATTCTCCATAAGGAAGAACTTTTTCTACTTTCGGCTACTGCTACCCTAAAAAAATTAAAAGACGAGCATTTAGCTTTTTTAGAGGAAGAAAAAAAGGGTCTACAACAAGAGCTGAGCTATTTATTGACCGAAGAGGATTGGATTAATGTTGAAGAAATATTAGAGCAGTATGAAGTCTCTGAAAAACAACAAAAGCTAACTGAAAGCGATGCCTGGAAAAAGGTATTTGAATCTAACAGAAAAGAAATCTTAAGCAATGCCTCGATCATGACTTATGAAATTCGAGAAAAACTAAAGAGTTATGCAGAAAGTAGGCAGGATAACTTCAAAGTTGGCTTCTTATCGAGCAAGAAAAAGACAGAACAAGAAAGAAATAATAGATTAATAGAGACAATGGAGCTACTTGAGACAGTTGTTTCCACTCATATTACGGCACATATTAAAAACTTAATGAAGCGAATGCTAAAAGATGTTGGTTTATTAAACGACAGCAAAACAAGTGAAATTAATAATATGTCCTTTTCTTTACCGGAGGAAGTTATTGTAGAAACTATGCATAATGGAGCTAGTACGACTGGTGACGCAATATTAAATTACGCAAATCGTGTAAACGATGCAGTAAGCCGATACTTTGTGAAGAAAACTGAAACTTGGAAAGAAGAAAACATAAAATATGTGGAACAGTACGCGTCAATTGATGAGGGCCAGCTAAATAAGAAAACGGATACTTTAAAAGAAAAGCATCAAGCTATTTTAAAAGTGACAGAAATTGAGAAAAGAGTCGAGGATCTTAACAAATTATTAGTAGCTCCTACGCTTCAAATTCGTAAAGATAGTGCTGGTCTTCTTAATGAATGGAACGAAGAACGACAATTGTTCGAACGTTCTATTGTGGAATATGTAGAATCCACGGAAGAGGAAGTGGAGACAGAAGCTGATGTAGCTTCTGAAGTGGAAATAACAGAGGAGACCTCAATCCTAGCATTTGATGAAATTATTGACCGAGCAAATAAAATTGGAGAAATTTTAAAGGAACTCCCTGACTTCCAGGAAGCTGCCTCCATTATTAAGAAAAAAGCATTGCGAGTAGAAAACCAACAATTTACAATTGCACTTTTTGGAGCTTTTAGTGCCGGAAAATCTAGTTTTTCTAATGCTCTGATGGGTGCTAATGTGTTACCAGTATCACCCAATCCCACTACGGCAACCATTAATAAAATACATCCTGTAACGGATACTCATTTGCATAACACGGCAGATGTTAGCCTAAAAACGAAAGAACAGCTTTTGGAGGACGTTAAATTTGCCTTTGAACAGCTAGGAATATCTATTAGTTCTTTAGAAGAAGCATTTGAAAAAGCCCCTACTGCGATAAAGGAAACCTCAACTGAGGAAGTACATAAGTCCTTTATTAATGCCTTTTACATAGGTTATCCTGCTGTAAAGGACAAGCTGGGGGAAGTTTTAAATGTAGACGAAAAGGAATTTTCATTGTTTGTTGCTCAAGAGTCGAAAAGCTGTTTTGTAGATTTTATTGATTTTTATTATGATTGTGAGCTAACTCGACTAGGAGTGACTTTAGTTGATACACCAGGAGCAGACTCCATAAATGCAAGACACACAGGTGTTGCTTTTGACTACATTAGAAATGCAGATGCAGTATTGTTTGTAACTTATTTTAACCATGCGTTTGCTAAAGCAGATAGAGAATTCCTTATTCAGCTTGGACGAGTAAAAGACTCTTTTGAACTCGATAAGATGTTTTTTGTAGTAAATGCAATTGACCTTGCTAGTAATGAGGAAGAGGCAGATCTAGTAAAACAATATGTGAAGGATGAGCTACAGCGTTTTGGTATCAGATTTCCTCGAGTGTTTGGTGTTTCTAGTCTTCAGGCATTACAGGAAAAAGAAAACAAGCAGCAGCTGCATAAAGGAATGGAACTGTTCGAAAAATCGTTCCATCAATTTTTAGAACAGGATCTTAGACAAATTGCTGTCATTGCACTAGAAGAGGAATCAAACCGTCAGAAAAACAAGTTGCTTTCCTTAATTCAACAAACAGAGGGCAATCTCGCTAGAAAAGATGAAAGACTGGCGGAGCTTACTAAACAGGAAGAGAAGATAAGAGACCGATACACAGAATATAACACTATTCCTTTAACTAAGGATGCTACGCAAGAGCTAGAATCACTCCTTTTTTATGTCTTGCAGCGTGTGTATTATCGTTTTAATGAGTTTTTTAAGGAAGCATACAATCCTTCCTTGTTTTCTAATCATAATGCTTCTGTCGCTTTAGATTTAGCATTAAAAGATATTTTGCAAATGATTCGCTTTGATTTAGAGCAGGAATTGCGTGTAACCAACTTCCGAGTACTACAATTTATTCAGAAACAAATTATCCAACTCGACAAGGAAGAAATGCGAATCTTAAAGGATTGGAATGGAAGCTTGACCTTTAGTCCTCATGAGAGTGAGGATTATGAATTGTTAGATTTTGTAGGGCCTTTCCAAGATAAAGATAAATATAGTCATGTAAAATCATACTTTAAAAATGCTAAATCCTTCTTTGAAAAAAATGATAAAGAAAAATTGAGGGATACGTTGTCAGAGGAAACTAAAGTTGAGGCCACAGCCTATATCGAACAAGAGAAACAACGACTAGTAGAATGGCTTGTTCATTATGCAGAGCAAGAAATAGAGCGAGCTCGTAGCAAATGGTTAAATGAGTCATTGCAACAGCTTGCAGCAGAACGAAATTTACTCGAGCAGGAAGAGACGTTGAACCATTGGAAAGATATCTATCAAAAAATTGAGGGTGGAGGTAATGCTTAGTGACGGAGGTTTTTATCGAACTATCTGAAATAGATTTTAATGCTACAAGGTTTATCGATACACGCTTTAACCTTGCAGATTCCAATGCTGGACTTGCTTTGTTTCAGGAGAGTCACGTAGAGGGTGCAATTTACTGGGATTTAGAAAAAGATCTATCTAATATGGAGGATGTACAGGGCAGACATCCAATGGTTTCGAAAAAGAAAATGACAGAACTCGTACAGAGTGCAGGACTCTCATTGGATGACCGGATAGTTATATACGATCAAGGTGCAGTACCATTTTCCTTAAGAGCATATTTTTTACTAGAGTGGGCAGGCTTTAAGCATGTTAAAGTCTTACGTCAAGGATTTGAAGAAATAAAAAAAGCACTACCTATTTCTAAGGAAATAACCTTCTATGACAAGACGAAAGTAGTTCCTGATTGGAAGGATCACATCTTTTTAAATATGGAGGATGTAAGAGAGGTTGTAAAAGGGAAAATGGAAGGTCAGTTAATCGATGCCCGTGCATCAGCAAGGTTCAGAGGTGAGGTGGAGCCAATAGATCCGATAGCGGGTCATATCCCCACAGCAATTAACTATGACTGGGAACAATTAAAGCAAGGTAGTACTTTTTTAGACAAAGATTCAATTACTGCTAAGTTAAGTGACCTTACGAACAAGAAGAAGCCAGTTATAGCGTATTGCGGAAGCGGAGTAACGGCAGCTCCATTATACGCAAGCCTAAAAGAAGCAGGATATGAGGATGTAAAATTATATGTCGGTAGCTATAGCGACTGGATTCGAGAAAATGATATAGAAACTGGCTCTAGAAAGAACTAGCCAGAGTGTAGACAAAAGGGTTGGAAATCGAAACGATTTCCAACCCTTTTGCAATTATCACAGTTTACATTCTGGAAAAAGAGTTAATTCAGCTCTCGATTTTGTTTGGTTTACGCCATTTTTGGCATTTTCCAGGTCCAGCTGGCCAACTTCATAAGATTTAAGGGAGCAAAAGTTAGCATCGCCTACATGGACTAGTTCTAGAAAGAACTAGCTTAAAGTAAATATAGGAGCTTAAGCAAAACCCCGAAAACTTTACTTTAGGTAAATTTTCGGGGTTTTCCTTTTAAACCATTCTCTTATATGAGCTATCAAATTATACTTACCGTACAAACAAATATTTCTTGTTAATATAGGAGCTATCCTCTGTAGCGATTACTTCTGCATACGGTATGCCAAAAAGAGTATAGGCAGTAAGCACAGAATATTCAATTTGACCGGTCTTTTCATCCATTACAGTATCATCTAGTTCATATGAAACTACCATGAGGTTATCAATGGAATGTTGAAAGGTGTTAATCGTTGCTTCTAAAAAAGTATCATCCATCTGTGTATTGCTAACTCTTGTAGGTAGAAATGCGACAAGAAAAGTTATGAATACCATTACTTTTAAAAATGCCTTGCCAGGAGAAAAAAATACTCTTCTTTTTTTTATGAACTTCATCATCTACATATCTCCAATCTTTTATAAACGTTATATTAACTTATTCAAAATAATTCCTATCGATGAATGATATTCATCAGTAAAAGGAAATGGGACTAATATCTTTAATTCTCCGTGTATTTAAGTTAGTATTGGAAAGACTAAATGATATCTTTTTAAATATTTTTCCTTTATAATTAATTGTCGTGTAAAAGAATTTGGTGTATAATAGGCGAATTGTATGTGTAAGAAAAGAGGGGCTAAATAAAATGAAAAAATCAATTTATGGTCTAACTAGGGACCAATTAATAGAATGGTTAATGGAACATGGTCAAAAGAAATTCCGTGCTGAGCAGG
This sequence comes from Psychrobacillus sp., assembly GCA_040274765.1. Lineage (GTDB taxonomy): Bacteria > Bacillota > Bacilli > Bacillales_A > Planococcaceae > Psychrobacillus. The sequence continues at coordinate 9,404 of JBEMAY010000092.1, forward strand.
TATGGGATTGGTTATATATTAAACGAGTACAAAGCTTTGCAGAAATGAAAAATGTAAACAAAGATTGCCTTGATCTTTTAGAAGAAAATTTCGTTATCCAAACACTAAAAGAAAGTGTTAAACAGGAGTCTGCAGATGGTACGATTAAATTCCTTTTTGAAATGCAAGACGGGAATTTAATCGAAACTGTCTTAATGCGTTTTAAATACGGTCTTTCCGT
>JBEMAY010000093.1:0-9313 GCA_040274765.1 Psychrobacillus sp.
TTTGATAATTTAGTAAATTTAAAAATATTGAGATGGTCATAATGTATGTACTAATACGGATCGTATAGCTGGGTATTCTATTAGGATGATTAAGTATTATTGGAAATAAAATAAATAAAAAATAACTAAATATTTGGTTTCAATTAAATAGGTAATAAATCATAAGAAAGTTAAGACATACCTGTCTGGTTATGTTATATTCTTTATAATTATAAAAAATGAAAATAAAGGATGTAGAGAATATGTCAAATTCAAAAATATTGAAATGGGTGACAGGTGGATTAGAGGCAGTACTAGGGATACCAATTCTTGGAGGAATCATCATTCTTAGTTTTCTCTGGATTCCGTTGCTGGTTATGCTGGCATTGCATATAGTTACTCTGGTGATTACAAAAAAAGAAGGTGGGGGAACTACGACAGGGAGTATACTAGGAATAGTTACCTCATGTATTGGTTTCATACCTGTTGTAGGAATGATTATGCACATCATTACTGCTGTTATTTTAATGATTGAAGCTTCTAAGCCTGATATCAAACAAGACGTATTTACAGAAGAGTTTTAATTAATCTATAAATAAAAGGTTTGTGCATGGATCAGCACAAACCTTTTATTTACTTTCGTTATTTTGTGTAATTATCAAAGTATCCTTGAATGTAAATCATTGGTGTTCCTTTGTCACCACTACCAGAAGTAAGGTCTGATAGCGAACCAATAAGATCAGTTAATCTTCTTGGAGTTGTACCTTGAGCTTCCATAGCGCCAACTAGATTATCATTCTTATTATTAATATGTTCAGTAATTGCTTGCTGTAATTCTTCTCCTCTTAAGTGAGCAAAGTTATTATCTGCAAGATATTTTAACTTTACTTCATTAGGAGTTCCAGCTAATCCAGAAGTGAAGGCAGGAGAAACAACAGGATCCGCCAGCTCCCATATATGACCCACTGGATCTTTAAATGCTCCATCTCCATACACCATTACTTCCACATTTTTTCCTGTTTTCTCTTTTATCATTTCTTGAATATTATCAACAATCGGTTGGCAATCGCGAGGGAACAGCTTCACCGTGTTTTCTGTAGATTTGTTAGATCCGAGTAAACCATACTCCTCGTTAAAGCCGCTTCCATCAATTGATTCAGATAATATGTTGTCGAGACTGTAGATTTTTTCTCCACCATTTGCTTTTAATATTTTCTTCGTTCTAAATCTTGAATGAATGTCACAAGTAAGTACATTTTTGGTATATTCTAGAATAGATTTTGGGTTGTTAGAGAAAATAACCTCACATTCTACTCCATATTCTTCTATTAGCGACTTATAGTATGCAATGTAGTCTACTCCAGTAAAAGGATGCAGCTTATATCCAAAGTAATCGCGGAATTGTTTCTCTGTTAGTACATCCGTCCAAGGATTAACGCCTTTATCGTCTAATTCATCTATTTCTACAAGATGATTGCCGACTTCATCTGATGGATAGCTTAGCATTAAGACTATTTTCTTCGCACCTTTTGCTATGCCACGCAGCACTACTGCAAATCTATTGCGGCTAAGGATTGGAAAAATCACGCCTATTGTGTCATCTCCAAATTTAGAATAAACGTCTGTTGCAATATGGTCTATACTAGCGTAGTTTCCTTGAGCGCGTGCAACGATAGATTCAGTTACTGTTACTATGTCCTGATCGTTAATAGAAAAGCCTTCTACTTCAGATGCTTTTAATACGCTATTTACGACTATTTCTTCAATATTGTCACCATTATTTATAATTGGGCCACGAAGACCTCTTACAACTGTCCCTACTACTCTTTCCAAATTGAACGCTCCCTCAACTTAATATATATATTATTGTCACTTGTAATTCTACGCAATACAATGATATAAGTAAAATTAATATAAATTATAATAAGTATAAGAGGTGCTTATATGTCAGGGAAACTGGATTTATATAAAATATTTTGCATGGTAAGCAAAAATAGTAGCTTTTCGAAGGCTGCAAAAGAACTGTTTATTAGTCAATCTGCTGTTAGTCAAGCCATCATACAACTAGAGAAAGAACTAGATACTAGATTATTCTATAGAACGACTAAGGGAGTTACCTTAACGACCGAAGGCTCTGTACTTTTTGAATATGCTAGCTCTGCTTTAAAGCTAATTGATACTGGGGAAGAGAAAATTTTGGAATTTAAAAACCTTACAGCAGGGGAGCTTAAAATTGGAGTTGGAGATACTATTTCAAGATTTTTCTTGCTCCCTTATTTAGAAGAGTTTCATAATAAATATCCAAGCATTAAATTTACGATTGTAAATGGAACGACAAATGAGCTTTGCAATATTCTAAAAAGCGGAGGCGTAGACATTGCCTTTTGTAATTTTCCTATACATGATGACAGTTTAGGGCAACGAGCTTGCTTAGAGGTACAAGACATCTTTGTATATGGAGAAAAATTTGATAAAGTCTTGTCTAACCCAATTAGTTTGGAAAAGCTTGTGAAGTTACCATTGATATTCCTTGAACAAAAATCGGTCTCGAGAAGATATGTAGAAGAATATATGCTTTCGAAGGGTGTAAAAATATCACCTGAATTTGAATTAGGTTCTCATGACTTACTATTGGAGTTCGCAAAGATCAATTTAGGCATTGCTTGTGTGACTAAGCAATTTGTAGGTGATTATTTAAAAAAGGGGTTACTTAAAGAAGTGAAGCTAAAAGAAGATATACCTCCAAGAAGTATAGGGGTTTGTTTCTTAAAAAGGGTACCCCTATCAACCGCTGCTACAAAATTTGTAGAATTAATCCAGTAGAAGGGACTATAAAGTCGTAAGCACGGATTAAAAACATTATTCTGAAATTTCGTTATAGACATGTTAGGTAACCTTACATTATAATAATGTATTATAAAAAAGGGGGAATTGAATGGTTAAATTTACAGCTGTGTTATCGCTCATCCCAAAAGCCTTGCAAATGTTTTTAAACCTCTGCTTAGTCTTCTTGGCCTTTATACTGGCCTTTTTGTTAGTAAAGGAGCTGACGATCTTTATAAAAGTGTTGCTGACAGTAGGTCCGAGCGATTATAAAATGTTCCTTGCTAACATCCTCATATTCTTTTTGTATTTTGAATTCATCACTATGATCGTAAAGTACTTCAAAGAAGACTACCACTTTCCGCTTAGATATTTTTTATACGTAGGCATCACAGCAATGATCCGTCTAATCATCGTAGAGCACGACCATCCAATTGATACTCTTTTTTACTCACTCGTTATTCTTATTTTAATAGTAGGTTATTTTATTATGAATATCACACCATTAGAAAGACCTAGTAACCCATGGTTTATAAAAGGAAGGGAAAGAGAAAACGCTTCAAACTTGGGAGAAACAAATGCATGATAAATACCTATTTAAGTCGTAAAATTATTCCTAAAAAATAAAACCTCTATAAATAAAGAGGATGGTCGTGAATAAATCACAACCATCCTCTTTATTTATATATAGAAAAGCGCAAGCCCCTATGTTTGCCCCGACAGGCAAATGGAAAAAGCGAGGAGGCAGCTTTTCAGCCACCGCAGCTTTTGTCCATTTGACCCCGAGGGGCAAGGGGCTGAAGCTAGCCAAATAGAAAAGCGCAAGCCCCTATGTTTGTCCCGACAGGCAAATGGAAAAAGCGAGGAGGCAGCTTTTCAGCCACCGGAGCTTTTGTCCTGCCCATCCTACTCAATTTAATATACTAAACCAATTCGGGTATGAGTTTTTTGGAAATCCTCTTCCTTAGGGTCAAAATAATCTTCACTAAAATTAGCTATAAATTCCTTGTTGTCATTTAGATAGCCTGCTCCCCAGGTCGGATCCATTGTTAACCAACGATTATCGACCTTCGCCTCTACCCATGCATGTCTGTCTGTTGTGTAACCTTCTACAAACCGGGCGTCGATATTGCTTGCACGTAAGAGTGCAATAGTAAGGTAGGCATAGTCCTGACAAACTCCAGTTTGAGAATTTAAAGTTTTTAAGGCACTGTCATCCCAGTTAAAGTCGTCATTTTGGAATTTATCTACATCATAGGAGATGTTTTTTGCCACAAAGTCGTAAATAGCTTTTGATTTTTCTAATTCAGAAGTTTTTCCTTTGGTAAGACTATTTGCAAGCTCAATAATTTGTGGTGAATCAGATTCAATCCCTCTTGATGGGAGGATATCTCGCTTATCCTGTTCTGCTAAAGAAATAATTTCGAACTTAGCAACTTTATAATACCTAAAAAAGTCATTTTTGGTTGTGGTAATCTCAGGGACGCTAATGGATACTTCATAACTCCCAGGACCAAATCTTAAGTGAAAATAGTCGTTAAATATATAATCGTGGATGGGAATGACCTCTAAGGAACGATCTTCACCTTTTTGAGTTTGGACATACAGATGGGTAGTTTGTGCTGAAAGTACAGCTTCTTGGTCAATGAAACCACTAACTTGAAATGTGTGTCCGGTAGTCTTGGCGCTACTAATAGGCTCTACTAGATTTATTCCTCGCTCGTCGTAGAGGGAGGAATAAGTAATAGGCTTCAATATTTCCACAGAAGTATTTTCTATCAATAAGTCTGTAGCGGTTTGGTAGAAGTTTTCTTTCTCTAAATCAGGGACCATTACTTCTAACGTATGTAAGCCTTTGCCGAAAAGAAGAGGGATATTGGCAGTGAATTGACCTTTTTTAATAGGAATTACATTACTCCACGTTTGTCCATCCTTAGACAACCGAACCATAATATCCTCGTATAACTCCTCATTTTGTAACTGACCGTTCAATGTATAATTACCGTCTTCTTCTACAAAGCTTACTTTTGTATCGAGGACAAGACCAGCTTCTAAACCGATTGGTGTATAGGCAACATCCCTAATTCTATTTGGGCTTACATTTAGAACTTCAAAGTTTGCTATATCATAATAATAGTTTTCTCGTTCTGTACTCGGGATTTGTACTTTAATTTTATACGTTCCCTCGCCATAAAAAAAATGAATTGTTCTTTTAAATTTACCTTCACTAATTGGAACAAAATAATCCTGTTCTTGAATATAACTATCTTCTTTTTCTGATTGAACATTAATCCATATGTAAGGGGATTTTAGCTCGTCTTTCTTTTTTATTTCACCAGCGATCGTGACTTCTCCATTAGCGGAAAATTTCTCGTATTTGGGTTCCAAAAAAGTAAGTCCTAGATCACTTGCATAGGGGGAATTCAGATCAAGCGGAGTAAGATTTAAACTTTTATTTTTTTCTTGCATTAAAATTTCATATGGATCAGATTCAACCTCTTCAATAGACGCAGGAATGTTATGTTCTGTTGGTTTTGGATGATTCAATGTGTTGGAATTAGTGTTACATGCAGAGAGAAGTCCTATAACGGAAAGTATAAGTAATCCACGTTTAAATAACCCCATTGAACATCCTCCTTTTATATAATACGTTTCTAATTATTCTCTCATAAAAAATGGAAAAATGGTTAATTATTTTACCAATATACAAGTCAATCTTATTTTATTTACTCTTTAGACTAGCCGCACAGTTTAATATTGCTTAGATTACAAAAAAAATAGCTAATAACGAAGTCCTACTTTATCAATCCTAAATAAATTATGTATAAATAATAAAAAAATGACAAAATTATGAACATAAAATTAATTAAATGTGAAGTAATAGTGAATAAGTGAATATTAGAATAACAAAAAAATACAAAATAGCTATACTTATGTTAATGTGAAAAAAATCACAATTAATAATTTTAATTTTTTCATTTAAGCGGAAAAAACATAAAAACTATTCTAAGGTTTGAAAATCTTGTGTGGGAAATTCAGGTATAAAATGTTTTTTTCATTACAAAATAATTGAGAAACCCTTTAAGACTGGAATCTATTTTTAAAAAAAGAGTGAAGTCCTTGGATTAGTTAGGGGAAAGAGGTGAACGAATATGATATTTAAAAATCTCTGAGCGTTGATCCCTGTTCAGGAGAATAGAAGAAGATGGAATGACTAATAAAGATAAAATAGAACAAAATACTTCAGATAAGTATACCGAGGTTCTTTAAGTATGTTAATCGCTAAGTATGAAATAAATTCATTCATGGTTATTCTATTTTGTAAATTTAAACAGATAGAGGAGAAGAAAAGATGAAAAAAAATAAAATGTTATTTGTTCTTCTAGCTTTTGCAGTATTTCTAATTATTATATTGTTACCAAATCCTGAAGGGCTTCCTGTTGCAGGACAGAGAGCGTTGGCGATACTTGCGTTAGCGGTAATTCTATGGGTTACAGAGGCTGTATCTTTTCCTGTAAGTGCCTCCATTATTATTGTGCTTATCTCAGTATTTATTGGACTTGCACCGACCATCGATGATCCTACAGTTGACTACACGACCTCAGGTGCTTTAAAGCTTGCGTTAGGTGGATTTAGCTCTTCCGCTGTTGGATTAGTAGCTGGCGCCACATTTATAGCAGCTGCAATGGAGCTTACTGGATTACATAAACGTTTAGCATTATTCATTATGTCAAAAGTCGGTACAAAAACTAAAAGCTTGGTTTTAGGAACAATCGTTGTAAGTATCGTACTAGCGTTATTTGTTCCTAGTGCTACTGCTCGTGCTGGGACAATACTTCCCATTCTTTTAGGGATAGTTGCCGCCTTTAAATTACCGAAGACAAGTAGACTTTCAGCTTTACTTATAGTTACTGCCGTTCAATCTATTTCTATATGGAATGTTGGTATTAAAACAGCTGCTGCTCAAAACATGGTTGCACTTGGATTTATTGAAGAGACATTTGGTATTAATATTACTTGGGGACAATGGTTTATATATGCCGGTCCTTGGTCAATACTGATGTCTGTCTTGCTATTTTTTCTAATGAATAAGCTTATCAAGCCAGAGTTAACGGAGTTAGAAAACGGTGACGTGGTTATTAAAGATCAATTAAGAGATTTAGGTTCGATAACAGGAAAAGAAAAAAGATTAATCATTATTTCAGTCGCCTTGCTAATTCTTTGGGCAACAGAAGGTATACTTCACCCACTAGATTCAACGACAGTGACTTTTATAGCGGTCATGGTTATGCTCTTGCCTGGAATTGGCATTTTCTCCTGGAAAGAAGTGCAAGGTAAAATTCCATGGGGAACTCTTGTTGTATTTGCAGTAGGAATTTCTATGGGAACAGTCCTTTTACAAACCCAAGGAGCTGCTTGGTTATCACAAAATACGTTAGAAGCAGTTGGTTTAACAGAGATGCCTCTCATTTTTATTATTATGGTGCTTTCGTTATTTAATATTTTAATTCACTTAGGATTTGCAAGTGCTACAAGCTTGGCTTCCGCTTTTATACCAATTGTTATCGCTTTGGTGGTGTCCATGCAACCAACTTCTTTTAATGGACCTGGTCTCGTATTAATCCAGCAGTTTGTTGTTTGCTTCGGTTTCTTGCTACCTGTAAGCGCACCGCAGAATATGCTTGCATATGGTACGGGGGCCTTCACAACAAAGGATCTTTTGAAATCTGGTCTTCCTATCACTATAGTAGGGTACTTATTAATAATTGTTTTCAGCATGACTTATTGGCAGTGGGTTGGGCTTCTTTAGGACAAGCAGGATTAGGTATAAAAATATAAGGATGTGTAATAATGAACAACAATTATCCATGGAATCAATTTCAAGGACCCAATTTAGCATACCTTTTAGAACAATACGATTTATATGTTCACTCACCGGATGACGTAGAAGAGGAAATAGGAGCATTGTTTAAGCAATATGGTTCACCAGAGGATTCTTTGGGTCAAAGTGAGACTATATCCATATCAAGTAATACAAACAACAGCTTAGATAAAATTCTGCGAGCTATCCGGTTCGCAGATGCTATTCGTACACATGGGCACCAAAATGCTAACGTTTACCCCCTTAACAATAGGGTACAGGATCCGTCGAAAATTAGTATGGAGTTCTATGGTCTCTCGGAACAGGACCTAGTAGATATACCGGCTGCTCTTATAATGACTAAGCCTCCTAAAGAAATATGTAATGGACTTGAGGCTATCAATTATCTAAGATCTATATACACGGAAAGTATTGCTTTTGAAATTACACATATTTCAGACTCCAAGGAGAGAAAATGGCTTCAACATAAAATTGAAGGAAATGCTTTCAATCAAAGCCATTCAATAGAAGAAAAGAAAAAGTTACTAGAACGTTTAACTAAAATTGAAGGATTTGAAAAATTCATTCATCGTACGTTTGTAGGAGCTAAGCGCTTTTCAATAGAAGGGCTTGATGCATTAGTTGTTTTAATCGATGAATTAGTTAATCAGGCGGGGATATCAAAAACTAAACAGGTGAATATCGGAATGGCACACCGCGGCCGATTAAACGTCCTAACGCATGTATTAAAAAAACCGTATGAAATGATGTTTGCCGAGTTCGCTCATGTACCGTCTCAGGCATTCTTACCTAAGGACGGATCTTTAGAGATTGCAGAAGGCTGGTTTGGTGATGTGAAATATCATAAAGGGGCTACCTATCGTTCCAATAATGGCGTCACAGTAAAACTTGCCTATAATCCATCCCATCTTGAGGTAGTGAGCCCTGTAGTTACTGGTCAAACTAGAGCTGCACAAGAGGTAAAAGACATACCTGGTTATCCGAAACAGGATAAGAATGCAGCATTTGCAATTTTAGTTCATGGAGATGCTGCTTTTCCAGGGCAAGGTGTAGTCACAGAGGTATTAAACTACAGCCGAGTACGTGGTTTCCAAACAGGTGGATCCATTCATATTATCGCTAACAATATGATTGGCTTCACTACAGAGCAATTCGACTCCCGGTCTACGCATTATTCCTCGGATCCTGCAAAAGGATTTGAGGTACCAATTATGCACGTAAATGCTGACAAGCCGGAAGCTGTGTTAGAAGTAGCCAGGCTAGCTTTTGAATATCGTCAACAATTTAGTAAGGATATAGTTATTGACCTTATTGGCTACCGTCGATATGGTCATAATGAAATGGACGAACCATCTATCACTAATCCATTGATGTATCACATTGTCCATAAACATCCAACAGTAAGGAAAATTTATGGCGATCAATTAGTAGAAGAAAAGGTACTTAATCCGTCCGAAGTTGAGGCCTTAGATGAGACAATATTAAAGGGAATGCAGGAGGCATATGACCGCGTCAAAGAACTTCCGCAGACATCTGCAAATGAGGTAGTGATTCCACAGGTTGTGTTAGACGGGTATCCTGATATTCCGACTGGTGTTGAGGAAGAAAAGCTAAGCAAGGCTAACGCAG
>JBEMAY010000094.1:0-8424 GCA_040274765.1 Psychrobacillus sp.
GTGAAGGATGATTTTGAGGAGCCGTGTGCGTAAATAGCGCAAGCACGGTTCTGTGAGGGGGGTGGAACACAATCTACCGTAAGGTAGAGAGGTTCCCTTCTACTCGACTACTTCAAGATGGGGTAAAGCCTTTTTTCTTATTGAACTAACGAAGCAGTTTAGTTGAATAAGAGTAGTTAATAAACGGAATATATAATACGAAAAATCCGAACTAAGAGTTGTTCGGATTTTTGCATCATGTTATTCTAAATTGATTTTTAACTTGTCTAACTGAATTTCTTCATCTCCGATTTTAAAACTTGGCTCTACTGTTATTAATTGACCTGTATTTTCACTGGAAACTTCAAATATTACATTTGAATCCGAGAGCGAATTGAGACTTAATTTGTCTCCGTCTGCACCATAAACATCTAAATTAAATACTTCTCCCTCAATCTGTGCTGTGTTTAATATAGTATAGGATAAAATTGCATTGGTTTCCCCAACGTTGATGGATTTAAATTCAATCTGATACTTTCCATCTTCAGATGTAACGGTTTGCCCAATAGCATATTGTTTTGATGGAAGTCTTTCAGCAGAAAGATTAAATGACCATTCACCATAAACACCAGCAATATGTGTAAAAGTAATCGGTAGATTTAGGGAGCTTTCAGCATTATTATTTGGATTTTCTAAAATAAGTGCACCCATATAACCATCACCTTCTTTTGTTAAAGAACCCATAGCCCCCGGCCAAGTAGATGTATCTTTGCCATCGAACATTTCATAAGTAAAACCAGATTCAGGACCTTTTTCTCCTCCAATAGTGTCAGAAAGAGCTTCCCCAGTCGCTTTAAACGTAATCCCGACATACGAACCATCATAAAAAATAGAAGAAATTGTCATCTCTACTCCATTGTCTTGGGCAGTTTCTTTTATTTCAGAGATGAGTTGATCTGAAGCTAATTCCTGTCCGATTTGCATTTGATAGTTCTCATATATACCTCCAATAAGTGGCATCTGAGCTAAAACATGTGTAACAGGGGAAAATATAAATCCAGAAGAGAGTAGCATTACTGCTGCTGCGGATGTAAAAATGGAAGTGCGTTTAATAATGCTCGTACGCTTGTTACGAGTACGGAATTTTTCTCCTCGATCAATTCCTTTTTCAATCGCTCTCATCATATCTTCTCTCGGTACTTCAATATCATTTGTAATTGAATTAAATAAGTTTTTTTGCATAATATTCATCCCCTAACGTTTTTCTTAATTCCAACTTTGCTCTACGCAGATAAGTTTTAATGGTTGCTTGAGGCTTATTAAGTACAGTAGCAATTGTTTGAATCGGTAAATCGTAGTAATAAAAAAGCGTAATTACATTGCGATAACCTACATTAAGAGAAGCGAGAGCTTCTGATAAATCAATGGATGGGTCTGGTACTTGATTGGACTCTAATAAAAATAAGATCGTTTCTTCTTGCAACTGAACCACTTTCTTTTTGCGTTCAAGTTCCTTATAAGCGGTACGAATTAAGATCTTTACAAGCCAAGTACTAAAATATGTAGGAGAATTTATTTGATGTATGGAAATATAGGCTTTATAGGTAGCTTCTTGTAATACGTCGAGTGCATCTTCCTTATTTCTCATATGAAGATAAGCAATTTTATATAATTTTTCACTTTCATATTTCAGTAGTTGTTCAAATGCTTGTTTATCTCCTGACATAGCTGATTCGACTAATTGCGTTGAATACGACATATTGCAACCTCCTTTCACTTATTAGAGGCAGAAGAAATTGAAAAAGTTTCAAATTAATATTATTTTTTATTTGAAATCTACACTTAATATAATTTTGAGTCTTGGATTACAGTTAATACTACTTTAAATGTAGTTACTACTCTACTCTATTATGTCTTAATAAGATTTAATTTTCCTTATTAAACTGACGGGTGCTTTAGTTAAGATCACAGGGCTGCTTAGGTAGATATTTTTTTCTTATTGAACTAAAGGGGCAGTTTGGTTCAATAAGTGGGCTTTTTTAGGAGTGTCTAGAATAAGTTAATATATATAAATTATTGAACAAACGGTAAAGGCCTATAAGAGCGGTTCCTTACGTGTGGGAGTTCACTCTATTACGTTTTAGTAAGAATAATAGGTGCCATTATGGTTTTTGAGGGATATGAGTGAATTCTAACACTAACAATTTAGCATACAATGAGACCGAAGTTTATTGGAAGAAGTATCAGAGATTTTTTCCTGAAGAATTGAGAATAAATGCAAATAACCTGCCCACTGAGGAATGGTGGGTTTGGAACGATTATCATATCCACCTGGATCGAATGCCTGTTTCCGGTTCGAGAATTAAAGTTATTTTAATTCATGGTGCAGGTGGAAACGGAAGACTATTGGCACCCTATGCAAAGATGCTACAAGTACATGGATACGATGTTGTATCTCCTGACCTCCCTCCTTATGGTCTCAGTTACTCTGAGTCAATAAAATCTATGGATTACCGTGATTGGTTAAAAATAATTACGGAGTTCATCGAACAGGAGTTCAAGCGAGACGGCAAACCAATTGTTTTATTAGGAGCAAGTATCGGAGGAATGCTTGCATATCATGCGAGTAGTATGAGCAAACAAATTAAAGGTTTGATTGTAACGACCTTCGTAGATACAAGTAATCAGAAAGTTCGTGATCAAATTGCCCCAAATAAGGTAATTAGCCGTTTGGGTAAATTCATGATGGATAGTTTCCCTTTTATATTGGATTCGTTTCGGATTTCTGTTTCAAAAGTATCGAGAATGAAGTTAATTTCAAATAACTTTGATCTGACGAAACTCATTATGAACGATCCTCGAGCAGCAGGAACAAAAATTTCTTTCCGATTTCTGAGAACTTTTTTAAATATGAAATCAATGATTGAACCTGAACATTTTGATACGTGCCCTGTATTACTTATCCACCCTGAAGTAGATCCAATGACGCCGTTTAACTTAAGTGAATCTTTTTATAACCGGTTACAATGTAAGAAAAGATGTGTAATTTTAGAAGGAACTGGCCATTTTCCAATAGAACAACCCGGCATCGACCAGATGAAAATAGCTGTACTAGGTTTTTTATTAGAGATAGAAAATGATTTTGAGACCAAAAAAGATTAATTGATACAATGTCGATGACGATACATCAAATTCCGTCTTCAACTAACCAGCTAATAGTTTGTCAACATTTTTCAATGAAACATGAAATACTTCTTGTTATACTTAAAAAAGGGTATATCAAATAACCTTCCTCAATAGAATTGGAAGGTATTGGTTTATTTAGTTATTGTTTCTTACGCGATATCTACAAAAGTAGAATTGGTTCTTAACAGGGCATAAATCCAATGTAAAAGCTTATTTGCACAGGCAATGACAGCTACTTTATAAGGTTTTCCTTCTTCACGTTTCTTATCGTAGAATGCTCGCATTTTCTTGTTGCGTGGGATAACTTCATCAGTAGTTTTCATTTTACGACTGTCCCTTATTGCACATTTGACGGCCATGAATAGAGCATGTCTAAGTCTACTTGATCCTCTTTTGGTGATCCTGTTTACAGTTCCTTTGAATCTGCCGGATTCAAAGATACTTGGATCTATTCCAGCGAACGCAACCAGTTTCTTTGGTTGATTAAACCGATCAATTTCACCGATTTCGGAAATAATCGTTGCAGCGATCTTTTCTCCGATACCCGGAATTGATTGGATAATCTTATATTCTTCAATTTCTTTTGCCGAAGCATCTATCTCTTTTTCCAAGCTGGATAGGTGCTTTTGGTATTCCAACAACACTTTTATATACATTTCCATGGTGAGAATATGGCTATGATAAAGGTTGTTTTGAAACGGATTACGTTTAGCTGCATCAATTAACTTCTGTGATCTTGCTTCTGCCCAGCTATAGGAACGGCTCTTACAAAGTTCATGAATCTTATTAGATATTTCTTGTACTTCAGCTGTTAATACATCGTTAGATGTGGGGAATTCCACTAGGGTCAATAAGGAGACAGCTGAGTATAAATCGCCGAACACACCACGATATTCAGGAAAAACCTGATCCAGAATCACTTGGAATTGTAGTTTTGTCTGTACGTATATATTCGTCAGGTTTTCGTGTTGCCTTGTAAGATTCCGGAGATCTAACAGTTGGATTCCCCGTTTCTTATAGGGTTCCAATTCTTCTTTGTAGTACAGCTCACAGAGGTGATGGGCATCAATTATATCTGTTTTCACCTTGCGTAAACTGGAACTCTTTGCCCAATATGAAATGAGAGGATTAACAATAATAATTAAGTAGTTTCTCTCCTCGAAATACTGAACTACCGGTGAATGGTAATGCCCTGTAGCTTCCAATACGACCGGTGGTCGGACACCAGAGACCCTTTCTACCTCCAAGAGAAAATCATGTAAACACTTCAATCCATCTAGTGTGTGTGCCACCTTGAAGCTGCTTTTATAAGGCTCTCTTCTGTCTAAGTATGCTTGAACCTGGCTTTCCCCTTTGGCTACATCAAGGCCAATAACAGGATTCATTCTACATCTCCTCCACGTATAGTTTGCCGGTAACCCCTAATCCTCCTTGTAGTGTCATAGCTTCGCTTGTTATACGGGATCTAGGTCCCAACCAGCCTCAATCATGTTTCTACAAGTAGGGGGCGGACGGTTTAGTTGACGGGTTCTATCACCCACGGGTGCTTACGTCCTACCCCGGCTACAGTAATCATAAAACCATATAAAAAATGGTCAACCAGAAATATCTGGCTAACCTTATAATACGAACGAGTGCTTTAGTAAAATGTAGGGCTGATAATACAGTTCACTTTTCTGATTGAACTAATGCTGCAGTTTAGTTGAATAACATACTTTTCGAAAGTTATCTTTCAATGATTAAAAAACTCCCAAAACCAAGCTTACTGGTTCTAGATGTGTATAATTAACCAAATGTGTTCATACACTTTCAAACCTTGTGAAGCGATTGCTTGGTTGGAGTTAGTTTATTTAAACTTTAAACGCTTTCCTATAAAATGAACTTGTGTTCAACAATCGGATCATATTTTGGAGTAACTAACCTAAAGTGATGAATGAATGTACTTTAAAAGAAGTATAATTAGGAAAAGGAATACCCTCAAGTCCATGTAATGTAAGGATTTGAGGGTATTTTACTACATACAATTATTCTCTGTGATGAAATGGAGTCAGAAAAACGATGAATCCTCAGAAAGCTAAATTTTCTATTTGCATTCCTAATATCTCTTTGTTTCATTTACATTGAAGGTTTAATGACCAGTTCACTTACATCCACATGAACAGGCTGTTCAAGTGCATAGACGATCGCACGGGCAATAGCCTTAGTTGGCAGAGCGTTACGTCGGTATTCCTTCATGAATTCTCTAGCCTGGTTGTCAGTAATGCTCTCAGCTAGTTCTGATTCCGTTACTCCTGGCGATACAAGGGTCACACGTATCCCTAGACCTACAGTCTCTTGCCGCAATCCATCTGTTATTGCACGTACGGCATATTTGGTCGCACAGTAGACAGCTGCTGTCGGGGTCACTTCGTAGGCACCGGTGGATGCGATGTTGATGAAATGTCCAAAACCTTGTTTCTTCATGACAGGAAGACCTGTGGCAATGCCATGGAGGACACCGCGTATGTTGACATCAATCATCCGGTTCCATTCCTCAATTTTTAGTGCGTCCAGCGAAGAGAGGGGCATCACCCCTGCATTGTTAATAATAGCGTCAACTCTTCCAAAACGACTTTGGGCTGCACCTATAATTGCCTGCATCTGTTCTAGTTCTGTCACGTCGAGCTGTTGAATGAGTACAGAACCGCCATCCCCTTGAATGTCAGATGCCAATGACTCTAGTCTCTCCACACGTCTTGCCCCGATCACAACATGAGCTCCGAGGCTTGCGAGCAGTCGGGCTGTTGTTTCACCAATTCCGCTGCTTGCCCCTGTAATCACAACAACTTTTCCATTAAGTTCGGACATTATTCCTTGCTCCCTTCTTCCAGATATAGCACCATACCTGCATGGTAAAGAACCCCATTGATAAAATCACCATTGGCAGTAAAGCCTGTATCATCGACATATTCGATATGATTGTCTTTGACGATATAGCTGCCTTGATATGCGCTTTCGCGGTTGCCGCGGGCTTCATCGTAACGGTCGTTTGGAAGCAGCTCGTGCCGAATATAGCCGTCCGCGGTCACCCACATCCCCACATAGGGATGAGAATTTTTTATAAGTTCTTTTTTCATTTATATTCTCCTCTCATATTTAAAAGATGGAGGGGCACTCAAATCTTGGCAGAAAGTGATCCAAAGAACGTAACAGAAACTTGATCAAATCCATACAATCTAATTGAAGTGTCTAACCATAAACTAATTATGAACTTTTGAACCAAAGAGGGGGTAGTCGGAAAATATACAATTGTTGCCTAATACTCCAATAAATTATAGTATAATGAGCAAGAGAACCATATATGTAACTGGAAAGGAGAGGAATGGTTCATGGATCGAATTAAGGAATTAGTGGAGTTGATCGAGAGAAATGTAGCGGTGGATGGGACGCATGACACATCTATATCAGGATTGAGATTTGTTCGTACCACCCAGACTTCTGAACCCGTTTACTCTGTTTATGAACCTTCCCTATGTGTTGTGGCCCAGGGATCAAAATTAGTCATGCTAGGGGAAGAAAGCTATCAGTACGATTCTGCCAGTTATCTGACTGCTTCCGTTCATTTGCCGATTACGGGACAGATCATAAAGGCTTCGCCTAAAAACCCTTATTTATGCGTTCATTTGCAGCTTAATATGAACCAGATTTTCGAAGTCGTTCAGTCATCGATTCAAGTAATTTCTGATGACTCCCCTGGACGAGGTCTGGTAATCAGCCTAATAAATGACTCGCTCCTTGAAGCGGTTTTACGGCTTACAAGGCTACTGGAGACTCCACAGGATATACCTATCCTTGCCGATGGTATCAAACGTGAAATCATTTACAGGATTCTACAGAATGACCAGAATGATTCCTTGAAGCATTTTGCACTTGTAGGGAGTCAGGCTCAACGTATTGCAAAGGTGATCGGGGTGTTAAACCGTGAATTTGCACAGCCATTAATGGTAAACAGATTGGCTAAAGAAGCCAGAATGAGCCCTTCATCCTTCTACAGCCATTTCAAGGAAGTCACGGGTATGAGCCCAATCCAGTTTCAGAAACAGCTTCGGTTGCAGGAAGCACGCCGATTGCTTTTAACGGAAAACCTGGAAGCGGCTGAGGCAGCGTTTCAGGTAGGTTATGAAAGTCCATCTCATTTCAGCCGGGAATACAGCCGTAAATTTGGCCTGTCCCCAATGAAAGATATACGACGTCTGCGGAAAATGTTGTAATAAAAGAAGCACACGTTTGTCAAGACTTAAGGGGTTATTCTATGTAAGTGGAAGGGCATAGGAAAAGTGAACCCATTGAGGTAAATAGGAAATTATTTTAAAAATATAAAGAAAAAGTGCTTGGATACCTAATTAGAGATCTAGGAAAAATGAGTTACCTATTCAATCTTTCGAAATTCTCCTCCTACTCGATGATTTCGTTATATTTTGTGGAAGAATTAAATGGAATCGTTACAGATTGCTCAAGAAAAGGAATAGCAGAATCAGACCAATCTCTGGACGTAAAAGGATTTGACGGTGCTTGTAGATGCTGGCAAATAGTGTTTTTAATAACAAACAAATAATTAAATAAAAGATATAAAAAAAGTTGAATTGAGCACCTAACTAGAGTGGCCATACATAGAACAAAAATGTGTATCGTCGTTTAAATTACTGGCCCGAGCTTACAAGGAGGATGAAAGTATCATTCTAGATGTAACTCCGTATGAACTTAATGAAGTACATCCATTATTTTATGACAATCGAGCGCAATTGTGGAATAAGCACCTATTTTTCTTATTCAACTAAAGGTATGCTTTACTTCAAAAAGGAGTAAAGCCTTTTTCTTATTAAACTAACGAAGCAGGTTAGTGAAAGAGGAAATAAAAACAAGAATAGAATATGAAACATTGAGGATTAGAATTCTCACAATTAATAAACAATTTAATTCTCGGGGGAGTGATTGACATTAATATTAATCAAGATGTAAAAACGTCGGGTGCTTACGTTTTATATCGGGGGCTGTTTATTTTTCAAGTTGGTCCTACAAAAGAGGCAGATAAACTTGGAGTAGTTAGACTTGGTGGGCATAAAGAATTTGAAGAAACCGCATTAGAGACAGCTAGGCGTGAAGTTTTTGAAGAGGCTTCAATGAAAATAACTCCAATAAGTTCTCCAATAACTTATCATATGAGTGCGTGGGGAAATAAGCCTTCCATAATAGGGTTAGGCGAAGAAATAGCTCCAATTT
>JBEMAY010000095.1:0-8350 GCA_040274765.1 Psychrobacillus sp.
GTCGGTTTCACCCAATAATCGGACGGTCAAACACCAATAGGAGAGATTTCACTCACCTAATGATAAATAAACTCTCTATTTATGAAGAATTCTTGCGTCGTCTTTTTTGTTTTGTCTTTAACACAAGAAAAAAGACGAAGGCGCTCTCTCCCTAAGCAAGTAAATAAGAAGTCAGTTACCGAGTAATAGGTGACACTGTATGTTATGTTTCATTTACATGAATAACTTATTCTAGTCAGAGAAAATGTCATATATGGCCAGATATCTATTAGAAAATATAATATTTATAATGTCTATATTTTCTTAAATCTTTGTTGATATTTATCTATTAAAAAAGTGGTTATTAAATTCAAATCAACTATACTTAAAATAATTAGTTAGAGATTATTCAAAAAATTAAAAGAAAAGTCGGAATAAACATATTATTTATCGATTCTTGACAGTCTATGTGACCGCTGATAACCTTGTAATAATATTTAATTATAGAGGAGGAAGTCAGCGCAATGTGGGAATCGAAATTTCAAAAAGAAGGTTTAACATTCGACGATGTTTTATTAGTTCCAGCTCAATCAGAAGTTTTACCGAAGGACATTAATTTATCGGTTCATTTAACAGAAAAAATTAAATTAAATATTCCGGTAATTAGTGCTGGTATGGATACTGTTACAGAGGCTAAAATGGCTATTGCTATGGCACGCCAAGGTGGATTAGGAATTATTCATAAAAACATGAGCATTGAAGAACAAGCGGAACAAGTAGAAACAGTTAAACGTTCAGAAAATGGAGTTATCACAGATCCTTTCTATTTAACACCTACGCATCAAGTTTATGATGCTGAACATTTAATGGGTAAATACCGCATTTCTGGTGTTCCTATCGTAAATAATGAAGAAGAACTTAAGCTTGTAGGAATAATTACTAATCGTGACCTACGTTTCATACAGGACTATTCTTTACCAATCAATGAAGTAATGACTAGAGATCAGTTAGTCACTGCTGCGGTTGGTACTACATTAGAACAAGCGGAAAAAATTCTTCAACAATACAAAATTGAAAAGTTACCAATCGTTGATGATAACGGAATTTTAAAAGGCTTAATCACTATTAAAGACATTGAAAAAGTAATTGAATTTCCTAACGCTGCTAAGGATCAACATGGTCGTTTGTTAGTTGGAGCTGCAGTTGGGGTGACAAGTGATACAATGATTCGTGTACAAAAGCTAGTGGCTGCACAGGTAGATGTAATCGTTATCGATACCGCTCACGGACATTCTAAGGGCGTTATAGATGTAGTGAAGGAAATAAGAGCAACCTATCCGGATTTAGATATCATTGCTGGAAATGTTGCGACTGGTGAAGCTACTAAGGCTTTATACGAAGCTGGAGCAGACGTGGTGAAGGTCGGAATTGGTCCAGGTTCTATTTGTACTACTCGTGTAGTTGCAGGTGTTGGTGTACCACAAATTACAGCTATCTATGATTGTGCTACTGAGGCTCGCAAGGCAGGTAAGACAATTATTGCCGATGGTGGGATTAAATTCTCTGGTGATATTGTGAAGGCTTTAGCTGCTGGAGGACATGTAGTCATGCTAGGTAGTCTACTTGCTGGAACTACAGAAAGCCCAGGGGAAACTGAAATCTTCCAAGGGAGACGTTTTAAAGTTTACCGAGGAATGGGTTCTATTGCTGCAATGGAAAAAGGTTCTAAGGATCGCTATTTCCAAGAGGATGCAAAGAAATTAGTTCCAGAAGGTATTGAAGGACGTCTTCCATACAAAGGCCCACTTTCTGATACAATTCATCAGCTTTTAGGTGGAGTTCGAGCAGGTATGGGGTATTGTGGTACAGGCACTTTAGAAGACCTACGAGAAAATGCACAATTCATCCGTATGACTGGTGCCGGTCTACGAGAAAGTCACCCACATGATGTACAAATAACAAAAGAAGCACCAAACTATTCCATCTCTTAAAAAGAAACTTTCGCACCCATTTCACGTCTATATATAGGCCGAATGGGTGCTTTTTTAAAGTGTTCTGCACCTAGTTCAAAAAGTATGATAAAATGGGCAGTGATAATAGAAAAGTGGAGGTACAGTAGTGAAGAAATATTGGAAAACAACAATGGTAAAGTGGCTAGTACTTCCGATGTTGCTTGTGTCTTTAGTAGGCGGAATGCCAACTGACACAAAGGCAGAGGAAAGTTTAAATCTAAATGTTGACGCAGCAATCTTAATAGATGCGGATTCTGGAAAAATTCTTTATGAGCAAAATGCAGATGCAGCTTTAGGAATTGCAAGTATGACCAAAATGATGACCGAGTATCTTCTTTTTGAAGCAATAGAAGAAGGGAAAATTTCATGGGAACAACAGTATTCAGTTAATGAATATACATATAAAATTTCTCAAGATCGTCGTTTAAGTAATGTGCCTCTACGCGAGGATGGCACTTATTCAATTCGCGAATTATATGAAGCAATGGCAATCTACTCAGCCAATGCTGCAACTATTGCCATAGCAGAAACAATTGCTGGAACCGAAGAAAATTTTGTGAAGTTAATGAACGAAAAAGCTGCCGAAATGGGCTTAGAAAACTATAAATTCGTAAATTCAACAGGTTTAAATAATGCAGATTTACAAGGAATGCACCCAGCAAGCACAGGAGCAACAGATGAAAATGTTATGCCAGCTAGCTCTGTAGCAAAATTGGCTTATCTTCTGTTGAAAGATTATCCCGAAGTATTAGAGACAACGAAAATACCTAAAAAAACTTTTCGTGAAGGCACTTCCGATAAGATTGAAATGAGTAACTGGAACTGGATGCTTCCGGGGTTAGTTTATGAATATCAAGGTGTAGATGGATTGAAAACTGGAACTACTGAATTTGCAGGACATTCCTTTACTGGAACTGCAGTAAGAAATGGGATGCGAGTAATAGCTGTTGTTATGAAAGCAGTAGATGCAAATGGAAAAGGAAGTTATGAGGCTAGATTTGACGCAACTAGAGCGTTATTTGATTTTGGTTTTGCCCAGTTTACTAAAGTAGAGCTAATACCAGAAGGATATAAAATTCCTGGTCATAAAACTTTAAAAGTAAATAAAGGAAAAGAAGATACGGTTGCAATTGCAGCGAAAGAACCTATCTCAATGATGATTAAGTCTAGTGATAAAGAGCTGTACAAGCCTGTCTTCACTCCATTAGAAGATAAGCTAGAAGCAGAAGTCAAGAAGGGCACAGTTGTAGGAAAAGTCCATCTTGAAAAATCTGAAGGTACGGATTACGGGTATATTACTGGTGATCAAGGAAGTGTTGATGTAGTAACAACAGAAACTGTTGAAAGAGCTGGTTGGTTCAGCTTAATGTTACAAGGCATTGGCAACTTCTTTGGCGGATTATGGGATAGTACAACTGATTTTGTAGGCGGTTTGTTTTAAGTAATATAACACTAGAGCCACGCTTTTATAGCTAGTACAAAGATATATACCCTATAAACCAAACACTGAAACTCATAAAGAGTTTCAGTGTTTTTTTTAGATATTATGAATTATCTATTTTGATTGCCCGCATAAGTTCATGTATGGCGGACGAAAGATTAGAAAAATCTAACCCACCAAAACCTAAAACTAACCTTGGAACAGTTTCGTCAATGGGAGAGGTTATATACTTATGCAAACCATAGATTTGAATGTTCGCTTGTTGAGCAAGAGAAACAAGTTCTTCTTCCTTCCTCTCTGTCTGGATAGTCAGTAGAAGATGCATTCCTGCCTGTTCTCCAGAAAGATTAACAGTCGGCTCATATTCTGTAAGTGTCTTCGTGACAATTTCTAACTTCTTTTTATAAATTTTACGCATTTTATTTAAGTGCTTTGCAAAGTGACCGTCCTCCATGAACTTAGCAAGTATATGCTGATCCATGCGTGGTACAGTAGCAGAATAATAATAGTATTTGTCCTTATACTGCTTTATAAGCGTGTTTGGAAGGACGGCGTATGCAATCCTTAAAGAAGGCATTAGAGACTTCGAAAAGGTGCTTAAATAAATCACACGGTCGTTTTGGTCCATACCTTGTAAAGAAGGTATGGGCTTTCCAGTATATCTAAACTCACTGTCATAATCATCTTCAATAATATATCGTTTCTCTTCTTGATAAGCCCATGCTAGCAGTTGACTTCTGCGTGAAGCTGACATTACAGAACCGGTTGGAAATTGATGAGATGGTGTGACATACATAACCGTTGTATTGGTTTTCTCCAGCTCATCCACTATTAATCCTTCCTCGTCTACTGGGACAGCAACAGACTTTTCCTCATTCTCTAAAAAAAGATGATGGGATAAGGGGTATCCTGGATTTTCATAACCATAGATTGCTTCATTCCCAAGGAGACGAATGAGAAGGGGCATGAGTTGTTCTGTACCTGATCCTAAAATGATTTGCTCAGGTCTGCTTTTTACACCACGAGATTGATAAAGATAGGATGAGATTTGTTGTCTTAGTATATAGTCTCCCTGAGGATGACCTAGCTGTAATAGATCTTTATTGTCTTCATGAGCTAATTCTTTTGCATATTTTCTCCAAAGAGTAAAAGGAAAAGAATCTTCGTCTATTTTTCCTGGTGAGAAGTCTATATGGAAGGAAGTAGCTTTCTCTTCCTTTCCAACAGGAGTATCTTCCTTTTCAATTAAAGCTAGCTCTTCTATGTTATGAACAAAATATCCCCTTCTTGGCTCCGAATTGATGTATCCTTCTGCGACAAGCTGACTATAGGAAAGCTCGATGGTTGTTTGACTTAGATCTAAGTATTCAGCTAGCTTTCTTTTCGATGGAAGCTTTTCCCCTTCGTGAATATGACCTTGCACAATAGCATCTTTTATAAATTTATATAGCTGTTCATATAATGGGGTAATTGAGTTCTTCTCTAAAGGAAGCATAAGAAAATCCATTGTATCATCCAATCTGACCATGTTGATTTTATTGTTTCTGGCACTTTTCATATGGTCAAATACCATTATACTAAATTTTATAACAATTAGGAGGTATATAGGATGAATTTACATATGACAGGAACGGACCTAGTAAAAAGAGGTATGGCTGAGATGCAAAAGGGTGGAGTAATAATGGATGTTATTAATGCGGAGCAGGCTCGTATTGCGGAGGCAGCAGGAGCTGTAGCTGTTATGGCATTAGAACGTGTACCGTCTGATATTCGTGCTGCGGGCGGAGTGGCTCGTATGGCCGATCCTCGCATTATGGAAGAGGTAATGGGTGCGGTAACAATTCCAGTAATGGCAAAAGCACGTATCGGGCATATTACAGAGGCGAGAATGCTAGAAGCTATGGGCGTGGACTATATTGATGAATCAGAAGTACTGACTCCAGCAGATGAGGAGTATCATCTTCGAAAAAGTGAGTTTACTGTTCCTTTTGTTTGTGGATGTAAGGACTTAGGAGAGGCTGCTCGACGCATAGGAGAAGGTGCTTCCATGCTTCGCACAAAAGGAGAGCCTGGAACAGGAAATATTGTAGAGGCAGTTCGTCATTTACGTAAAGTAAATGCCCAAGTTAGAAAGATTGTGCATATGGATGAGGATGAACTGATGACAGAGGCAAAAATTCTTGGAGCACCATATGAGATTTTATTGCAAATTAAGCAAAAAGGAAAATTGCCAGTAGTAAATTTCGCAGCAGGAGGAGTTGCAACACCAGCTGATGCAGCACTTATGATGGAACTAGGAGCAGATGGAGTGTTTGTTGGTTCAGGTATATTTAAATCTGATAATCCAGAGAAATTTGCTCGTGCAATCGTGGAAGCAACTACACATTATCAAGACTATAAGTTATTGGTGGAGATTTCAAAGGATTTGGGAATCCCTATGAAGGGAATAGAAATTTCTCGTTTATCAACTGCAGAGCGTATGCAAGATCGAGGGTGGTAAGATGGTGAAAATAGGAGTGCTTGCTCTTCAAGGAGCTGTTACAGAACATATTCGTTCAGTGGAGGAATGCGGAGCAACAGCAGTAAGAGTTAAAACGAAAGAGGACTTAAAAGAAATAGATGGCTTAATCCTACCAGGTGGGGAAAGTACTGCTATGCGCAAGCTCATAGACCGCTTTGAATTACTAGACTGTTTAAAGCAGTTTGCAGAGACAGGCAAGCCTATGTTTGGTACTTGTGCTGGCCTTATATTATTAGCAAAGCAAATTCAAGGTCAGGATACACATCATATTGGGGTGTTACAAGCAACTGTCGCAAGAAATTCCTTCGGTCGTCAGGTGGATAGCTTTGAAACTAATTTAGTTATTAAAGGGATAGCAGCTGATTTTCCAGCTATTTTTATAAGGGCTCCACATATTGTGGAGGTTGATAAGAGTGTAGAAATTCTTGCCATCAATGATGAACGAATAGTAATGGCAAGACAGAATCACATATTGGGATGCTCGTTTCATCCCGAACTAACAAATGATCATCGTATAACTGCCTATTTTATACAAATGGTTCAGGAATCGCTTGCCAAACCGGTCAACCTATAGTAAAGTATGGTTAATTTCATGATTTAAAAAACGATGATAGGAAGTAGTAGCAAGTAAGTTTTTTTTAGAGAGTCAGCGGCTGGTGGGAGCTGATAAAAGCGCTTGTGAATCCGTCCTTTGAGTTGCGCAGCTGAAAAATAGGTAAGCTGTGGCCGGTTGAAAAGCCGTTATTAGACAAGTGGATCTGATATGTCAGATCAATCAGGGTGGCAACGCGGGTAGCTCTCGTCCCTTTTATAAGGGATGGGGGCTTTTTTGTCGTTTTTTATGAATTTAAAGCTGGTTAACAGACCAAAAATATCAAGAGGAGGAAATCATATGTTAGATGTAAAATTTGTACGTGATAATTATGAGGAAGTGAAAGCTAAACTTGCGAAGCGTGGAGAAGATATCTCCGAGTTCGATCAATTTCTTCCTTTAGACCAAAAGCGTAGAGAGCTAATAGCAAAAACAGAAGTACTAAAGGCAGAAAGAAACGAGGTTTCTCAAAAAATCTCACAAATGAAACGAAATAAAGAGAATGCTGATGATGTAATTGCTCGCATGCGTGAAGTGGGCGATGAGATTAAAGCTTTAGATGAAGAGCTACGCCAGGTAGAAGAAAAATTTGAACATATGATGATGCGCATTCCAAATATTCCACATGATGACGTACCAATTGGCGATTCTGAGGATGATAATGTAGAAATCCGTAAATGGGGAGAGGTCCCTGCATTTGACTTTGATACAAAGGCTCACTGGGATATCGCCACAGACTTAAAAATAGTGGATTTTGAGCGAGCTGCAAAAGTAACTGGAAGCCGTTTTGCTTTTTATCGTGGTTTAGGAGCAAGATTAGAACGTGCACTTTGGAACTTTATGATGGACCTTCATTCAGAGGAACATGGCTATGAAGAAATGCTACCACCTTATATGGCAAACCGTATGAGCCTAACAGGTACTGGCCAGCTTCCAAAGTTTGAAGAGGATGCTTTCTTAGTTAATGAAGAGGATTATTTCTTAATCCCAACGGCTGAGGTTCCAGTAACTAACTTCTATCGTGATGAAATTTTAGATGGAGCAGACCTTCCACAAGCCTTTACTGCTTTTAGTGCTTGTTTCCGTTCAGAGGCTGGTTCTGCAGGTAGAGATACACGCGGGCTAATCCGTCAGCATCAATTTAATAAAGTTGAGCTTGTACGTTTTGTTAAACCAGAGGATTCTTACGAGCAATTGGACCTTCTAACAGGACATGCTGAAAAAGTTCTTCAGCTTTTAGGACTTCCATATCGCGTGCTACGTATGTGCACGGCTGACCTTGGATTCACGGCAGCAAAAAAATATGATATCGAAGTATGGTTACCAAGCTACGGCGAATATAAAGAAATTTCTTCTTGCAGTAACTTTGAGGACTTCCAAGCGCGTCGTGCTGGAATCCGTTTTAGAAGAGAACCAGGTGCTAAACCAGAATACGTACACACATTAAACGGAAGTGGACTAGCAATCGGACGCACAGTCGCTGCCATCCTAGAAAATTACCAACAACCAGACGGTTCAGTTAAAATCCCAGAGGTGCTACAACCATACATGGGCGGAAAAACAATTATTAAATAAGAAAAGCGAAAGCGCCTATGTCTGCCCTGACAGGCAAATGGAGAAATGCGAGGAGGCAGCTCTTCAGCCACCGCAGTATTTATCCATTTGACCCCGAGGGGCAAGGCGCTGAAGCTAGCCATAAAGAAAAGCGAAAGCGCCTATGTCTGCCCCGACAGGCAAATGGAGAAATGCGAGGAGGCAGCTCTTCAGCCACCGTAGTATTTATCCATTTGACCCCGAGGGGCAAG
>JBEMAY010000096.1:0-8282 GCA_040274765.1 Psychrobacillus sp.
ATGCCTTTGAGTACGGTATTGGCAGATCAGCCATCCTCCTTGGCTATGGAATGCTTTTTAACCATTCGTACGAGCCAAACGCTACCTACGAGATTAATTTTAAAAACGAGACATTCGACTTTTATGCTTATACAGATATAAAAGCAGGAGAAGAGATTTTCATCAATTATAATGGTGATGAGGATGACCAGGAAGAGCTATGGTTTAATAAGGAAGAGGAATTGTAAGAATAAACATAGATGATTTAAAATGCTGCCTAGCTTTTTCTAGGTGGCTTTTTATATATGGGGTGATTATTCTGTTGTGAAGGGACTTCAGCATGTCCAATTCCTTAATCGACCTAATGATGCACAGAAGGTTCTTCCTTCTTATTTTAGTAGTACACCAAAAATTAGGCATTTGGAGTTCGCTTTCAGAATAAATTAGTAGATATAGATAAAAAATGAGCTTGTAAGAAATGTAAGTTATACTTACTAGGAAGGCATAAAAAAAGTAAATGAAGGTGACAGATGAACATTCAAAACAACTTGATAATAAATGCTGATGAATGCTATAAACATGCTGATTATAAGGCTGCCCAATATTTTGAGGCCCTACATATACAGGTGAAGGAAAAGAGTTATCTTCCCCTATTAATGAATGATATAAAAATGTGGAAATCGAATCATGTTAATAATCCTATATTATCTCTTTTTACAAGAGCAACTGAAAATGCTGATACAAAGGATTTTACTCATTACATACAGTATTTAAATTACAGAGGTAAGCTAGACAATTATTTAACCAGAAGTATCTCCTATATCTTTCTCCGTGATTTAGGGAAGTCACTAAATACAAAAGAAACCCAAGACAGAATTTTAAACGTAGTGGATAGCTTAAAGAATAAGCTAACGAATTTAAGTGAGGAAGATAAGGAAGCACAAGCATTTGATATGGTCGAATTATACCGTATGGCTAAAAAGGAGAATGTAGAGTTAACGTATATTTGGCTTTCCAACAAGCTGAAACAAGTTTCTAAACATATTCCACAAGGAATGGAAGCAGAGCATGCTCAGCGAAAGCTTATCAAAATCATCGCTGGGGTGATTATGCAAGAGATAGAGGAAATGGATAGTGGGATATCACCAAGTGAACGCACGATAAGAATAGACAAAGCAATTAGACTAGGTTATTGCTATGGCTTGACGTATCCCTTTATAGACGATTTGTTGGATGCTAAAATTCTTTCCTTTCATGAGGAAAGGCAATATGCAGACTTAATAAGGACAACACTCATTACAGGAGAAGTGCCAGAGCTAGGTGAGTGGAATGGGGAACATGCAGAGTTGATCACTTATATTCATGCGGAGCTAGGAGAGGCTTTTGAATATATAGAGCAAAATCAAAGAAAGGAAACAAGAAAAAAATTCTTTGAGCAAGCATTTGTATTTTTTCATTCTCAGGAAGTCGATCGTGACAAAAATTTAAGTAATTCTCACTATACGAACGAAGAGCTTTATATCCCAGTTATCTTAAAAGCATCTTCCTCCAGGCTAATCGTTCGTTCGGTACTTAGTGCCTCGGATGATGAAAGTATGGATAACCGAATGTTCTATTACGGCATTTATAATCAGCTATCTGATGACTTTGCTGATATGTACGAGGATATGCAGGAGGGGGCAGTGACCCCATATACGTATTATTTAAAGTATCACGATATACGACCAGACTTGATCAATCCTTTTGAAATGTATTGGACGGTTATCTCTAATTTGATCCATCATGTATATGATTCGGATGATCAAACACGAGAAGTAATATTAGACAGAGCCATAAATGGTCTCAAACGATTAAAAAAGCGAGTGGGTAAAAGAAAATACAAAGAAATTATGAGTTTCTTTAGCTTCGGAACTTCCTCATTTAATAAGCTTCTTCAAGAAATGGTTCGAAAAGCAGATGACGTTGACTTTTTTGATAAATTACTAAGGGATCATATGATTACCGTATTAAAAAGAGAAAGTAAAGAGAGAGAGGATTTCTCCAAGACGATTAAAGCAGTCAGAGGCGAAATCAACAAGACATTAGCTATACCTGCCCCTATTCATTCTTCGTTTCAAGATTCAATTATAAAAGCAGCAAATTACAGTTTAGAAGGAGATGGCAAGAGACTTAGATCCATTGTAGCTTGGTTTATGGGAGTCAAGGTGTATAAGCTAAATGAAGGAGCCCTTGCACCATTATTAAAATCATTGGAGTACCTTCATACCGCATCTCTCCTATTTGATGATTTACCAGCCCAGGACAATGCAGCAATGAGACGTGGAAGGCCGACTCTCCATGAAGTGTATAATGTTGCAATAGCTGAATTAACTGGTCTTTTTCTTACTCAAAAAGCGACCTCGGAGCAGACTAACCTAAAGGATTTTGATTCGACTACAGTGCTTCAGATGATTCAATATTCCGCTTCCACAATAGCTGATATGTGTAGAGGGCAGGCAATGGACCTGGAATCCAAAGGCAAAGTCCTAACTAAGGAAGAGCTAAATACCTTATGCTTTTTTAAAACAGGAATAGGATTTGAAGCTGCTCTTGTTATGCCGGCAATCCTAGCCCAAACAAAGGATGAGGAGATTGAGGCTCTCAAGAAATTTGCTCGTTATGCTGGTATTGCTTTTCAGATTAAAGATGATCTGCTAGATGTGGAGGGAGATGCTGAGCTACTTGGTAAAGGTCTTGGAAGAGACGCAGAAAACAATAGCTCCACATTTGTTTCGATTTTGGGGCACGATGCTGCAACTATAGAAATGTGGGAAAACTACTGTCTAGCAATGGATGCACTTCAAAGCATATCGAAAGATACTACTTTCCTAAAACATTTTTTAAACTATCTCATCAATAGAGAGTATTAAATATTGCAACACTGGACCGATCATGCTCCAGACGTATGGTATGCTTACTTATCTAGCAGTCTGGAGCTTTTATTAGCCTGTAAAAACCCTCTAAAAGCTATAACCGAATTCGTTAATCCTTCTTTCGTTTTTACCTCTATCACAACCGTACTTTCTTCTTGCACGTAAGGGAGGTATTTAGAAAAATGTATTTCACCTTTTCCAATCTCTAAATGATCCTGTTGTCCAATCACGTCATGAAGATGAAAATGCTTAATACGTTGTTGGTTTTTCACATATACACCTTCTACCTTGTTTTCAAACCTGTTATCGTGTCCAATATCCCATGTCAGCATTAACCGAGGTAGTGCAGAAAGTAAATGCTCTATTTCCTTAACTTTGAAATCAGGCGTTTGTGTATTTTCAATACAAATAGTCAATCCATGGTTAACAAACTTACTAAGACTATCAATCCAATTAATCCTATAGTTTTCTATATTCTTTTGATAAATATATTCTTTCTTAGTTGGTAAGGTGAAATATATTCCTTCGTTAAAATGCAAATTAATTTTTTTGATTTTTAGTTGTTTCATATATGGTAAATAAGATTGAAAAAGTGTTAAATTACTTTCCCGTATTATTTCATTGTAATTTCCCAAATTCGCCTGTTCCGGAAAGTGCATAGTTAAGAATAGATTATATTTGTCTAAAAGGTCTTTTATTTTATGAATATCCATCTGTTTAAAATTGCAATAGGGTAGGTCCATATTCAACTCTATAAAATGTAAATTGAGCTCATGACATACATGTATATTCTCTTCTAGCGAATCTAATTCTATTAACGTTGGCATACCTAATAACATTCGGATTCCTCCTTATTTTGAGTATGTACAGAGCTTATTAATGAAGTAAAAACGTAAAATCGAGTATTTCGATTTTACGTTTTTTAATGGATAGCTATCTTAAACTATAACTTCCTCGACCTCGGTTGAAGACTTGCTTAAATACTCCTTGAAAAAAATACTCATTTCATGCAGTAACTCATCTCTTGTCATCCCTTTTATTGCTTGGGTATTAATATTAATATGACCAGCACCTAGTCTTACATTAGCCTTAACAGCTGTTCTCTTCATGACGGGTAAAGCTTGGATATACTCATCACCATCGAATAAAAAGACAGTAATAAACACTTGCCCTTGTATAGTGTATGTACCTAGCTCCTGGACACGTTCCCATCCAATAAAATCCTTACTGGCGATTGCGGAAGAATAATCATAAAACCCTTTTTCGTTTACAACAAGTAATTTCTTTCCGACAAATAAATCCTTAATCATATACAAAAGACAGAAACCAAAAAATAGTGTTCCAATCGCACCAATAGCTATAAAAGTGATTTTCATGGAATCTTGGTTTCCAATTCCCATCATTAAAACAAATAAACTAGCTGCCACCATGATTACTGCAAGAAAAATGAGCATTAACTGTTTTCCTTTGCTTTGATAAACTATAAGCTCCTTCAAAATAATATCCCCCTTGCAAAAAAGTATTTATTCCTTAATTTTACATAAATTATATAGCTTTGTCTCTTTATAATATTAACTTTCAATAATATGAGATTAGAAGTATAAATTGATAATCTATCGAATAAAGTCTTATAAGAAGCTAAAGGATAAGGGGCAGTGCACATGAAAATATTCGTAATTTATTTACTAAGCGCTATTTACTTTTTTCTGTCATTTTCAATGGACCATATGCAATCGATTGGTTTATATTTAATCATTTCAGTGGCTTTGTTTTTCTGGGGAACATGGGAATGGAGGAAAAGAAATGAAGAGATTAATGAAGAAAATAGAAGAGTCACAGAAGAAATTTTAGAAGAAATTCCACATACACAGAAGCTAGTAACACCAAATAATCTAAATGCCTTACTTATAAATGAAGTAACAGAGATTCTATATATAGCTAGTAGAGAAGAGCTAGGAGGAGATTTTGAAATAAAGGATATTCCTTTTAATAAAGTGTTAGAAGTAGCCCTGATAGAGGACGGAAAAACGATAGCAGTATTTCCTAAGGAAGGCATACTGAGTAGCCCTGTAAATTTAGGAGATATAGAGGAACAGGATGAAGAAGAGGAGTTCGAAGAAGAGGAAGAAGAACTAGAATTTAGTCTATGCTTTAAGATCGTATTGGATGATTTAGCGGAGCCTATTCACTATTTTACCTACTTGGATGATTATAAAGAGGAATACAAGGAATTTGAGGAATACGAAGAGTTGATGGGACTCTGTCATGTATGGCATCAAAAACTAAGTATTATCATTAGACGTTATCAGTACCACCGAGTAATGGTGAATAAATGGAGTTAGTGAGAATTGGTTCAAAACGGTAGCCGAAAAGTATCTATGTTTTAGTTAGTCTGTAAAGGGAAGAAAAGAAATAGACTACTATTTTGTTAGGAGGAATACAATTGAGTAAAACAATTTTTATCACTGGAGCCGGAAGTGGCCTTGGAAGAGGAGCTGCCATAGGACTAGCTAAAAAAGGGCATCGCTTAATTGCAACCACCGAAACGACTTCCCAAAAAACGGATTTACTTAGAGAAGCTAGAGACTTAGGCTTAGATATGGAAATTTTTAAATTAGATATAACGAATGCGAGAGATCGCGCTCAAATGGAAGAATACGACTTCGATATATTTGTAGCAAATGCTGCTATCAATGAAGGCGGACCACTCGGAGAGGTGCCAATGGATCGTTTTCGTGCATTATTCGAGGTAAATGTATTTCCTACTTTAGAAACTGCACAAATTGCAGCACGTAAGCTAGTAAAAAAAGGGAGTGGTAAAATCGTATTCCTTAGCTCGATAGCAGGTCTATCGGGTACTCCATATGTAGGTCCATATACAGCAACTAAGCATACTGTGGAGGCAATTGCAAAAACGATGCAACAGGAGCTAAAGGAATTTGGCGTGCAGGTAGCTACCATCAATCCTGGTCCATACAATACAGGATTTAACGATCGAAGTGCAGAGGAAAAATGGAAATGGTTTAATGAAGAACAACATTTCACGAAGAAGGAAGATATGAAAGAACAAGAGGAATCCCTAAAGGATCAATATGACCCTCAAGACATGATTGAAAAAATGATAGAGATTATTCCAGCAGATAACCATAAATACCGTACTGTATGGCCAAAAGAAATGGAAGAGAAAATGAAAAAAGATGAACAAGAACGCTGGGAACTAGAAGTCTAGTCCATGAAGGAGAGCATTGCTATTAAGCGATGCTCTTTTTGCACGCCAAAAATTAGGAATCGGTCGGTTCTTGCCAATAATCGGTCGGTTTTCCGGAATAATCGGTCGGTTTCCACGAAAAATC
This sequence comes from Psychrobacillus sp., assembly GCA_040274765.1. Taxonomy (GTDB): domain Bacteria; phylum Bacillota; class Bacilli; order Bacillales_A; family Planococcaceae; genus Psychrobacillus. Next base: position 6,245 of record JBEMAY010000096.1, read on the forward strand.
GGTCGGTTCTCCCAAATAATCGGTCGGTTCCCACACAAAATAGGTTTCCACCAAATAAATAAAAGGTAAATCCTTCAGCTAACTCGAATAGTATTATAGTAATAGAAATGGGTGGTGAGTTAGTTGAAAGAGCGATTTATCATGTTTTCAGTCGAGCATTGGAGTGCGATAGCTGCATTTATTCTTTTCATACTTCTTCTTTTTTTCGCAAGGAATCGTTGGTTACAATCTGAGAAGGGGCTTCTTCGAGGTGAACGTCTATTTGGCTTGTCCTTATTAGTTATTGATATTTTGTATCACATTTGGCTCCTTCAAACAGACAGATGGGAGCTAAGAAATTCACTTCCTTTGGAATTATGCAGTATTAGCCTTCTACTGACAATCCTTCTACTATGGACGGGAAATCGTTTCATTTATCAGTTTGTTTTTTTTGCCGGCATAGGTGGTGCAATACAGGCCATGCTTACTCCTGTATTGGATATGAATTACCCACACTTTAGATATTTTCATTTTTTTTATACACATGCGGGGATCATCCTGACCGCGCTCTACTTTACTTGGGTGAAAGGATATCGACCGACCTTTAAGGGAATTCTTACAACGATGCTTGCCTTAAATATTTTGCTACCATTTGTTTTTTGGATTAACTCTCTTGTGGACGGAAACTATATGTTTCTACAAAAGAAGCCAACTGGTGGAAGTTTGTTGGATTTCCTTGGGCCATATCCGTACTATATTCTGTCCTTAGAGTTCGTTGCATTTATAATATTCATATTTTTATGGTTCCTTTTTAAGAAAAAGTAAATTAAAATAATATCTTGTAAGTCGAAATTTTTAAAATAGGTAAAACTTTTTACTTGTTTTTGCGTCTAATCACTTACAAGAAGGGATGATTGAATATGAAACAACTACTTTCAAATAAAGTGTCTATGCTTCTTATTACCGCTTTAGGAGTGCTTTTATTGTTAGGTGCTTGTAGCGACGATACGAAAGAGGCAGAAACAAAAGAGGATAAAACAGAAATGCTAGCCTACGTAAGAGACTTCGATCTTCCAAATAAAAGTCTAATCATTGATGAAGTAGAGTGGATTGAGGAATCCGATACGGATCGTATTAAGGAACTAGGGTTAGATAAGGAAAAGGATTTAGCTACAGGATTTATGATTTACGATGAATCACAAAAGGCAGAAAGCTTAAAGCTGTCGGAAGATGCTGAGTTCTATTTGGTTAATCAAGACGATACATCCAAACCAAAGCAAGTAGAGGAAAAGGAATTCGTTTCTTATTTAGCAGTTGTAAAAGGACCATATGATCTAACTTTAGAAGATGGAGTTGTAGTGAAGGTCTCTGAAAAATATACTCCGTAAATGGATAGAGGATGGGGCAAAAATCTCATCAAAATAATATATAGTTGTTTTCCGTTACAGCGGACGCTTTCCGAGAGCACTGAAAAACTTCTGTTTTTATAATAAATTTGTTTTTGAAAATAAAAAAAGGGTACTTTTTGTTCAAATTGAACAGAAAATACCCTTTTTCATTGTCTTATTCTTGCTTTCATTCGTTAAGTAACTTTAGGATTCGCTTCAAGTTGACCGCAAATATGGTGGTGGCTCCTTGTATTTCCATGCCAAAAAGACCCCTGCTAATCACTGTATCGTAGCCGTGTCCACCTTTTAACTCACTATTCTTTGCCTCGATTTTATATCGCTCTTTGGCAAGCTGTTTAAATTCTTCGGTATTCTTGCTTTCGTATGCGTTGCGTCCACAATGATAGTTTTACTTTTGATGATTTCTTTTTCCAGTGCGATTTCCACGGTTTTTCCAATTAACATATCTAACAAATCTACATCTTGTAGACGAAGTCGACGAAATTTTGTCAGTGAACTTGGTTCAATGACCTCATCCTCTGGCGCCATTCCTAAGAAATATTTAAATGACATATCATATTTTGAACGTTCCACTAAATCTACATCGGACACATCATGAATTGCTTTTAATAATAAATACTTAAACATACGAATAGGTGAAATCGCTTTAC
>JBEMAY010000097.1:0-8141 GCA_040274765.1 Psychrobacillus sp.
GATTTAACGAGAGGGAGTTTGTTTACTTCCTCTCTTTTTTGTGGCAAAAAGTAACAGTTTCACGTTAAGATGAAGTCAGTATGTTTTTTAGGGGGAAATGAAAATAGTGGAATTACACGTTCAAACACATTCATTTCAAATGTCTAAAGAGGCATTTTTTTATGGATATAAAGAGCTTACCAAAAATGAAACACATCATCTTTTTTTAGAGAGTGGGAGAGGCGGTCATATTTCTGTCGCAGCCTGGAATCCATTAGCTATTATTAAGTCAGAGGAAAAAGGCATCCGCGTTAGGTGGAGAGAAGGAGGAGAGAAGCTTATAGCGGGGGAACCTTTAGAGGAACTAGAGCGACTCATTGCTAACTATAAGATTTCTTATGATGAAAGCCTGCCTGATTTTCAAGGGGGAGCAGCTGGTTTTATTAGCTACGATTATGCTAGAAAGATAGAAGTGCTACCAACCCATTCACAAGATGATTTGCATGTACCGGATATATATTTTTATCTATTAGATAGCTGGGCTGTTTTAGACGTGGATACTGAAACGGTAACGTTGATGAAGCTCTCTAGCAGTAATAAGGATCTAGTAGAAATGGAAGAACAATATAAGCAGGCAGCCGATCAGGGCATAGCGTCTAGAATCTTTTTGCCTGGAGCTGCAATGGAGGTACAAGAAGATTCATCCGAGCTCCATGTATCAATGAGTTCAGAGGAATTTGAAGCAGCTACGCTGAAGATTCAAGAATACATTGCTCAAGGCGATGTATTCCAGGTTAATTTATCAGTGCGCCAATCTAAAGAGTTAAAAGCTTCTTCCATAGTAATGTATGAGGCATTGCGTACCTTCAATCCTTCTCCTTATATGGCATATATACAGTCACCGGAGTTTGCTGTAGTATCAGGGTCTCCTGAGTTATTAGTAAAGAAAAAAGGGACGGAGCTATCTACAAGACCCATCGCTGGTACAAGGCCCAGAGGAAAAGATGAAGCGGAGGATCTTTTACTGGCAAATGAGCTGATTGAAAATGAGAAAGAGCGTGCGGAGCATGTAATGCTTGTGGATTTGGAGCGGAACGACCTAGGGCGAGTTTCTGCATATGGAACGGTGGAAGTGGATGAGTTTATGGTGATTGAGCGTTATTCTCATGTCATGCATATTGTCTCTAATGTTAAGGGAGAGCTGCGTGAGGGGGCGACAAACGCAGAAATAGTCCGGGCGATGTTCCCTGGTGGAACTATTACGGGTGCACCTAAAATTAGAACGATGGAAATAATAGATGAGTTAGAGCCTGTCCGTAGAGGATTATATACAGGGTCTATCGGATGGCTTGGATATACGGGGGATCTAGAACTTAATATCGTTATACGGACGGCATTTATAAAAGATAGAATGGCTCATATCCAAGCAGGAGCAGGTATAGTAATTGACTCGAAGCCTAGTGCCGAATACAAAGAGTCGCTCAACAAGGCAAAGGCTTTATGGCAGGCAAAGGCTATGGTGGAGGGAGACAGCAAATGATTCTAATGATCGATAACTATGATTCGTTTACTTACAATTTAGTGCAATATATCGGAGAGTGCGGGGTAAAGGTGAAGGTTGTTCGGAATGATGAGCTTTCCATAGAAGCCATTGAGCAATTATCCCCTCAAGTCATAGTCGTGTCTCCAGGTCCCTGTACTCCGGACGAGGCAGGTATCAGCTTAGAGGTAATTACCCATTTCGCCGGGAAAATTCCTTTACTAGGGGTTTGCTTGGGACACCAATCCATTGGCCAAGCTTTTGGGGGAAAAGTAATTCGTGCAGAAAGACTTATGCACGGAAAAACGTCTCCAGTCTTTCATGACAGTAAAGGTGTTAATAAGAATATGCCTAACCCGTTCCATGCTACTCGCTATCATTCTTTAATAGTGGAGAGGGACTCACTTCCAGACTGTCTCGAAATTACATCCTGGACAGCGGAGGGAGAAATAATGGGCCTACGTCATAAGGAGTTTGCGGTAGAAGGCGTACAGTTCCACCCGGAATCGATCATGACGGAGGAAGGGAAAAAACTAATCCAAAATTTTGTACAAGACCATTGCTATGCTAAGGAGCTGCTTTAAATGGAGGCTTGGAAGGATGGGCAATTATATAAAGCTAGTGAATTAACGGTATCAGCCTATGATCATGGCTTCTTATATGGTCTTGGCTTTTTTGAGACGTTTCGAACTTACAATGGAAAAGTTTTTTTATGGGATGAGCATTGGTTGAGACTCTCGGAGGCACTGGCTGATTTTCGTATCACTATTCCTTATAACAAGCAGGACATTTTAGAAGCTGTGCATGTATTAACAGAAGCGAATAATGGGGAAGATGGATATTTTCGTTTAAATGTTTCTGCAGGTATTCATGATATAGGGCTACAGCCAAGTGATTACCAGCAACCAACCGTTATTTTATTTCGAAAGCCTCTTACGCCAATGATCCGTGGGAAAGAGAAGTCAGCTGTCTGGTTAAAGACTGTCCGAAATACACCGGAGAGCGACATTCGTCATAAATCTCATCACTTTGCAAATAATGTTCAAGCAAGGTTTGAGCTAGACTCATTAGCTGAGCAGGAAGGAATTTTTGTAAATACCTCAGGTTTTGTAGCAGAAGGTATTACTTCTAATGTTTTTTGGGTAAAGGGCGGGAAACTCTATACTCCCTCTGTAGAAACTGGAATATTAAATGGAACGACGAGAAAATGGATTTTAAAAAATTGTACAAGCGATATAGAAGAAGGCTTTTACACAAAGACTCATTTAGAATCTGCAGAAGAGGTTTTTATAACAAACGCAGTTCAGGAGCTGGTTCCGATTAAAAGTATTGAAGGGAAACAGTTTTTAGGAAATCTCGGTCCTGTTTACAACGAGCTTCACAAACAATACGTTGCGTGTATTCAGGAGGAAAAGGGGAACTAACATGAATTTAAAACATAATCTACAGTCGTTTAAAGCTGGAGGAGTCACTCTAGATTTTCGAAATGAAACGATTATAATGGGTATTCTTAACGTAACACCAGATTCCTTTTCGGATGGTGGAAGGTTCAATGAGATCGAGCAGGCTGTCGGTAGAGCAAAGCAAATGGTAGCCGAAGGAGCTAAAATCATAGATGTTGGGGGAGAGTCTACAAGACCAGGATACACACCAATATCTGATGAAGAAGAAATTGAGCGTGTTGTGCCGGTCATCCAAGCTATTAGCCAACAAGTGGATGCAATCATTTCTATTGATACGTATAAATCAGCTGTAGCTAGAGCAGCTATAGAGGCCGGTGCGCACGTCATTAATGATATTTGGGGAGCTAAGAAAGATCCGGAGATTGCCAAAATAGCAGCAGAACTGAATGTCCCAATTATACTCATGCACAATCGTGACAATGAGGACTATGGAGATTTTTGGTCAGAGGCGAAAAAGGATTTAGAGGAAAGCATCCATATCGTCAGAACTGCAGGTGTACCTCATGAACATATTTGGTTAGATCCAGGTATTGGCTTTGCAAAAACTCATGATCAAAATATATTAATGATGCAGCATTTAGCTGACCTCGTGGATATGGGCTACCCTGTATTGCTTGCTACTTCCCGTAAGCGTATGATTGGCAATGTGTTAAATTTGCCAGTTGAAGAACGTTTGGAGGGTACTGGAGCGACAGTATGCTATGGAGTCCATCTAGGCTGTCATTTAGTGAGAGTACATGATGTCAAGGAGATAGCAAGAATGACGAAAATGATGGATGCTTTATTAGGTAAAGGCATCGAGACCAAGTTGGAGGCTTAATAGATGGATTATATACATTTAAATGATTTAGAATTTTACGGATTTCATGGGGCGCTTCCAGAGGAAACAAAGCTCGGACAAATTTTTAAAGTAACGGTAACTCTTGCATGCGACTTAAAAAAAGCTGGAGAAACAGATGATTTAAACGAAACGGTTAATTATGCTGAAGTGTTTGAGCTTTGCAAGGAAATAGTGGAAGGTAAACCTTATTTGTTAATAGAAGCTGTTGCAGAAAGAATTGCTTCTCGAATACTGGATCAGTATAAAGAAAAAGTAAATGGATGTCGAATACAACTAGTTAAACCAAATCCTCCTATAGTAGGACACTACACTTCAGTCGCTGTCGACATAACAAGAGGTATATTATGAACTTAGCATACATTTCCTTAGGATCGAACATAGGAGATCGATTAGATTTTTTACAAGAAGCTGTCGGTTTACTGAATGAGACAAAACAGATAGAAGTTCTGAAGGTATCTTCAGTCTACGAGACAGCTCCTGTCGGATACGTGGACCAAGCTGCCTTCTTAAATATCGTTGTAGAACTAAAGACTGTCTTTACTCCACATGAATTATTATCTAAATGCAATGAGATAGAGGACTTACTAGGGAGAAAGAGAGTGGTTCGCTGGGGACCAAGAACAGTAGACCTTGACATTTTGTTGTATAATGAAGAAAATATGAAAACAGAAGACCTCATTATTCCACATCCTAGGATGGGTGAGAGAGGCTTCGTGCTTGTTCCGCTTATGGAGTTAAATTCTAGTTTAATCGATCCGCGGACAAAACAAGCTTTTTCGAATTTAGTGCATGACCAGAAAGAGGGCGTCCATTTATGGAGAAAGTTCGATGGGGTCGACGCATTCGTGCATTTCGAAGGTTAAAAAGGATCAAGCAAGTCGAGCTTGCAAAAGAAATGGATATGTCTGTGTCTATACTTGGTAAAATTGAACAAGGCAAGCGAGCACCAACCGAAGCACAATTGGAGAAGATCGCTGCCATACTTGATATAAAGCTAGAAGAACTAATAGGAGAAATAGAGGTAGGTGAAGATAAATGACAAACACACCGACTAAGCCATTTCAAATAGGGAACCATGTGATGGATAACCGAGTGGTTTTAGCACCAATGGCGGGTATTTGTAATTCTGCGTTCCGTCTAACCGTGAAGGAATTTGGAGCAGGACTAGTATATGCGGAGATGATCAGTGATAAAGGGATAGTTCTTAAAAACGAACGGACATTAAGCATGCTATACATTGATGAACGAGAAAATCCTTTGTCTCTGCAAATTTTTGGTGGAGAAAAAGAAACACTTGTTGCTGCAGCAAAATATGTAGATGAGCACACCTCAGCCGATATTATAGATATTAATATGGGATGCCCAGTGAATAAGATTATAAAATGTGAGGCTGGGGCCAGATGGCTTCTAGATCCTAATAAGATCTATGAAATGGTATCTGCAGTTGTAGATAATGTAAAAAAACCGGTAAGTGTTAAAATGCGTACGGGCTGGGATGAAGAACACTTATATATGGTAGAGAATGCACAAGCAGTTGAGCGTGCTGGTGGATCAGCAGTTGCTGTACACGGACGTACTCGTGTTCAAATGTACGAGGGAGAAGCAAACTGGGACCTTATACGACAAGTGAAAGAAGCAGTCAATATTCCTGTCATTGGGAATGGAGATGTGAATACACCACAAGATGCAAAACGTATGTTAGATGAAACAGGCGTAGATGCGGTAATGATCGGTCGTGCAGCATTAGGTGATCCTTGGATGATATATCGTACAGTGGAATATCTTGAAACAGGAGAGTTAAAGCCTGAGCCTACTGTACAAGAGAAGATAGACGTATGTTTACTACATTTTGATCGACTAGCTGCTCTTAAGGGAGAACATATTGCGGTCCGTGAAATGCGTAAGCACGCATCCTGGTACCTTAAAGGAATCCGTGGCAACGGAACTGCTAGAAATATGATTAACCAAACGGAAACTGCACAAGAGCTTAAGGATTACTTGCGCTTCTTTGCAGAAGAGTCTTTAAAGGAATATAATGAGGCTAGCACAATTCTTGCTTAACTTAGTGGGCTGTCACAACCAGTGACGGCTCTTTCCGTTTTTTTTATTTAGTCGGTAAGGTGAGTGACAGAAATAAAAGATGAAGTAAACACTGAAATTGTGTACAATAAATGCAACGTAAAGGATACTTGCGAATATTAGATTGTAAAAGGAGTGAAGGAAATGTCTAACATGGAAGAATTAAATGATCAACTTTTGGTGAGACGCCAGAAGATGACTACGATACAAGAAAAAGGACTAGACCCATTTGGCGGAAAGTTTGAAAGAACTCATTTGAGTGATCAAGTTGTAGCTGAATTTGAAGAATTCACAAAAGAGCAGTTAGAAGAAACACCTCACGAAGTAGTAATAGCAGGGCGCATTATGACTAAGCGTGGAAAAGGAAAAGCTGGATTTGCACATTTACAAGACTTAGGTGGACAAATTCAAATTTATGTAAGAAAAGATGCAATAGGTGAGGATGCGTACGAGCTATTTACTACAGCAGACTTAGGTGACATCGTAGGAGTTCGAGGCAAAGTGTTTAGAACTCAAGTAGGTGAATTGTCAGTAAAAGCAACTGAGTTTACTTTCTTAACTAAGTCCTTACGTCCAATGCCAGAGAAATTCCACGGTTTAAAAGATGTAGAGCAACGCTATCGTCAACGCTATTTAGATTTAATGACTAGCGCTGAAAGCAAAAACACGTTTATTACTAGAAGCCGTATCATTCAATCAATGCGTCGCTACCTAGATAGCCAAGGCTACTTAGAGGTAGAAACACCATTGTTACATACTGTAGCAGGAGGAGCAGCAGCTCGTCCGTTTATTACGCATCATAATGCGTTAGATATGGAGCTTTATTTACGAATTGCCATTGAATTACATTTAAAACGTCTAATTGTGGGTGGACTAGAAAAGGTTTATGAAATAGGTCGTGTATTCCGCAATGAGGGTGTATCTACTCGCCACAATCCTGAATTTACAATGATCGAGTTATATGAGGCATATGCTGACTATAAAGACATCATGAATCTTACAGAAAACCTAGTAGCACATGTTGCTCAGGAAGTCCTTGGCTCTACTACTGTTACGTACGGTGACGATGAGATTAATTTAGCTCCAGGCTGGAGACGCTGGCACATGGCGGATGCAGTTAAAGAGACTACAGGGGTTGACTTCTGGATAGAGATGACGAAAGAAGAAGCTCATGCGTTAGCTAAAGAACACGGCGTAGAGGTAAAACCTTCTATGGAAGTAGGACATGTATTAAATGAATTCTTTGAACAAAAAGTAGAAGAAACTTTAGTTCAACCAACCTTTATCTATGGACATCCAGTAGAAGTATCTCCTCTTGCTAAGAAAAATCCAGAGGATGGACGTTTTACAGATCGTTTTGAGCTATTCATTGTTCGTCGTGAGCATGCTAATGCCTTCACAGAGTTAAATGATCCTATTGATCAACGTAATCGTTTTGAAGCACAATTAGAAGAAAAAGCTGCTGGAAACGACGAAGCACATGAAATGGATGAAGATTTCTTAGAAGCTTTAGAGTATGGAATGCCTCCAACAGGCGGACTAGGAATTGGGATAGATCGTTTGGTAATGTTATTAACAAACTCACCATCTATCCGCGATGTCCTATTATTCCCTACTATGCGTCACAGAGATTAATCTATATAGAAGGAAATGCTATTACTAGCGTCCCATAGACTGAAGACAAACTCAAAGAAATTTGAAATTGTCTTCAGTCTTTTTTATTTATCGGTTCTGTTGCAAGGGCTAGTTCCCAATCTATTGGTGTCCAAACATTGATTCTTATTGTGCAAGATATGAAACGGTTTGTATTAGAAGTACAGGATATGTACATGATAGCAATAGGTTTTACAAAATATTTCATATGTCTGAATGCCAACGTGAGTATGTGGAATAAAAGAACCTATGAAGCATATGGATTTGAAAAAATTAGCTAAGTAGCATTCGATACTATAGATATACAACCAGTAGTGTCTCTTTCGATTTATTTAACTATATATTGAGTGAGAATTATTTTAATTGTTTTACTTTTAAAAAGCCCTTGTAAAAGGTGCTTGGAGGGTGGTATAGTAATCAAGTTCCCAATTTTACTTCTAAATCTCACAAAAAAACTTGAAAAAAGTTGTTGACATTGAAAAGTGAATTTGGTAAGATAATAAAGTCGCCAAAACGAACGGCGCAATGAACATTGAAAACTGAACATGCAAAACGTTAAGACATATAGCATCAACAAGCTTCGGCT
>JBEMAY010000098.1:0-7944 GCA_040274765.1 Psychrobacillus sp.
ATTTAAAGTAAACGAGTCCAATAATTTCAATAATAGTTAAAAAGAACAAAACTATTCTAGGACCAATGGAAGAATAGATGACTGCAATGTAAATTGGATAAATAAAAAATACCATCATTACAATACTGTCACTGTATATATTCATGATTAAAAGGTATAGATTAAGCGTTATAAATAAAACATATTGAATAATGAGATTCTCAGAGTTTAACCAAAATAGTAAGGTTAAAACGAGTAAGTAGACTATGGCCGCGTAGAGATAGGACAAAATATCCTGATTATGTAAAAGTGATGTTATAGCAACATGACATATAGTAAAACAGAATAAAATTATCAGAAATAATTTATTCTTATCCTTTGTAATATTAATAAATTCCATTTTTGCCACCTCCTATCAAATTACATACTTCTTATATTAGCCTATTTAGATGTATCTGAAAATACAAGATTTTGATAAGATAGAATAAGAATAAAGGAGGAGTCATTATGTCATATAAATTTCAAGAACAAGAGACGGTCTCTTTACTAAAACAATTAGTTGAAATCCCCAGTCCCTCTGGCTATACAAAAGAAATCATGGACTTTATGGAGCAGTTTTTAAAGGAGATTGGTGTAGATTATATTAGAACCAACAAGGGAGCGCTCATTGCTACGATTGTAGGAGAAAATGAAGCGAAACATCGACTGTTAACCGCTCACACTGATACTTTAGGAGCTATGGTAAAGGAAGTGAAGCCTTCAGGTAGATTGAAGCTTGCGATGGTAGGGGGCTTTAATTGGAACGCAGTGGAAGGAGAGTATTGTACAATCCATACAGCAGATGGAAAAAAAATACGTGGAACCATTCTCATGCATCAAACAACAGTTCATGTATACAAAAATGCTACATCGCTTGCTAGAGATGAACAAAACATTGAAGTGCGCGTAGATGAAAAAGTTATAAACGCCAGTGAAACGAGAGAACTTGGTATAGAAGTTGGCGATTTTGTTTCATTTGATCCTAGGTTTGAACAAACAGATTCCGGCTTCATCAAATCTCGTCATCTAGATGATAAAGCGAGCACAGCTCTTTTACTCCAACTAATGAAAGCTATTAAAGAAAATAAATGGACGATTCCTTATACAACACACTTTTATATTTCTAATAATGAGGAAATTGGATTTGGAGGTAATTCAAACATTCCAGAACAAACCGTGGAATATATAGCAGTCGATATGGGTGCAATAGGCGATGGACAAACCTCTGATGAGTATACCGTTTCCATTTGCGCAAAAGATTCTTCTGGGCCGTATCATTATGAGTTAACTCGAAACCTCGTAGAACTAGCTAAGACAGAAGGAATCGATTATAAGTTAGACATCTATCCATACTATGGTTCTGATGCTTCTGCTGCAATAAGAGCAGGTTTTGATGTCAAGCATGCATTGTTTGGACCAGGAATTGAAGCATCACATGCATATGAAAGAACTCATATCCAATCATTAGAAAATACAGCGAAGCTATTGTATTCTTATATACATTCTGAAATTCTGTAATGGATACTAGTAGACATTTTTACGATTAATTTGTAAAATTGTCTGCTAGTTCTTTTTTTACTTGTATTTTTGCTAGTAAATCCATATGATAAAAAAGTGAATAAGAAGGAGATATACAAATATGGACAAACAATTACAAGAAGAAATACTGAAGAGAAGAACCTTTGCAATAATTTCCCACCCGGATGCTGGTAAAACAACTATAACAGAAAAGCTTTTATTTTTTGGGGGAGCTATTCGTGATGCAGGTACAGTTAAAGGGAAAAAATCCGGGAAATTTGCAACATCAGACTGGATGGAAATTGAAAAACAACGTGGGATTTCCGTAACATCCTCTGTTATGCAATTTGACTTTAATAATTGTCGTATAAATATATTAGATACTCCTGGACATCAGGATTTTAGTGAAGATACTTATCGTACATTGATGGCTGTTGACAGTGCAGTAATGATTGTGGATGCCGCGAAAGGAATTGAAGCACAAACCTTAAAGTTATTTAAAGTCTGTCGTATGCGTGGTATACCTATTTTTACTTTCATCAATAAGTTAGACCGCCAAGGGAAAGAACCTCTTGAATTAATGGAAGAGCTTGAAGAAGTACTTGGAATACAATCCTATGCGATGAACTGGCCTATTGGTATGGGAAAAGAATTTTTAGGAATATACGATCGTTTTAATCATAGGATTGAACAATTCCGTACAGAAGAATCTGAAAGATTTCTTCCTTTAGATGAAGAGGGAGAGCTTGCTGTAGATCATTCTATGAAAGAAACGTCTTATTACACGCAAGCAATAGAAGATATTATGTTATTAAATGAAGCAGGAAATGATTTTGATAAAGAAAAAGTATTGTCTGGAGATTTAACACCTGTATTTTTTGGAAGTGCATTAACTAACTTTGGCGTGCAAACATTTTTAGAAACATATCTACAGTTTGCACCTACTCCACAGCCTCGTATGACGGATGGAGAGGATGAAGTAAATCCTTTAAATGAAGATTTCTCTGGATTTATATTCAAGATTCAAGCAAATATGAATCCTGCTCACCGAGATCGAATTGCATTTGTACGTATTGTATCTGGAAAATTCGAACGAGGGATGACTGTTACACTAGCACGTACTGGTAAAACATTTAAAGTGACGCAGTCTACCCAATTTTTAGCAGATGATCGTGAGACGGTAGAAACAGCTGTAGCTGGAGATATTATTGGTCTTTATGACGTTGGTAATTATCAGATTGGCGATACGGTTGTTGGAGGAAAAAAAGCGTTCAATTACGAAAAGCTTCCTCAGTTTACACCCGAGATGTTCGTAAAAGTTACTGCTAAAAATGTATTGAAGTCTAAGCATTTCCATAAAGGAATTATGCAGCTTGTACAAGAAGGAGCTATTCAGTTTTATAAAACCCTTCATACGGAAGAAGTAATTCTAGGAGCAGTAGGTCAGCTTCAATTTGAAGTGTTCGAGCACCGTATGAAAAATGAGTATAATGTAGAGGTTCGTATGGAGCCGATTGGTTCGAAGGTAGCTCGTTGGATTGAAAATGAGGAAGATGTAAAAGAATCGATGACAGGTCCAAGAAGTATGCTAGTGAAGGATCGCTACGATCATTATGTATTCTTATTTGAAAATGAATTTGCGACTCGCTGGTTCCAAGACAAATATGAGCATATAAAGCTTTATAATTTACTATAAGGTATAAGTCGTTAACAATAAGGGAATCGTAAATAAAGGTAATCGAGAGAATGCACACATTCTTTTGGTTACCTTTTTTATATGTATATTTTCTTAGAGCTTTTCAAGAGCGGATTGATTAGAATGAAGAGTTGCCAAGTGCTTGTTTCATATACTTCTAGAAAGAATGCATAATTAAAATGTGAACGGTTTTTTAGGGAAATTGTCTCCTCGGAGACGGTAATATAATTTGAACTCTTACGTCATAGAGCATATGATATAAATAGCGAAAGTAAAGGTGGTTCCCTGTATATGAAAATTAGTGGTTTCTCTATAAAAAGACCTGTATTTACTACTGTAATTATGTTTTTAGTAGTTATATTAGGAGCTGTTTCTTTTTTTAAAATTCCAATCACATTGATCCCAGAGTTAAATCCTCCAATAGGAGTTGTCGTAACTAACTATCCTGGTGCTGGGCCGATAGAAGTAGATGAAAAAATAACCAAACCATTAGAAACTTCTTTAAGTACATTACCTGGTATTAAGTCCATAAGTAGTACGTCTCAAGAAAGCGCTAATTTTATTTTGTTAGAATTTGATTGGTCTACAGATATGGATGATGTTCAATTGGATATCATGCAGCGAATAGATTTAGTGCCCGTGCCTACTGGTGCAGAAAAACCAAGATTTTTAAAATTTGATCCTGCACAATTCCCTGTTATTCAGCTATCTTTAAGAGCTGCAGATGATGGACAGGATATTCGATTAATAGCAAAAGAGCTAGAGAAAGAATTGATCAGCACCGAAGGAGTGGCAAGTGTAAATATTTCTGGCTCACTTGTAGAAGAAGTACAAATATTATTAGATCAAAACAAACTTATTCAAAATGGGCTAACTCAAAGTGATATAGTCCAGTTAATACAAGCCAATAATATTTCTCTTCCAGGAGATCCAATAGAAACAGAAGAAAAAATGTCCTTAACCACTCGAATCATAAGCTCCTTAACCACGGTTGAAGAGATACAAAATTTAGTTATTACTGTTAACCCTATTGATGGTTCACAAATAACTATTGCAGATGTTGCAACTGTTCAGCTAGCAGAGCAGGAAACGAATAGTGAAACTAGAGCCAATGAAGAGCCGGCTGTCCTCCTATCTGTCCTCCAAGAATCTAGTGCAAATACTGCACAAGTATCTACAGCCTTCCAAGAAGCCTTGGACAAGCAGCTAGAGAAAGAAGAATATAAAGGTGTTACAGCCGATATTCTTTTTGATCAAGGGGATTACGTTAAGCTGGCCATTAATAATATTGGGACTACTTTAGTTACCGGTGGGCTACTGGCAATGTTCGTGTTATTTGTGTTCTTAAAAGGGATTAGAAGTCCAATCATAATCGGGGTAGCAATCCCATATTCCGTTATTGTTACATTTTTACTGATGTACTTTGCAGGTTTTTCATTAAATATTATGACGCTCGGGGCACTTGCACTGGGAATCGGGATGCTAGTAGATAATTCAATTGTAGTTATCGAAAATATTGAGAGGCATCTCGGATTAGGAAAAGATCCTAAAGCCGCTGCGTTAGCAGGAACAAAAGAAGTAAGTGGAGCAATTACGGCCTCTACGTTAACAACTATCGCAGTATTTATACCTGTAATTTTCCTTTCAGGTCTTATAGGGCAAATATTTACCGAATTTGCGTTAACTATTTCGTTTAGTCTTGTTGCATCACTTTTTGTTGCACTCACAGTCATACCTATGATGGCTAGCAGAATGCTAAAAAAACCAAAAGGAGATTTAGAAGCGAGAAGACGAAGATCAAAGGCTTACAACAATTTGGAGAAGTCGATAAAGTGGTCTTTAGGTCACCGAGCTTTAGTTCTTATTATGACCTTGGTGTTATTGGCTATTTCTATCGTCGGTATTTTCCGAGTAGGTACTGAATTTTTACCTCCTACAGATGAAGGCTTTGCTTCTATTAGCGTCCGATTGCCAAACGGTTCAACTTTTACATCGACCGATGAAGTCGTTAATGAAATTGAGAATATTTTGCAGGAACAAAAGGATGTAGATGTTTACGTAAGCTTTGTAGGTGGTAGTCAAGAGGGAATGTCTAGAGGGACATCCAGATCTAACATTGCAGAAATCTCTGTGAAACTAAAACCGCTTGATGAACGGAATCGATCTACTTTTGAATTTGTAGATGACGTACAGCCTAAAATAGTAGAAGTAATAGGAGAAAGAGCAGAAATTAACTTTAACGTCCAAACAGCATCAGGCTCCTCGCCTAATGTAGTATCTTTTAACATTTCCTCTGCTGATAAAGATATATTAAACCAAGCCGTTGCTGATTTGCAGGCTGATTTAGAAAAAATAAAAGGCGTCACTAAGGTCAACAATGACATTATTTCTACTGTAGAAGAAGTACAAATGATTGTTAAGCGTGATGCAGCAACTGAACTAGGTCTCGCTCCTGCTCAAGTAGCTCAAATGGTTAACAATGTAACTAGAGGCGTGCTGGCTTCCCAAATAATCTCGGAAGACAATGAAGTGTATGGAGTCTATGTTAAGTATAACGAATCAGACCGAGAAAATATCGACACCTTAAAGCAATTAAAACTGCGTACTCCATCAGGTCAATTTGTTAATCTGGAGGATGTTGCAAGTATAGAGGTTGCTGAGGGCCCAGTAGCTATACGTAGCTTAAACCAAGCTAGCGCGGTTGCCTTTTCTGTTAAGTATGAGTCAGAAAATACACTAGGAGATATGTCCGAACAAATTGATCAGGTAATAGCTGAACAAAACTTTAATGATAAAGTGCAGGTCAATTTTGGAGGAGACAGAGAGTTACTGGATAATGCTAAAAATGATATGATTCTGGCAGTCTTATTGGCCGTTGTCTTAGTCTTTATTGTAATGGCAGCACAGTTTGAATCATATAAATATCCGTTTGTAATCATGTTTACTGTCCCGTTGATCGTCATAGGAATTGGGATTGTCTTATTCATTACAAATACTCCTCTTAGCGTTTCCGCAGTTATCGGGATATTAATACTTGTTGGGATTGTTGTAAACAATGGGATTGTCTTAGTAGATTACATTAACCAGCGTAAAGCAGAAGGTTATTCATCCTATGAGGCAATTACGACCTCTGTACGGGATCGAGTACGTCCGATACTAATGACAGCTCTTACAACAATTTTAGGTTTAATACCTTTAGCTCTTGGAATCGGGGAAGGAACTGAAATAAATCAACCAATGGCATTAACTGTAATAGGTGGTTTAGTTGCATCGACTTTATTAACGTTATTCGTAGTACCTGTTATCTATAGTTTAGTGGACAAAGAGACAAGAAAAATAAAATCATCTTAAATATGAAAAGCTCCGAAAATTTACGTGCTGTAAAATTTCGGAGCTTTATTACATTGGTCCCTAGACCTAATAGAAAATCGTGTAACACCTTTTCCTATTAAAGTTTATGTATGCGCATTTAGAGGTCTTTAGTATAATCAAAAAAAGGGGATGATTACCAATATGTCTAATGCATTAATTACAGGATTTCCAGGATTTTTGTCGAAAAATATCATAAAGGAACTACGTCATCAAAATCGATATTCCGTTATTTATGTTCTTGTTCTTCCTAATCTAGTCCAAAAAGCTGAACAGGTAATAAATGAAATTTACGAGGATGGAATAACTAACCAATCGATTATAGTGGTAAAAGGGGATATTACACTTTCAAATGCAGGGCTTGATAATGAAACAATTAACAACTTAAAGCAAGAAATAAATGATGTATGGCATTTAGCAGCTATTTATGACTTAGCTGTTCCAAAGGAAATTGCCTGGAAGGTTAATGTGGAAGGAACTAAATTATTTAATGAGTTAGTTCTTAAACTTCCAAATATAAAAAGGTATATGTATTTTAGCTCGGCTTATGTGGCGGGGAAAAGAGAAGGTAAGCTACTGGAGACGGAACTTATTAAGCCACCTGGATTTAAAAATCATTATGAGGAAACAAAATACGAGGCAGAAGTACTTGTAAATAACTTAAAAAGCCAACTGCCACTTACCATTATTAGACCAGGGATTGTAAGGGGACATTCTATCACAGGAGAAACGATTAAGTTTGATGGGCCATACTTTTTTATAAACATGATTAACAGATTGAAACGATTACCAGTAATACCTTATCTCGGTAAGTCTACGTCTTTTATTAATGTAGTACCATCTGATTACATAACGAAAGCCTCCATATATTGCTGTTTTGATGAAGAAGCGGAAGGAAAGACTATTCATTTAACTGATCCAAAGCCTTATCCAGTTGAAGAGGTATATAGAGCCTTTGTTAAAGAAGTTACAGGGAAATATCCTAAGGGAAGAATACCATTAGCATTAGCAAAGGGATCTGTTAGCTTATTATCTATAAGAAAGTTCCTGCAGGTGGAAAAAGAAACATTAGATTATCTCACTTGGAATTCTTCATTTGATACAACAAATGCTGAAAAAATTCTACGTAAAGGGGAGATTAATTGTCCTGATTTTATAGAGTCGATACCTTCTATGGTTCGTTTTTACAACAAACACAAAGACGATCCAACTTATCATATTTCAATTAAATAATTATGCTTTACTAATCACTTAAATGTTGTTATTATAGACATATAAATAAATAGACTCTTGACGTTCGTCAAAGGGGAGTAGCTATAGGGAAACCTATTTCATAGTCGTCA
>JBEMAY010000099.1:0-7782 GCA_040274765.1 Psychrobacillus sp.
GTTCACTCCATTCAAAAAATTAGAAAAGATACTTAGACGGAGGGAAGAGCCTTTTACCGGAAGTGGTAAGGTAGATTGGGGACATGCCGAAACACTTGCATTTGCTACTATTTTGCAAGACGGACATTCGATTCGTTTAAGTGGACAGGATGCCCAACGTGGGACGTTCTCTCACAGACATTTAGTATTACATGATGAGAAAACAGGAGAAGAACTTATACCAATGCATTTTATTAGCGATTCTGCTGCCTCTTTTGTTGTTCATAATAGTCCATTAACGGAAGCTGCTATTTTAGGCTATGAATTCGGATATACCTTGGAGGATAAGAATACGCTAACGATTTGGGAAGCGCAATATGGGGATTTTGCTAACATGGCGCAGGTAATGTTTGATAATTTTATCAGCTCTGCTCGAGCAAAATGGGGTTTGAAATCTGGACTAGTTATGCTTCTTCCACATGGGGCGGAGGGGCAGGGACCAGAGCATACAAGTGCTAGATTAGAGAGGTACCTACAGCTTTCGGCAGAAAATAACTGGACTGTAGCTAACCTTTCAAGCGCAGCAAATTACTTCCATATATTACGAAGACAAGCAGCATCTTTGAATGAAGAATTTGTGCGTCCGCTACTAATCGTCTCTCCTAAATCACTTTTACGTAATCCTTTGGTTGGTGCCGATGTCTCTGATTTGGTGGACGGTAAATTCCAAACAGTGATTGAACAGCCCGATCTTGGTGGCCAACCGGAGGAGGTAAAGAAAATTGTTTTTGCTAGTGGGAAAATGGCAATTGATTTAGCGGAAAAAGTAAAAAGTGGAACTGACTTTAATTATTTGCATATCATTCGTGTGGAACAGCTTTATCCATTCCCTAAGGATGAAATTTTGGAAATATTAGATCGTTACCCAAACGTGGAGTTATTGACATGGGTACAAGAAGAACCTCAAAATATGGGCTCATGGAATTATGCCCTACCGTATTTATTAGAAATGGCAGATGGAAGAAGCATTGCTTATACAGGACGAGTGCATCGCTCGAGTCCGGCTGAAGGCGACGCAGATACTTATAAAGTAGAACAAGCAAGAATTATTGAAGAAGCATTAAAAAGTTTGTGAGCAATAGATCTAAAAGGAGGAAGTTTAAGTGGCAGAAATTATAGTTCCGGAATTGGCAGAGTCTATTACAGAAGGCACGATTGCCCAGTGGTTAAAAAAACCAGGTGATACCATTGAAAAAGGTGAGTTTATAGTTGAGCTCGAAACGGATAAAGTAAACGTTGAAGTTATATCCGAGGAAGCGGGAGTAGTTAGTGAACTGTTATTTGGTGAAGGAGATACAGTTCAGGTAGGAGAGGTTATTGCAATCGTTGGTGCTGGCTCTGGAACTTCTGCTGCTGAATCTAAGGTAGAGGAAGTTAAGGTTGAGGAAAAAGCTCCAGATTTACCGAAGGCAGAAAACGCGCCAATTACAAAGGTAGAAGCTACATCAGAATCGAATAGAACAATTGCTAGTCCTGCCGCGCGTAAGATGGCAAGAGAAAAGGGTATTGACTTAAATGAAGTGTCACCCGTGGATCCAATGGGAAGAGTTCGTGTTCAAGATGTATCAGCCCATGGCTCTAAACAAAAAGCGGAACCAGCTAATATTATCTCTTCACCTGCTAATGCAGAGGATGGTCGTACGACTCGCGAAAAAATGTCACGTAGACGTCAAACCATTGCCTCCCGTTTATTAGAAGTTAAACAAAGCACTGCAATGCTAACAACGTTTAACGAGATAGATATGACAAATGTGATGGCTTTACGTTCACGTAAAAAAGATAAATTTTTCGAAGACAACCAAGTTCGCTTAGGATTTATGTCGTTTTTCACTAAAGCTGTCGTAGCTGCATTAAAAAAATATCCATACGTAAATTCTCAGCTCGATGGAGAATACATCGTCAAAAATAATTTCTTTGATATTGGAATTGCTGTATCAACAGAAGGTGGCTTAGTAGTGCCTATCGTTCGTGATGCCGATAGAAAAAACTTTGCGGAAATTGAAGGGGATATTGGAGAACTGGCTAAAAAAGCACGAGACAACAAGTTAGCGATTTCTGACATGACGGGTGGTTCCTTTACTATCACAAACGGCGGAGTTTTTGGTTCCTTAATGTCTACTCCGATATTAAATGGGACGCAAGTTGGTATTCTAGGAATGCATACTATTCAAAAACGACCGATAGCGGTTGGAAATGAAATTCAAATACGGCCGATGATGTATGTCGCTCTTTCTTATGACCATCGTGTAATAGATGGAAAAGATTCTGTAGGTTTTCTTAAAATGGTAAAAGAGTTACTCGAAAATCCAGAGGATCTTATGCTGGAGTCTTAATAATAGAGTTAATAGGCGAAATATGAAGGTTTAAACTCAATATGAACGTTCTAAAAGACTTACTGGATTAATTTTAATCTGGTAAGTCTTTTTATATAGCTTTGTTAAATTTATTGGTTTATTTTGACGTCAATTCTTTTTATAGTAAATATTATTCAAGTGACTTTCAAATGACTATTAAATAAGTTATGAAATTGAGGATGGTAATAGTTTTTAGGCTTTATTTATGTGAGTAAATTTAAAATCAATTTATCGATGCATTAAAAATGTTTTTACTTATTGATTGGAGCGTGCGGCTGGAGCGGAAATCAATTCTACTCTCTGAATTGAAGATTTCTTTGTAACATAAGTCAACCCTACCCTTTCACATAGCCTTTTATATTTATAATTATTTTCTGGGAAATACTTTAAGGAGGATTCCCTTGATTAAAATCGAATAATTAAACGTTTAGGTAGAAAGGAAGGGGACGTATTATGATGAAGAATATACCGTCGGAAGATTTAATAAAGAGGTGGGATAAATTTGCTGAAAAATATGCAACGAATCATAAAGAGCAAGGAGATCCACATAAAGAGGTATTTTTAAATCCGACCTTGTTTAGTCTTATGGGAGACATAAAAAACAAAAAGATATTAGATGCTGGTTGCGGTGAAGGGTATTTAAGTAGACTGATGGAGAAAGCTGGAGCGACTGTGACTGCTATTGATTATTCATCGAAGATGATTGAAATAGCAAAGCGGAGAACAACATCCGACCTAGATATAGAAATAAAGCAGGCTAACTGTGAAAATTTATATTTAATAACGGAAGGAACCTATGACTTAGTTGTTTCTAATATGGTACTTCAGGATTTAGAGAACTATGAGCAAGCGCTTAAAGAAATTCACCGTGTTCTTCGAAATGATGGGATTTTTATATTTTCTATATTACATCCTTGTTTTCAAACTCCAAAAAGTGGGTGGGAGAAAGGACAGAAAGGCGAAAAATTATATTGGAAAGTAGATAACTACTTTTATGAGGGTGCTTATGAGCAAAGAGTAATGGACCAAGTAATATTTTATCACCGGACATTAACAAGTTATGTAAAAGCAATCTGTAAAGCTGGATTTCTAATAGAAGACATAGTAGAACCTACACCATCTGAGGTAATGTTGGAGAAGTACCCATCATTTCGAGAGGATTTTAGAAGTCCCGATTTTATTGTTTTTCGTTTAAAAAAAGCATATTAAAGTTAAACGGGAAGTTTCTCTTTCACCTAAGTTAACTTCTTAGGTGTTTTACAGGTGGATTAACCATTATTGAATATAGTTTAAATGCCAATTTTGATAACTAAAAATAATCTTCATCAAACTATCTTGTTCTAAAATTTTTAGCTAATCTAAATTACCTAAGTTATACGCCGAAAAAAGGGCTAATCTCATTAGAGATTGCCCTTTTTTATATTATTCACCTATAAAAACTAGGTACGTAATTCTTTCCCAGTACTCCCACTTTCCTAATATTACTCAAACCTTTCTTTTATATCTACATATGATAGCAATGTACGGAAATCTATTAAAGGTGTGTAAGTTATGACAAAAGAAAATGAAGAAAAACATTTTAACAGGCGTGGGGAGCAGGAATATGACCGATCAGCCAAAGATTATAAAAAAAATAGATATAAACTAACTACTCAAAAATTTCCTATTAGAAGCTCCAGGGCAGAATCCACTACTATTATGCCAAGTGCGTCTGTTAATCGTAACCTTCCTTCTGGAGGCTCTGGAAATAACAGTGTTCGTTACAGAACTTTTAATGCCAAGCAAATTAGTCAGTTTTGTAACTATAATCCAAGAAGAGATTTCGGACGTTGCTTAGAATATAACCGTGACGCGGTTCCTTCTGTATGGACAAGAAGCCAAGCAGAACAAATTCGAATAAATTCCACTAATGTTGCCCCTCTTATTGAAGCTCCATTTCCTCGCATATCTCCAGACCTTTGGATATGGGATATGTGGCCGTTAATAGAAAAGGATGGTTCAATTGCAGTGTTACCTGGCGGATGGCGAGTGTTATTTGCTTTATCTGTACCTCGCAGTGTTCTTCCAGGAAAAAGACATGATGTAGCAAGGATCAGTTATTTTTACTCCAGAAATGGACTTGATTGGATTCAAGGAGGCTATGTTTTTGAAGAAGGGACAGCTTTAGGGTCAAGACAGTGGGCAGGATCAGCAATGCTTGATGATGATGGTCGTATCTATTACTTCTATACAGCAACAGGTAGAAGAGGAGAAGCCCAAATCACTTATGAGCAGCGAATTGCATTATCGAGCAGTGATTATATTTCTGACTTAGATGGTGTACAGTTAGTGAACTTTGCACCTCATCAAGTAATCCTTGAACCAGACGGTATTTTATACCAAACAGAAGAACAATCTAGTGGAGGTATAATTTACGCCTTCCGTGACCCCTTCTTCTTTAAGGACCCCGCTACGGGTTGTGAATATTTGTTGTTTGAAGGAAATATAGCTGGTACGTCAGCAGATATTGATTGTGGTCCTGGAGTTCCGGCAGAGGCAGCTGAATATACAGGGAATATCGGTATAGCTTTACTTCGGAACAACAGTTTTACCAGTTGGGAACTGCTCCCTGCTCTCTTGGAAGCAGGATGTACAAATCAACAAACAGAACGCCCTCATATCGTAGTAAGTGATGGGCTATATTATCTGTTTACTGATACGCATGCTTCCACATTTGCACCAGGTCTAGTTGGTCCAGATGGTTTATATGGATTTGTGGCAGGTTCCCTCCGAGGAAACTATGTCCCACTAAATGGAAGTGGACTTGTAGTGTCTAATCCTCCTTCCGAACCGTTTCAAGCTTATTCTTGGCTAGTTTTACCCGACTTTTCAGTTCTCAGTTTTATCGATAATTTTGATTTGCAAGGTATACCGATTGAAGAAGTAGGGTTTTTGCCAGAGCAATTCCAGTATGAGCATTTTGGTGGGACGCTTGCTCAAACACTGCAACTATCTGTAACTGGAAGAAACACGCAGATTGTAGATGTTTATGAGTATGGGTTAATGATGATTTCAGATACAGAAAGCCCAAAGTGTATACCATGTAAGGATGAAGATTCTGAAAAACATCACAAATGCTAATTAGAGTTTTATAGACAACAAATGATTAAATGATTGGTCAATTCAACAAAATAGATTAATTAGATTTTCGTACAAACCATTCATTTGATCAAAGTGAAAAATAAGAAAAGGTGAAAATAGATGTCAAAAAAAAGAAATATGAGTCAGAGGGTTCCAATTGCTGGGTCAGGTAATGAAATGTTATCTCCAATAACTGGAGGTTCATCTAATAGAAATTTTCCAAGTGCTGCAACTAATTCTGGAACTACTCAGTACAGATCATTTAACAACAATGATATTAAAAGATTTTGTGACTACTCTCCTAAACGAGACTTTAATAGATGCCTAAGTCAAAGTATTGACGCAGTACCTTCAGCATGGACAAGAGCACAGGCGGAGCAAATCCGAATTACTGCTTCTAATAGCGCTCCTGTTATACAGGAGCCATTTCCTCGCATATCACCCGACCTGTGGATATGGGATATGTGGCCACTACAAGAAAAAGACGGATCTATCGCTGTACTTCCTGGTGGGTGGAGAGTTTTATTTGCTTTATCCGCGCCAAGAAGCGTGTTGCCAGACAATCGACATGATGTAGCACGAATAGCTTACTTCTACTCAAGAGATGGCTTAAACTGGATTCAAGGGGGACTTGTTTTCGAAGAGGGTACTGCTTTTGGGTCAAGACAGTGGGCAGGATCTGCAATCATCGACGAAGGAAGAATTTACTACTTCTATACTGCCTCTGGTAGACGCGGTGAAGCTCAAATCACTTTTGAACAACGTATTGCATTATCAAGCAGTAACTTTATATCCAATTTAGATGGTGTAAGATTAGTCAACTTCGCTCCGCACGAAATTATTCTAGAGCCAGATGGGGTTCTATACCAAACGCAAGAGCAATCGGAGGCGGGAGGAAGCAGTATCATATATGCTTTCCGTGACCCTTGGTTCTTTAAAGACCCAGCAACCGGCTGCGAGTATTTATTGTTTGAAGGTAATATCGCAGGAAACAATTTAGACATTGATTGTGGACCTGGGGTGCCTGAGGAAGCGAGACTTTACACAGGAAACATTGGAATTGCCCTACTTCGAAACAATGATTACACTTCTTGGCAATTACTTCCTGCTCTCCTAGAGGCGGGTTGTACAAATCAACAGACAGAACGTCCACACCTTATTGTAAGGAACGGTTTGTACTATTTATTTACAGACAGCCATCGCTTCACATTTGCACCTGGCTTAACAAATGGACCTGGTCCGGACGGTTTGTATGGATTTGTCGCAGGTTCCTTAAGAGGAAACTATCAGCCGCTTAACTCTGGTGGGCTAGTGATCGCAAATCCGGTGACCGAACCTAACCAAGCGTATTCTTGGTTAGTTTTACCTGATTTCTCTGTATTGAGCTTTATCGATACTTTCGATTTACAAGGAATTACAACAGAAGAATTGGCTACTTTACCTGAATCATTCCGCAGAGCTCACTTTGGAGGGACGCTTGCGCCTACTCTTCAATTAAGAGTTTCAGGCAGAACTACAGAAATTGTAGCTGAATACGAGTATGGATTGGTTATGGTATCTGAAACTGAAAGTCCAAAATGCTGTAGAAGCGGAGCGGAAAACGATAACGGTGGAAGCAAACATGAACATGAATGCCACTGTAAAGACCGTGGTAGCCATAATTGTAGCCATCACCGCAATAGAGATAAAGACCGTGACGATTGTGAATGTAACTATCATCACGATAGAGACAGAGATCATGACGATTGTAACTATGAGAGAAATAATGATTGTGAATATGATAGTTATGACTCTAATGGACAATGTTATAGATGTGGAAAAAAACATAGTAACCCGTCCTATCCAAGAAGTCATAAGTCTTGGAAGGAAGATAACTATTGGAAGGATTCCAAGCATAAACCCATTAATGACTGCGACTCAGTAGATGATTGTCCATGCAAGGCCAAACATCAGCATGATGATTATGATTGCATCAGCTTCCCTAAGGCAGATAGAAAAAGATTTTACAATGATCCCAACTGCGGATGTAGAAATAGATAAATAAAGTTTAGGCAATACAGTCTGCACCGACTCCTTTATGGAGTCGGTTTTTTTAGGGTTAAAGAGCATGTAAAGGTTCTGTTGGAAGCTTTGTTTTCCTAGACAGGAGTCCAAATTGAAAATAAGAGATGGGATTACGAGGGAGACTTAAAGTTAGTACAAGCTATTATAAAAACATGTAAGCTATCCATGCACTTAAAAAGTGCCACTGTTTAATAACTGTATATAC
>JBEMAY010000100.1:0-7568 GCA_040274765.1 Psychrobacillus sp.
CAACAGATCCTCCAGCTGTCCGGATCAACTGGAAATTCTATCGGAAAGAGCTCTTATTACTAATATACGAGGGGGAACAGCATGATTGGCATAATAGATTATGGAGCTGGAAATTTACATAGTGTGGTAAAGGCAATTACTCGACTCGGATATCAAATAAAGCTTATCACCCAACCTAGCGACCACGATGACCAAATAGAAAAGCTAATCCTACCAGGTGTAGGAAATGCCAAGGTGGCCATGGATGTTTTAAATGAGACCGGCTTAAGTGACTATTTACGCACAGAAGTTAATAAGGGGACACCTCTTTTAGGCATTTGCTTAGGAATGCAGCTTCTTTTAGAGACAAGTGAGGAAGGCAATGTTCCTTGCCTGGGCTTCTTGCCAGGAACAGTCCCTTTGTTTGGTGAAGAAGCAGAAAAAGTTCCACATATGGGTTGGAATCAAGTACAGGATGTGCAAAATCATTTCTTGTTTAAGGATATTCCAGACGACACTGACTTCTATTTCGTTCATTCCTATTATGCAAAGCCAAGTGTTGGTCAGCATGTCATTGGTGTCACAAATTATGGTCCTGACTTTGCTTGTGCTATTGGTAATGAGCAAGTGATGGGGGTACAGTTCCATCCAGAAAAAAGCGGTAAGTATGGCATTCAAATGTTAGACAATTACTGCAAGCAAGGAGTTAACGAGCATGCTTAGAAAACGAATTGTTCCTGCCATAGATGTTTTAGGAGATAAAGCAGTAAAATATGTACAATTTAGAAATCCTACTATTATTGGTGATCCAGCTGAGCTAGGGAAGAAATATTCAGAGGATGGTGCGGATGAATTAATCTATCTGGATACAACAGCTTCGTTGAAAAACCAAGATTTAAAGATAGATTGGATTCGTCGAGTTGC
This sequence comes from Psychrobacillus sp., assembly GCA_040274765.1. GTDB lineage: Bacteria > Bacillota > Bacilli > Bacillales_A > Planococcaceae > Psychrobacillus. The sequence goes on from JBEMAY010000100.1 coordinate 904, forward strand.
AGAGCAAGTATATATACCTTTTTCGGTAATAGGCGGAGTTCGAACGATAGATGACTTCAAAAGGCTGCTTCGTGCAGGAGCAGATAAGGTAGGAGTAAACTCTGCTGCTGTACAACGACCCGAGCTTTTAAGAGAAGCTGCTGATATTTTCGGAAAGCAATGTGTGGTGCTTGGTTTGGATGCCATGCCAATTTACAATGAGAATAATGAAATCACTAGATGGGAAGTATATACACATTCCGGACACGAGAAAACGGGAATGGACGTAGTAGAGTGGGCTCAGCAAGCAACTGACCTTGGAGCTGGAGAGATTATTTGTACAAGTATTCATAAAGATGGCATGAAAAATGGCTATGATGTGGAGCTTATTAAGCTGTTATCAGAAAAAGTAAATGTGCCAATTATTGCTTCTGGGGGAGCGGGGACATTAGAGCATATCGAGGAAGTGTTTACAGATGGAAAAGCTGACGCAGCTCTAGTAGCCTCGATGATCCACTATGGAGACTATACTATTTCGGAGATTAAAGATTATCTTCATGAAAAGCAAGTTAATGTGAGAATGTAATATAGAAGACCTGTTAAAGAAATTTTAACAGGTCTTTTTTGATAAATTAATATGGGAAGATTTGATATATATTTGATAATCGGTCGGTTCCGACAAATAATCGGTCGGTCAACAAGGATAATCGGTCGGTTCTGCCAAATAATCGGACGGTCAACAAGGAAAATCGGTCGGTTTTGCCAAATAATCGGACGGTTTTCCCAAATAATCGGTCGGTTCTACAAAATAAAAAAGCTATCCAATCATTGCAGATTAGATAGCAGTTATTGGTCACCAATAATAGTGCCTATATGTCGTCAAAAGCTTCATCTATAAAAGTATTTCCCATCCACGTTCTTGAGCAACACTTCGAAGTTTTTCCTCAGGCTTTACAGCTACTGGATTTCCGACTAATTCAAGGACGGGCAGATCTGAATAGCTATCGCCATAAGCATAGCTGTTTTCCCAGTCTATATCTTGTCCTTCCAGGCGTTCCAGTAGCTTCTTCGTCTTCATCACGCCATTTACATGCTCCAAAGGAGACTTTGTATATACAAAATCATCTTTATAAATGATTTCAGTTCCAATGATTTGATTAAATGAAATTCCTTCTGTGACGCGTTCTAAAAATTGAGTGTAAGCTCCGGATACTAGATAAATATGTACATTTTCTTGCTGGTGGGCATTCAATTTTTCTAGTACCTTTTTATTAAAACTTTGCTGCATTTGCTCTTTTAATTCATCAAAGTAATGATACATTTCATCTTGTGTTCTTCCTTCAAAAGCCTCTAAGTATAATTGCATGGATCGTTTTCTCATCTTCGTAGTTGGATAAAGCTTAAGTTTATTTGCAATATAAGGAGGGACGATGGATCTGTAAAATCGTTTGTATTGTGGATGGTAAGTAGGATGTTCCTTTAAGTGATTCATTAACAGCTTGAATGTCTCTTCCTCATATAATGTTCCGTCAAAATCAAAAATAGCTACTTGCATGTCTTCACCTTTTCATTTATATGGCTTTATTTTATTATACTGGAAAATGGTGAGGAAAGACAAAGAGAAATAAGCGCCTTCTGTTCCTTGTCAGAACAGAAAACGCCTATTTGCTGTATTATTGCATTTTGTACATTGGACCTTGAGCAGTACCGTAAGTGTTTAAGATTTGTTCCATCGTTTGCTCATCGAAGCGTGGCACTTGATAGTAGCCGTGCTTGTTTTGATAAATGGAAAGCTCATACGCCATTTCAATACAGTTAGGGATTGAATCCTGAAGGACTCTTCGTACAACTGGATTAGTAGCTTCTAGAGCAGCAGGAACCTTACCAGCAGCTCCAGCTTTTGCAGAACTTAACAAATACCCAGAAATCATTTCATCTGTGATTTCAGAAGCACTTTGAATAGGTTTCTTCGGCTGAGATGCTGGTTTCATCCCGTAAGTAAAGTCATTATCCGTAGTCATCTTATAAGATGCTGTACGATGTGAAGGATCTTTACCTGTTTTAAAGCACTCCACCAGCATATTATACTCATCAAGTGCAAATGCATATTGACGATCTAGAATTGTCAGTAACTCTTGATCCTTCACGTGTGGACGTAAAATGGTGCTCAAGTTTAATGCGCCGATTGCTGCAGATAATACCTCATGTACATCCATTAATTCATGCGCACCATGATTAAAATGAGGTACAACCGTTTGCCCATTCATCGTTTCACTGTGATTTTGACTGTATGTGTTATCCAATCTATTCTCCTCCTCCATAAAGATGTAATGAAACATCTCGATTAGTGTGAACAGATCAAACAAAAATATGTATACATACTTACCTAAAAGAAAGTGTTACAGGTGCCAGGCACCTGTAACACTTATGAAATAAAATAATCGTGATTCTGGGAATCACGATTATGCATGCATTTAGTTTTCAGTCGAAGCTACTAATGAAAACAGGAAACGATACAAAAACTGGTATGTTTCTTCTATTGTATAGTTTGTGTTAAAACCGTCAATATAATTTAAAGGTAGATTGACTTCCCATAGGCCATCTCCAGCAGAGAACATGACACTGTAATTCATTGCTTTTCCATCAAAATGTTCATTCAAATATGCTTTTAGTGCATCTCCATATTTTTTTTGAAGGGATAGTCCGAACATAGCTGTATATACTTCAAATACTTCATCATATTCAAAGGCAATGGCATCTACACTTATTGTTTCAAAATGAGGAGTCTCTAAGTACATAAACTCGTTCATTTTTTCTTTAAAATGAGTAACAGGAGTTTTTAAAAAGGCATTATATTCTTTGGATATTAATTCCTCTGTTTCCTTATCGAACCTTTCAATGATTGCATTTTCAAATAGTTTGTCGCTTTTGATTACGGATATACTGGTCGCTTCTGCTAAAAGTTCATTAGTTAAAGCATATTCGTGCTCTTCTTTCGTCAGTGAGACAGTTCCCCCAGCAGTTTCTGTGATTTTTTGAGTTAGTTTCTTTTTTATCATATATAATCGTTCCTTTCTTCATCTGCAATTACTTGTAAGTCATATCCGTCAATACTAATTATAGGGTAGTTATTTTTTTCTGCATAACTTTGAGCAAGTTTTTTTATAAATTTTGGTGATCCTTCATTTTCTTCATCATAAATGATCAACATGGCATCTGTATTTCTAATGAGAAATTTATTTTTCTCAATAAATTGCCACGGGGCCTCATAGGGCTTTTTTGTCACACTTGTATGAAAATCAGCAAGTGCAATAAGCCTTTGATAGTTTTCCTGCTTTTGCTCATTCCAATTTTTCTCTTGTTCCAGGAAAGGGGTAATAATAGAATATTTTAACTGGGGGAATTCCTTCTTTAGCTCCACTACTAGCTCTGCAGCCCATGTTTCCACACCTAGCTGTCCACTAAGAATAACCCATTCTAGTCCTTCATCAAGGAGAGCACGCATTTGATTCTCAATCGCTTTTTTTATAATAGGAACTCCAGGATGGCTGTCATTAAATATCCCTAATTCGTGTGCTTTGTATCCGGTAATTAATAGTCTTGTAATCATTTTTCAACCTTCTTTAATTTCTTATGTAGTTTGAGTTTATGCTATATTTTCTCATAAACTTAAATGAATGCAAAGAAGTAAGTGTAGCAGTTATATATTACTCCGACATGATAAAATTTTGTGAAAATAAATAACCCCATTCCACGGAATGGGGCTTACGATTTTCAGCTTTTTACTACCAGAAGATGCTGAAGTTCCTTCATATTACGAACACCAGCTAAGGATATGGAAACCTTGGTCTCCTGTAGGAAATTCTCTAATACTCTTTCTACACCAGATTGCCCTCCGGTAGCTAGTCCCCAAACGAAGGGACGACCGAGGCATACAGCAGTTGCACCAAGAGCAAGAGCCTTTACAGCATCAGAACCTCGTCTGACACCACTGTCAAATAAAATAGGGATTTTCCCACCGATAGCTTCTACGATACTTGCAAGGGCATCAATGCTTGCAATAACTCCATCTAGTTGGCGACCTCCATGGTTAGAGACAATGATGCCATCTATTCCTTGTTCAACTGCTAGCTTGGCATCCTCTGGATGGAGGATACCTTTGATCAAAATAGGGAGGGAAACGTGGTTCCTTAGCTCAGCAATATCATTCCAGTTCAAGGTAGGATGATATATATTCCCCAAAATACTGTCAACGATAGCCTCCTGAGAATCATTTGGTAGGGTCGCCATAAAAACAGGATCTGTTGCATAATTTCCTTGACCAAAGCCTCGTTTTAGAGGAGAGAACTGGTTTCTTATATCTTCCTCACGCCATCCTAACATAACCGTATCAACAGTCAGCACAATAGCCTCATACCCAGCAGCTTCTGCTCGTTTAGCCATGCTAAATGCTATCTCGTTGTTAGAGGACCAGTATAATTGAAACCATTTAGAGCTGCCAGGAGTTGCAGAAGCAATCTCTTCAATAGAATAGCTTGACACGGTACTTTGTATGTAAGGAAACTCAAACTTAGCTGCAGCTTTTGCTACAGCAATTTCTCCATCTTCGTGTGCGATTTTATTCACACCTACGGGAGAGATGAAGAGAGGATGAGGATATGTTTTTCCGAATATTGTTACTTCTGTATTTAGAGTAGATACATCATTTAAAAATCTTGGGACGATGGAGTACTTCGAAAAGCTATTTATATTTTTTCGATAGGTTTCTTCTCCACCTGCGGATGAACGAATATAGCCAAAGGGACCTTGCTCCAATGTGTCTTTTGCAGCCTTCTCTAATTCGTTAAAGTCAATCGGGTACTTTTCATTATTTTCTATATTACCTAATAGTAGGTCGTTGTTTTTAGCATTGGACATGATCTACACCTCTTACATAAAATTAGGGATATTCAAACCAATCTACATTTTGGTAGACTAATCCTTTTTTAATCTTGCAGCCAATCTATTACCGATAGACTGAATTCCTTGTACCAAAATAATTAAGACAAATACTGTTGCGTACATAACATCCTCTTCGTAGCGCAAATGTCCAAAACGATAGGCTAAGTCACCTAGACCACCAGCACCAACCAAGCCTGCCATGGCAGTTGCTCCTATTAATCCTACAGTTGCAATCGTTAAACCTAATATAATAGATGGGCGAGCCTCGCGAAGCAGCACATGCCATATAATGAAACGAGTTTCTATTCCCATAGCTGTGTATGCTTCAAGCACTCCATTTTGTACTTCTAGAAGTGCGGATTCCATTAATCGAGCAATGTACGGAGCAGTGTAAATGACTAGTGGAACGATAACACCTTTAACACCTATTGTTGTACCTACTAGCAATTTCGTAAATGGTAGGATAAAGAATAATAAAATGATAAACGGAATAGAACGAATAATATTGATTAGAAGGTTACTTAACTGGTAAACTATTGCATTTTGTAGGGCTTGACCAGGTCTGGTTAAAACGATTAGGATGCCTAAAGGAATACCAATCAAGATGGAAATCAATAAAGAAATTCCTACCATTTGGAACGTTTCTATAATGGCTTCTCCAATTAGTGGCAACCATTGGTTCGTAAATTGCTCTATTCTACTCATGATTGCACCTCCAAGTTTTCCGTTTTAACACCGCGCTCTTCTAAAAATTGGATTGCTGATTCTACTTCGTTTTTCTCTCCGACTAAATGAATGACGATATTACCAACAATTCCATTTTTCAATTCAATTATATTGGCAGTTAAAATATTAGGCTGTACTTTAAATTTTTGGCTAACTTCTGCTAGCAACGGTTTACCGGTGCTTTCTCCGACAAAAGTCAAACGGGTAACAGTACCCGTTACATGAAGCTGAGAAATAAGCGAAGGGGAGAGGTTCCTCTGACTAATCGTGCTTAAAAATTTCTTAGTAGTTGGATGTTTTGGACTGGTAAAAAGGTTAATGGCAGTGTTTTCCTCCACAACCTCTCCTTTTTCCATTACGTACACATGATCACAAATCTTTTGGATCACATTCATTTCATGCGTGATTAGTAGAATTGTGATACCTAGCTCTTTATTTATTTTTAGTAACAAATCTAGTATGGAGTCAGTAGTTTCCGGATCCAGTGCGCTTGTTGCTTCGTCACTTAGCAATACTTCCGGTTCTTGTGCAAGAGCTCTAGCTATTGCGACACGTTGCTTTTGACCACCTGATAGCTGATTTGGATAACTTTTGTACTTGTCGGTTAGGCCTACTATCTCTAAATATTTTTCTACTCTATTTTTCACCTCGCTCTTATCATAGCCGAGCAACTTTAATGGAATCGCAATATTGTCATAGACGGTTGCTGTTTTAAGGAGGTTAAATCCTTGAAATATCATTCCGATTTTATTTCGGACTTCCCGCAGCTTTGAAAGCGGGAGGGGAGTGATGTCTTTGCCATTTATGTATACTTTTCCGGTTGTTGGTTTCTCTAAAAGGTTGACGCAGCGAATAAGGGTACTTTTTCCTGCACCACTATATCCTATCACCCCATGAATTTCACCTTTTTTTACGTGTATGGTTACATCATTAACAGCCTTTACAGTGCCACTTTTACTATTGAATTCCTTTGTAATATTTTCTAAAACTATCATGAATGACCTTCCTTTCTAAAGAAA
>JBEMAY010000101.1:0-7274 GCA_040274765.1 Psychrobacillus sp.
TCTGATTTTAGTCATTAGCTCACCCCCGGTTATATTCGTTGAGAAGGCCGGACAGTTTTTTAGCGAAACCGTCATCCATAATGGCTATTGCCACCCTGGCCTCTTTTCCCGTCGCATGTCCGAGATCGTGCCGGTCTCCAAAGACATGCAGCTCAACGTTAAAAGATGCACATTTATCATTCATTTTTTTAGCAGTATTATGTGAAGCATCGTTAGCTAATATAACTAACTTTGCTTTCTTACTTCTTATTTCTTTTACGACTAACTCTTCCCCAGATATCGTTTTTCTAGCTCTAGTGGCGAGTCCTAATAGTTGCGTAATTTGTTGTTCTGTATTCATTTCAACTTTTCTCTTTCAATCATGACAATTAACTCGTCATAGATTTCGTTTGGAATGCTTGCTTCTAAATGATTACCTAAAGAATTCTTTTTCTTCGCTTGGTTAACCGCTTCTACGGTTTTTGAGACGTACGCGCCACGACCAGATTTCTTGCCAGTCGGGTCCACACTAACCTCGCCTTCCTTAGAACGAACTACTCGAATCATTTCTTTTTTAGGAAACATTTCTCCAGTAGCAACACATTTTCGTAATGGGATTTTTTTTTGAGTGGCCATACTAAATCAGCCTCCTATTCTTACTCTTCGTCTTTGTAAAAATCAAAATCATCCATATCGTTTTCTAATTCTTCTACAATCAGCTGAGGAGAATTTTCGTTAGGATAAATTCCTAGCTCTCTAGCATCGGTTTCACTTTTAATATCAATTTTCCAGCCAGTTAGTTTAGCTGCAAGTCTTGCATTTTGACCTCTTTTACCAATGGCTAGGGATAATTGATAATCCGGTACTACTACAGTAGTGGATTTCTCTTCTTCATTTACTTGAACATCTAAAACTTTCGAAGGACTAAGTGCATTTGCCACGAAAACAATCGGATCTTCTGACCACTCTACAATGTCAATTTTCTCTCCGCTTAGTTCGTTTACAATGGTTTGAACACGAGCACCTTTCGCACCTACACATGAGCCAACCGGATCAATTTCTTCGTTATGAGCGAAGACAGATATTTTTGAACGATCTCCAGCTTCACGAGCGATAGATTTAATCTCTACAATACCTTCGAAAATTTCAGGTACTTCCATTTCAAATAAGCGACGAAGTAATCCTGGATGTGTTCTTGATACGAACACTTGTGGTCCACGAGTTGTTCGTTCAACCTTTGTAATATACACCTTAATACGATCATGAGGACGATAAGTTTCAGTTGGAATCTGCTCGTTTACTGGTAAAACAGCCTCCACTTTCCCTAATCCTACATATATATTACGAGCATCCAGTCGTTCAACAATTCCATTTACTATATCGTCTTCACGGTCCACATATTCTTCGTATATTAACCCTCTTTCAGCCTCACGTACTCGTTGTGTAACGACTTGTTTAGCTGTTTGTGCAGCAATACGCCCAAAATTACGTGGAGTAACTTCTTCTTCTACTACATCACCAATAGCGTAATGGGGATTAATAGCTTGCGCATCCTCTAAAGAGATCTCTAGACGGCCATCTCCTACTTCTTCTACTACATCTTTTCTAGAATAAACAATCATCGAACCATTTGCTAAATTAATATCGACTCTAACATTCTGTGCTTGATTGAAATTTCTTTTATAAGCTGTAACTAAAGCAGCCTCTATTGCTTCTATTAATACGTCTCTTGAAATCCCTTTTTGCTTCTCTAGCGCTGTTAACGCATCTAATAACTCACTACTCACAGCCACCACTCCTCAATATACGTTATGCAGAGAAATCGATTGCTAAACGAGCAAGCGCAATTTTCTCTTTTTCAATTTGTATTTTTACTCTTCTTGTTTTGATGCGAATTTCTATTAATGCGCCTTCTTCTGCCGAATAAGAAAGTAATGTTCCTTCAAACTCTTTTGCACCATTAATTTGCTCGTAAGTTTTAATGAAAACATATTTCCCTACCGCTGCAATAAAATCAGCTTCTTTTTTCAACGGACGCTCTGCCCCTGGAGAGGAGACTTCTAAAAAGTAATTTTCCTTAATAGGATCTTCTTCATCCAGTTTCTCGCTTAGTTTGTTGCTTACTTGTGCACATTGCTCAATATCAATGCCACCGTTTGGCGTATCGATATATACACGTAAAAACCAATCGCGACCTTCTTTTACATATTCAATATCAACAAGCTCTAAGTTCATTTCTTGTAAAATCGGTAACACAAGCTCTTCCATTTTACTAGTTATATTACTCATAAAGGCCTCCTTACAAAACCGTGATTTTCTATATAACAACAGAAAAGAGCGGGAAATCCCACTCTTTCGTCACAGAACTATGAAACATTGGTAGATTTATCTTACCATACCATAGGTTTGTTTGCAAATTAGTGACTAAAACAACGAAAGCTGATTTGCTTCAGGAAGCCCCTCTAGGCAACCCATTGCATCTAAATAATCAATGATTGTTTTGGATACTTTTCCTCTTTGCTGTAAATCTTCTTTAGAGAGAAATTCACCATTTTTGCGTGCATTAACAATTTGAACCGCTACATTTGTACCTAATCCTGGAACTGCATCAAAAGGAGGTATTAATGTATTGCCTTCTATTGTGAATTCATGGGCTTTTGATTTGTAGAGATCAATCTTCTGCATTTTAATACCACGCTCTGACATTTCTAGGCAAAGCTCCAACACTGTAGCTAAGCTTTTTTCTTTGTTAGATGCTTCTAATCCCTTCGCATTAATCTCATCTAGCTTAGCTCTTATCGTATGAGAGCCATTTACAATAGAGATTAAATCAAAGTCTGATGCTCGGACAGTAAAATACGCCGCATAGTATAGTATTGGAAAATGAACTTTAAAATATGCAATACGCACAGCCATTAAAACATAGGCAGAGGCATGGGCTTTTGGGAACATATATTTAATCTTTTTACATGATTCGATATACCAGTTAGCAACACCTTTTGATTTCATTTCTGCTTCAAACTCAGGCGTTAAACCTTTCCCTTTACGTACAGATTCCATAATTTTAAACGCAAGTGATGGCTCCAATCCCTGATAAATCAAATAGACCATAATGTCGTCACGACAACCGATTACATCAGAAAGCTGACAGGTGCCTGCTTGTATAAGCTCTTGAGCATTGCCTAACCAAACATCCGTCCCGTGGGACAGACCGGAAATTTGAACAAGCTCGGAAAATGTAGATGGCTTTGTTTCTTCCAGCATTTGTCTTACGAAACGTGTTCCAAATTCCGGAATACCAAGTGTTCCAGTTTTACAATCGATTTGTTCCACTGTGACACCAAGTGACTCTGGCCCACTAAAGATTTTCATCACTTCCGGATCATCTGTTGGAATTGTTTTAGGGTCAATTCCAGATAAGTCTTGGAGCATACGAATGACCGTTGGATCATCGTGCCCTAATATATCCAGCTTAAGTAGATTATCGTGAATGGAATGGAAGTCAAAGTGTGTCGTTTTCCATTCAGAGTCTTGAGCATCTGCCGGGAACTGAATTGGTGAAAAATCATAAATATCCATATAGTCAGGCACAACGATAATACCGCCGGGATGTTGCCCTGTAGTTCGTTTTACTCCTGTACATCCTTGAACGAGGCGGTCGATTTCAGCTCCACGTAAATTTATATTGTTATCATTCATGTAGCCTCTCACGTACCCATATGCAGTTTTCTCTGCAACAGTTCCTATCGTTCCGGCTCTAAACACATATTCTTCCCCAAACAGTTCCTTCGTATAATTATGTGCAATTGGCTGATATTCTCCACTGAAGTTTAAGTCGATATCTGGTACCTTATCGCCTTTAAATCCTAAGAATGTTTCGAATGGAATATCTTGCCCTTCTTTTACATAAGGAGTCTCACATTTTTCACAGTTGGCATTTGGTAAATCAAATCCAGAACCGACTGAGCCGTCTTGGAAGAACACCGAATGCTTACAGCTTGGGCAGACATAATGAGGAGGCATAGGATTGACCTCTGTTATATCCATTAATGTTGCTACAAGTGACGAGCCTACAGATCCACGAGAACCAACTAAGTAACCATCATCTAAAGATTTCTTTACTAGCTTATGAGAAATCAGATAGATAACGGCGAAACCATGTCCGATAATGGAGGTAAGTTCTTTTTCTATACGAGCTTCCACAATCTCAGGTATATTCTCTCCATAAATTTCTTTTGCTTTTGTATAGGTCAGTTCTCTAACCTCTTCATCCGCACCTTCAATTTTTGGAGTATATAAATCGTCTTTTATCGGTTTTATGTCTTCGATTGAATCTGCAATTTTATTAGGGTTTGTTATAACGATCTCTTTTGCTAGCTCTTCCCCTAAGAACGAGAAAGCATCAAGCATTTCATTTGTCGTTCTAAAATGCACTTTAGGAAGCTCATGCCTATTAAGCGGGTTTGCCCCCCCTTGAGAATTGACAAGGATTTTCCGGAACATCGCATCAGTTTCATGTAAATAATGTACGTTACCAGTCGCTACTACTGGTTTTCCTAGTTTTTTCCCTACTTTAATTAATTTACGGATAATATCTTCAAGATTCCACTCATCTCTCACTAGTTCCATTTCTATTAAATGAGCATAGACTTCCTTCGGATGAACCTCTAGATAATCATAGAAACTAGCAATTTCCTCAACCTTTTCTAATGGCTTTTGCATAAGTCCCTCAAATACCTCACCTCTATCGCAGCCAGAGCCAATGATCAATCCTGCTCTATGCTTTTGTAGAACCGAACGCTTAATGCGCGGAACTCGATAGAAAGTTGTTGTATGTGACAATGACACTAGCTTAAATAGATTTTTAAGCCCCTCATCATTTACAGCTAGTATTGTGCAGTGTGACGGTCTAGCTCTTTTATAAGAATCACCTTGGCCGATGTGCTTGTTGAAGTCATCATGATAATGGATATCTTTTTCTTCCGCTTCTTTTAAAAGGTGTAAAAGTAAATAACCAGTTGCTTCACAGTCAAAGATTGCACGGTGGGCCTGTGTCAATTCAATATTGAACTTTTTAGCTAGCGTACCCAGTTTATGTGTTTTCATCTCTGGATGTAAAAACCTTGCCAGCTCTAACGTATCAATTACCGGATGATCAAAGTGATCGATGCCACACTTTCTATACCCCTCGTATAAAAAGCCCATATCAAACGATGCGTTATGGGCAACAATTATGCCGTCTCCAATAAACTCATGAAAATCCCGTATAACGTCTTCAATTTCTGGTGCGTTGCGAACCATATCATCTGTAATACCAGTAAGCTCAATTGTCGTGGCAGATAGTGCATGATGAGGATTTGCAAATCTCTCGAACTTATCTATAATATTGCCTTTTTGCATTTTAACTGCAGCAAGCTCGATGATTTTATCATAGGTTGCAGATAAGCCGGTCGTTTCTACGTCAAAAACAATATAAATTGCATCCTCCAGTGGGATATGCTGTTCATCATAAGCTATTGGCACTCCGTCATGAATTAAATTAGCCTCTAGCCCATATAAAATTTTAATGCCATTCTTTTTACCGGCAGCATAAGCCTCCGGAAAGGATTGCACATTCGCATGGTCAGTTATGGCTACTGCCTGGTGGCCCCACTTTGCTGCTTGAGAAACTAACGCTGATACTGAAGAAACAGCATCCATTTGACTCATCGGGGTATGCATATGTAACTCTACTCTTTTTTCTTTCGCAGTATCATATCGTAGTATCGGATTAATTTCACACATATCTTGAGCCATAATGATTAAATCACGTACAAATGTATCGTTTTGAACTGAACCTCTTACCTTTATCCACATTCCTTTTTTAAGGCGCTCCATCATTCCAGCGTCTTCTTTGTCGCGAGAGAACATTTTTACAAGAATAGAATCTGTGTAGTCAGTGACTTTAGCCGTCAATAGAGATCTACCACTTCTCAGCTCTTTCACTTCGACATCAAACACAAAGCCTTCAATTGTTACTCGACGCTCCTCATCCTGGATAGAACGTATCTCAACACTAGCCTCTTCTTTCTTCAATGGGGTACCTAGCTGGAATGGACCATCTTCGCTTGCTTCACCACTATCCTGTCGAGAGTCTCTCTTTTGCATATCTTCTAAAGCCTTTTTCCCAAGCTGCTCTTCTTCCATTCTTCGTTGTTCTAAAAAGGCAACTTGTGCTTCAGCAAGCGCTTCTGTATCCTCCACTAATTTAAAATCTACTGCTAGTTTAGGAAATCCAAAGCTTTCATAGACACTTGCAATTTGATCAATATATTTCTTTTTAAAGGTGCGTTGTTGTAATTCTTGTCCGCATGTGAGCTGAATCATCTGACCGTTCCACTCTGGCTCCTGACCAAGTAGACAATCTTTTAAAGGAGGAGCCATATCACTCAATTCTTTAAGCACACTTGTCCAATACGCTTTGATGAGCGATTCTGTTACTTCTGGATGTTCGCAATTGATTTCTAAATATACTGTAGCAATCCCTTGAAATTTCTCTTCTAGTCTTGATTGGAATTGGTTATAGACATCGATAGGAAGAACGGCAGCTATATTGATTTGAAAATGCCATTGTCTTTGTTTTTTATGAACTGTAAATCTTGTAATAGAAGCATTCTCAAAATGCTTAACAACAGTGTCTTCGGTCAACTCTAGCTGTTGCAACAATAGATGCATTCTCATTTTGCCATCTTGCATATTACCTATCCCCCCTTATTTTAAAATTAATTCTATATATTTTATTTGTTGTTTTGAATGAGATTATTCTTTTAGACATCCTATTCCCAACGAAAAAGCAGTCGGGGGAGAGGAAAATCAATGAAATCATTATTTATTCTTTTTCTTAAAAATCTTTGTTAAAGATTTGGGTTTATTTTGACTAACAATTCTTTTTAATAGTGACTGTAAACATAAACAAAGGTAAAAACATAAATAAATTTTGAAATTGGGGTTGGTGACCGTTTTTCAGCTTTGTTTATGCAAGTAAATGATAAACACTTTTCGATGCATTAAAGCTGTTCCCACTTATTGATTGGAGCGACAGAAGGCGCCACCTGTGGTATGAGTAAGACAGATAAGTCATCACTACCATGCGCGTAAACGATGGGGGATGGCTTATCGATCACTCCACGGAAAGCGTCCGGCTGGCGCGGAAATCAATTCTACACTCTGGTTTAAAGATTACTTTGCATCATATACCAACCCTAATCTTTCACAGAGTCTTCTTAAATAAGATACTTTTATATAAAGTACCATAT
>JBEMAY010000102.1:0-7216 GCA_040274765.1 Psychrobacillus sp.
GTTCGTCGTGGTCCATTTGCCTCTTGTTGGGCTAATGATCAAATCATTAAACGCAAGCACATTCAAATCTCTTTGAATAGTTCGAGGAGTGATGCCAAATTCATCGACCAGATCTTGTGTAGTAACAGTTCCGTTGTTTCGGATGAACATATACATATCTTTGATTCGAGTGAGCATCCGATCAGTAGTAGGTTTCAAAAATAACCACTCCTTCATCTTGATATCTCGTGGCAAGACTAGCGGACGACTTGGGCGAAAAGCAACAGTAGTATTGCAAATGACAGCCCCTTTACAATTTTGGTAGTCAGAATTATATTATCTGACAACTTTATTATAGTAGAATTACAAAGAAATTTCTATAAAAAATACTGATTATTTACAAAAAAATACATGAATTTTATATTAAACTAGTAGAAAAAGGCGTTATAACTGAATTTTTTATGTATCAAAAACAAGTGAATAACTACTAATGAAGGACATCGATTAACCAGTTTAAAAGAAATATTGTTTATGATAGTAAACAATGCATGAACTAAACAACTGTCAAAAAAACCTTCTTTTTACTGTGTGTTTGAATAAAATAAGTGTAAAATAAGAAATATGCAATAATACATAGGAGGATCACAATGAACTGGTTAGACCTAGCAGAACAAAGAAAGACAGACATTATAAAAGAGCTACAGGCTCTAATTCAAATACCTAGTGTTTTAGATGAAAAAGAGGCTACAGAGCAAGCTCCCTTCGGCCCCAAACCACTTGAGGCACTTCAATATATGTTAGAAGAAGGGGAAAAAGAAGGTTTTGTTACAAAAAATATAGACAATATGGCTGGTCACATTGAAATGGGTAGTGGCGAAGAATTGTTAGGGATACTCTGTCATGTAGATGTAGTGCCGGAAGGGACAGGATGGACTTACCCGCCATTTGAAGGCGTTGTTGCAGATGACCGAATCTATGGTCGAGGAGCAATTGATGATAAAGGCCCTACAATTGCCGCTTGGATGGCGATGAAGCTAGTGAAGGAGTCAGGGATTGAGCTGTCAAAACGTGTGAGGCTGATCATTGGTTCAGACGAAGAAAGTGGATTTAGATGTGTTACTCGCTATTTTGAGAAAGAAGAAATGCCTGCCCTAGGCTTTGCACCGGATGCCGACTTTCCAATTATCAATGCAGAAAAAGGAATTGCTAATTTAATTTTCTCTCAGACAGGTTCATCCGAGACGGAAACGATTCAGTTTTTCCAGGCTGGAAAGCGAACAAATATGGTTCCAGATGAAGCATTTGCTTATATTTTTGGAGGAGTACATTCTATTAAAGAACAATTTAGTAAATTTGCAAGTGAACACGGAATTACTGGAGAGGTCCTTCCAGAGGGGCCAGTTGTAAAGGTATTGGTTCATGGTAAATCTGCTCATGCGATGGAGCCAGATCATGGAGTTAATGCTGGAATCCTTCTTGCCAAATTCTTGTTAACATTATCTTTGACCCCACATTCTAAAGCATTCTGTCAGTTCCTTGTTAAGGCATTTGGGGAAGAAAGTAGAGGTCACGCATTAGGTTTAAGCTATTCCGATGAGGTTTCTGGAGAGACTACGCTAAATGCAGGAGTTATTCATTATGCACCTGCCCAAGGGTCTTGTACTCAAGTAAGTCTCCGTTATTCTGTTAGCTATCCATTTGAGGAAAAACTAAGTGCTTGTAGAGAACAACTACAAAATACAGGTATAACACTTGATTTAGGCTCTAACTCTACTCCGCATTATGTCGATAAAGAGGATATACTGATTCAATCTCTTCAAAAGGTATACGAGCGTCAAACAGGTGAAAAAGCAGAGCTATTATCTATTGGTGGTGGAACATACGCACGAGTGCTTAAAAAAGGTGTTGCATTTGGAATGCTATTTCCGGGTAGACCAGACGTAGCGCATCAGGTGGATGAATATGTGGACATCGAGGATTTGATAAAAGCCACTGCTATTTATGCAGATGCAATCGTCGAGCTTGCTGGTAAAAAATAAGGAGAGGATGAATGATTATGACAAAAATTTTGTGGAACGACCAAATCGTAGAAGAAAACGAAGTGAAGATTGGGTTTGAGGATCGAGGCTATCAGTTTGGCGATGGTATTTATGAGGTTATTAAAATCTATAATGGGGATTTATTTACCGCAACGGAACATATTGATCGTCTATATGCAAGCGCGGATAAGATTCAATTAGTGATCCCTTATACAAAAGACAAACTTCATCAAATGATACATGAGTTAATCGAAACGAATGAGCTCCAAAATGGCCAAATTTATTTGCAGGTAACACGTGGGGAGTGTCCTCGTGTTCATAACTTTCCTAATCCAGCAGTTAGCTCTGTGCTGACAGCTTACACGAAAGAGACAACACGTCCAATTGCTCAGCTGGAAAGCGGG
The DNA here is from genome assembly GCA_040274765.1 of Psychrobacillus sp. Taxonomy (GTDB): domain Bacteria; phylum Bacillota; class Bacilli; order Bacillales_A; family Planococcaceae; genus Psychrobacillus. Next base: position 2,423 of record JBEMAY010000102.1, read on the forward strand.
ATTAAGGCGTGTTTCGTAGAGGATATTCGTTGGTTAAGATGTGATATTAAATCCTTAAACTTACTTGGTAATGTGCTTGCTAAACAAGAAGCTGTTTCAAAAGATTGCTTTGAAGCAATCCTACACCGTGGAGACACGGTAACGGAAGGCTCTTCCTCAAATATGTACGGCATTAAAGATGGTATTTTATATACACATCCTGTAAGCAACCTGATTTTAAATGGTATTACTAGAAAAGTATTGTTAGATTGCTGTGCGGAAATAGGGTTAAAGGTTGTAGAAGAGGCATTCACAAAAGAAGAAGCATTGAACATGGATGAATTCATCATGTCCTCAACTAGCGCAGAAGTTATGCCAGTAATCTCGATTGATGGGAATGTTATTGGGAATGGAAAACCTGGAGAGTTAACAAGAAAGCTTCAGAAAGCCTTTGAACAAAAAATTCCTACAACTTTAAATGTATGAGTACCCATTATTTCATAGGGGTTAAAGTTCCCAGGATAGTTGGGAGGTCTATTATAGAGGCAAGAAAGGCAACCAATATGCATGAAACGCATAAAACGTTGCCTCTTCTAGAGGACCTTCATATTACGCTGGCATACTTAGCAGCAGTAGACGATCACGTATTAACGAACTTAATCCAATCCTTAAAAGAGATAAAGTGGGAAGCTTTTACTTTAACAACAGCTAGACTAGCTCATTTTGGGAGCGCAAAAACCCCAAGAGTAGTATACGTCGCTGTCAATGAAAATGAGGAATTACAAAGACTTCAGCATAAAGTAGTACAAAAAGTTCTGGAGTATATAGAGTTAAACGTTTCTAAGGACTTCCATGCCCATATAACGGTTGCAAAAAAATGGAAATCAAATGAAATTTGTCAGTATGATTCGTTTAACCTCGAGACACAGTCCTTTGAAGTGCGTGATTTTATCATTTACAAAATAAATCCTGCAAGCACTCCACGATACGAAGAATTTGCCAGTATAAACGTGTGAGAGGGAGGCAATGGAATGGCTCAGTTAGTCAAATTACAAGATTATATATCCCGCTATCAAATCGATTTAAAGAGGTATCCTACCCAATTTGTTCGTTTAAAAAAACAGCAATGGGAGCGAATTAACGCTTCTTGGGAAAGAGGAGCTTTAGATACATCGTGGGTGGACAAGGAGCAGGAGGAAGACTTAGAGGTAGAGGAGAAAAAATCCTTTATCTCTAAATTGTTTTCAAGAAACAAAGAAGAAACCTCCGAAGAAATACAACATGAAAAAGAGATAGAGACGGATCAAGAAGTTCCAGAAGAGTCTACTACTCTCTTTTTTGAACCTAATATTGTGTATAATCCGAGCTCTAAAGAAGAGCTTCGAAGAATGTATTTGGATCAATTATTTCATTTTCAGTTAAAATGGGCTAGCTCCACTTTAATGGAAAAGTCTTATGTAGATCCAAAGTATATGAGAGATAGCTTGTTACGACTATTTACGCTGCAATTACCTGATAATTATTTTCTGTTTTATTACCCAATCCTTAAACTGAAGAAAGCTCCTGTGGAATTAGATATTATTATCGTTTTGCCTACGGAGATTATATGTATAGTGATGTTAGAAGGAAGAGATTTGGATGCCTTTATCGGGAGTGGGGAGCGTTTCTGGGTGAAGAAAAGTGGGAAGGGTGAAAGTAAGGTATTAAGTCCGATGATCAGTCTTAACAGAATGGAATCTATTTTGTTGCAAGTTTTTAAAAAGGAAGACATTGAACTTCCTATTAGAAAGGTTGTCCTATCAAGAAATGGGTATATCGATTATCCTGGTTCCGCCTATCAAACTCAGTTAGTAGATACAAGAAGCTTTCCCGCATGGTTTCAGGCCCTAAAATCATCTCCATCTCCTATGAAGCATATGCAGTTTAAGGCAGCACAGGCATTGCTTAATTTGGTTCAGACAACCTCCTATTCTAGAGCAGGCTGGGAGCTGGAGAGCGAGAAAGAAAATGAATGATGTACTAATTATTGTTAATGAAATTGCAGGGCAGAGGAAGGCTAAAAAGCTTTGGGAGTCTTGGAAAGATCAGCTCCCTTTTCCTTTCACGCTCGTTAAAACTGAATATAGTGGGCATGCTACCGATATATCGAAGAAGTATGCAGAAGCTAGCCAAGATCTTCTTTTAATTATTGCCATCGGTGGAGACGGTACAATACACGAAGTCCTCTCAGGTATAATAGGACATAACCATGTTCGAGTTGGAGTTGTTTCTGCGGGAAGTGGAAATGATTTTGGTCGGACTTTTTTTGTCTTTAAAACACTTGAGCAACTAACTGAATATGTATTAGAATATCAGACGGCAGAACCGATGGATGTTGGAGTTTTAAATGCTCCTTTAGATAGGTTTCATTTCGTGAATAATGCCGGCTTTGGATTTGATGCGCATGTGGTGTATGCAGCCAATCAATCCAAATGGAAAAAATGGTTAAATAGATTTGGGTTAGGTAAACTAGTATACATCCTGTTCCTTATTAAGGAGTTATTTCATTTTAAAAAATTCTCTTTCTCTTTACTAAATCAAGGAGATACGATAAAGTTTGAAGATGTTTGGTTTATTACTGTGTGTAATCAACCCTATTTTGGGGGAGGCATGAAAATCTCTCCTTCCTCTTTACCAAACGATTCACTGATTGAACTAACCGTTGTGCATCATTTAAAACGGAGTAAGCTATTATTTATATTTGGCACGGTATTTTATGGAAAGCACACGGCCTATACCGAAGTAAAACAGATTCAAGCAAAAGAGTTCTCTATTCAAATGAATAACCAAGTATATGGGCATGCGGACGGAGAATTTTCCTGTTTGACGATCCCAGGCAGCACTTACACATTTAAAGTAGAATCGAATGCATGGAAATTAGCAAAACCACCAAGTAAAAGGAGTTAAGGTAATGAGATTAAGAAATAAACCATGGGCTGAGGATTTTATAAATTCACATCCAGAGATAGTCATTCCAAATCCAGAAGAACAAATTGGGAAATGGAATTTAGTTTTTGGTAACGAAAATCCACTTCATATAGAGGTGGGAACGGGAAAAGGACAATTTATAACTGGGATGGCAAAACAAAATCCTGACATCAATTATATAGGGATCGAGCTTTATGACAGTGTCATTGTATCCGCATTAGAAAATGCAATAGCAGCTCAACCTTTACCTAATTTACGTTTATTAAAAGTTAATGGTGCGGACCTAGCAAAATATTTTCAAAAAAATGATGTGCACCGTGTCTATTTAAATTTCTCTGATCCATGGCCGAAAACTAGACATGAAAAGAGACGCTTAACCCATGAGGGCTTTTTAAAGCTATACGAATCTATCCTTGTGGACAACGCAGAAGTTCATTTCAAAACAGACAACAGAGGTCTATTCGAATACTCTCTAACAAGCATGTCTGCTTATGGCATGTTATTGACTTATGTATCATTAGACTTACATGTGAACATGCCAGAAGATAATATTATGACTGAATATGAAGAGAAATTCTCTGCAAAAGGTCAACCAATCTATCGTCTAGAGGCTAGGTTTATCAGCCAAACATAAAAGATCAATACTATTCAAAGGGGATGAAAGTATGGATACGTATAAGTTTCATGAGATGACATTAACATGGTTAAAGGGTGGCACGACACATATGGACGGGGGAGCCATGTTTGGAGTAGTACCTAAACCATTATGGGAAAAGAAGTACCCGGTCAATGAAAAAAATCAAATAGAATTGCCTTCCGACCCAATCCTTATTCAATACAAAGGTAAAAATATATTGCTTGAAGCTGGCTTAGGGTTTGGTAAGTTCTCGGACAAGCAACTCAGAAACTATGGTATTACAGATGAGTCGGTAGTAGATGACAATCTTGTAGAGCTAGGTTTACTAACTGATAATATTGATATCATTTTAATGACTCACTTACATTTCGACCATGCCTGTGGATTGACTAAATGGGAAAACGGGGAATTGGTTTCAAGTTTTCCGAATGCTTCCATCTATGTTTCAGAGGTAGAGTGGAACGAAATGAAGAACCCAAATGTCCGTTCAAGCAATACATATTGGAAGGAGAACTGGGAGCCTATACAATCACAGGTCATCACTTTCCAAGATTCTATTAAACTGCTAGAAGATATTGAGATGATTCACACGGGTGGTCATAGTGATGGTCACAGTATTGTGCTATTAAAGCAAGAGGGTGAAACCATCATTCATATGGCAGACCTTATGCCAACACATGCGCATCAAAACCCATTATGGGTATTGGCCTATGATGACTACCCAATGACCTCTGTATTTGCCAAACAAAAATGGGTGAATGAAGCGTTGCAAAACAATTATTGGTTTAGTTTTTACCATGATGCCTACCATCGGATGATTAAATGGTCCACGGATGGCAAGGAAGTTGTAGAAAAACTAGAGAGAACTAGATCCTAATAAAACAGCTATAAGTGCCTAAGGGCGTTTATAGCTGTTTTTTGAGTGATATTATTAATTTTCTCCAACTGGTTTTTCAGGAAATAGTTTTCCAAACAAAGAAACGGCAGAAAGAGTCAAACAAATGATAATGAACCCGGTTATTAAGTTTGTTGTGTTTAAATCATAATGAGCAAATGCTGATGATAAAATGTAACTGAACACAAAACTCAGAAGGACTACAAAAATTACACTTGTACTTTTACTCACTGATCAATTCACCTCGCTTTCTAATAGGGATACGTTAAAAAAGAAGAAACGTTTCAATTATTTGGATAATGATGCTCTCGAGCAC
>JBEMAY010000103.1:0-7101 GCA_040274765.1 Psychrobacillus sp.
AGTGTTCATTTGGAAAGTATCACTTAAGTAATTTCCAATTCATTTCTTTTTTTCGCTTGACATATTACCACTGGGCTTACTCCGAAAGAATGTGAGCTTCCAGCTTATAAAAATACTAATGATGAGCACCAAAATGTATAACCATTCGAGATTAACTATTCCAATAATCTTATGAATGAAAGCCATAACCCCAACTAAAAACATTGAACCAAACACTTTAATCATAGAACTTTCCTGCGCTTGCTTCGGTTCATTGGAAAAAGGAAAAGGATCTTTTATGAACATCCAATAAGAAACAATAGTTAGAATCACTGCCACTAATAAAACTATTACTAGATCCAGCCATATGCGGAAGGAAAAGATCCAAAGAAAAATCAGGCTTAAGGGTATTAATATAGGCAAAAAATAATTAATGATGGTTGCCTTCAAGGTGGCACTATATACTAGTCCTCTACTACGCATAGGTGCAACGTAAAATACCCAGTGCGCCTTATAGAAATTAGAATACTCCAGCAAGAGAACTATTGAAGGAACAAAAATAAGTGAAAAGTAAATGATCATAAAAGAATTTCCATTAGCCAATTCCTCATAGCTGCTCATTCTTAAATTATTGAAAAGCATGATAAATGGAAAGATAACTGCAAATCCCAGCATTGGGTATACTTTCAGCTTTAATTCCCTTTCCTCCTTCAGCATCATTGAGGAAAATTTATAAAAAGCTCTTTCTTCCTTTGTGCTACACAAAATACTGGACCAAAACGAGGTCAGTCTTCGAGCTTTTTTCTTTTTTCTATTCGAATCACTTTGCAGCTTAGATAAGTAATTTTCAAACGTAGGCATTAGTCGGACATATAGCAAAACAGCTATGATCGGAATGATTAGTGCAAGTATAGTAAAAAGAATGATATATAAGGAATAATTGTTATTAAAAATCAACTCAAAAGGTGCTGCATACCAAAACGGCGGAAGGAATAAATGCCACCAGGCAAAGCTGTAATCAATATCCAGATTGACAATATCAAAAATGCGACCTACTAACTGGTAGCTGATAGCCATCCCTATCGCCAAGAAAATTTGTACATAATTAATGACGTCCTTCAAAAATTCCCCGCTAAAAAAGCGAAGAACGAAAAGGTATATAAAGGCGGTGAAAATAACGGTCAAACCGCTAATCATCCCTATTTCCACTAAAAACAAAAGGGAAAATAAGGGGCCAAACTTAAAGATGCTTACGATTAACGGGATCATCACGAAGGAACCAGTCAATAGAAAAATATAAATCAAAATGTGCATTATTTTGGCTGCATTGATCGTACGATTGCTAATAGGCTTTGGCTGAAGTATATTTTTATCCCGAATATCAAGCAGCACAGCTGAAAAGTCTGAGATCATGGACGTCATGAGTATTACAAACATAGAACTGAACATGATGGTGAGAGAAAAAAGAAAGTTATTTCCTAAAAAAAGAAAAGGAGTTAACAGAAGAAGTCCAAAAAGACCATAAACCCATAAGGACTTCGTAAATTGGTTACCATCCTTTTTTTCTTTTGAGCCATTAAATATAGGAGGCAACCTCCGGCTATCCATTGTCAGCTTAAGCTGTAAAATTCTCCTCATGATGTCATAATCAATATCAAACTTTAAAAATATCTTTCGAAAACGGTCCAGCACTCTAAGCGAAGCAAAATCATTCATGTAAGTTTCCCCCACTAACCGTTTGCACAAAACGTTCTGCAATCTCTTCATGCTCGTTAAAGCCAGTCAGCTGATTAAATATTCCCTCCAAAGAGCCCTCTTGACTTTGTTGCTTAAGCTCTTCAAAGCTTCCGTCCGCCACTACCTCCCCGTTTACTAAAAGTACAATCCGATTACTGATTTTCTCAACGACGTCCATAATATGAGATGAGTAAAATATGGTTTTCCCTTGTGCTGCAAGCTTTGCAAGTATCTCTTTTATGACCATCACACTGTTCGCATCCAGTCCACTAAGTGGCTCATCATAAAATAATAAGTCTGGATCGTGTAGCAGGCTAGAAATGATTAATACCTTTTGTTTCATTCCCTTGGAAAAAGAGGACAGCCTTTGATGGAAAGCAGCCTCTAGGCCGAATTCCTTCATAAGACTAAAAGCCTTCACTTCTGCCTCCTTGGTTATTAGCCCATACATTTCACCAGTAAAAACTAGATATTCATAAGCCGTGAGATTTTCATAAAGCTCTGCCGTTTCGGGCACATAGCCTATTCTCCTTCTATATGTATAATTATTTTTATTAATATTTTCTCCAAAGACTTCAATCATTCCGGAGTAACCATCAATCAAGCCTAGGATTAATTTTACCGTTGTACTTTTCCCTGCCCCGTTCGGTCCTATATACCCAATGATCTGACCCTCATAGACATCTAGATTTACTCCATTTAAAACATGCTTATTTCCAAACTGCTTAGAAACATTTACTAGCGATAAAATTTTTTTCGCTTCCATTTAATTCCCCCTGAATGTTATAGACATGTATTTCATTTACTCTATTGACTAGAAGTCTTCGATGATTACCTTTTCAAACATTTAACTGACTTGCATCATTCCCACCCACTAGTATAATAGAATGTAATTATTCAAAATATTTACAATTAAAGTGTAACATATTGTTATTCCTAATTGATGGCTATCTTTCTGTTTTTTGTAGCTGTTGAACTTTTCAGATAAAGCGTGTAGGATTTTCTAATATCGATGTATTAAAAGCTGCGAGGAGAGATATTGCTTTGTTGCCTACTTCCGAAATCAATAAAAAATCAATCACCTTATTAATCATAGGGATTATATTTATCTCCTCTACATTGCGAGCACCCCTTACTGCAGTGGGGCCAATTATATCCTACATTAGGGATGGACTTGATATCTCTAATGTGTTGGCAGGTTTTATCACGACGATTCCATTACTTGCCTTTGCTGTTATATCTCCATTTGCACCTAGAGTAGCACGCCGTTTTGGAATGGAAATGACTTTATTTCTTGCTATTTTACTGTTGGCGTTCGGAATTGCCATTCGGTCCACCGGGACTCCCTTCTTCCTATTGTTTGGCACTGCTTTAATCGGAATCGCCATTGCGTTTGGTAATGTGTTAATCCCTAGCTTCATCAAGCTTAAGTTCCCTTTACAAATCGGGTTGCTTACAGGTATTTTCACCGTATTTATGAATCTCTCTGCTGGCATTGGTGCAGGCATTAGTTATCCCATTGCAGAAGGATCATTCCTTGGTTGGCAGGGAGCTTTAGGAATCTGGTCTATTTTAGCGATCATTGCCTGCCTCGTTTGGGCACCTCAAATTAAACAGAGGCAGCAGATTGTCCTAGATTTTCCCGATACTAACCCTATAAAAGCTAAATCCATCTTGAAATCTCCATTAACGTGGAGTATTACATTATGTATGGGATTCCAATCCCTTATCTTTTATACAACGGCAGCATGGATCCCAGAAATATTGCAAACGCAAGGGATGGAGGCTGGGAAATCAGGTTGGATGCTATCCACCATGCAATTTTCTCAGCTACCAATGACCTTTCTTATACCAATCCTTGCAGGACGGATGAAGGATCAAAGAATACTAGTGGCAGTATTTTCAATTTGTTATTTGATTGGGTTTATTGGGTTGTTGTATGGTAGTCTTTCTCTAGCAATACTGTGGATGGTATTCCTAGGATTAGGAGGCGGGGCATCGTTTGGGTTAGTAATGATGTTCTTCTCTCTTCGATCCAGAACACCTATGGAGGCTGCTGACTTATCTGGAGTAGCGCAATCCATCGGCTATTTACTTGCTGCAGTCGGACCAGTAGTTTTTGGATTTGTTCACGATACGACTGGAAGCTGGAATACTCCCATACTATTATTCATCGTTACAGTTATTTTACTTTTCTTTGCTGGAATGCATGCAGGTAAAGATCGGTATGTAACAGAGAGTTAATGAAAAGCTTGGCAGGATAAGAAAAACGATGAGACAGGGGGAGGATATGAACAGATTTCAAGCATTGACTTATAAGGAAAGAGTCAAGCATTATTTAGTAGTAACGTTCATTCTAGCAATCACTATGTTACTGATGCCATATGAGTATCCCACCTGGACGCCAGTACTCACGATTGCTATCATGGCTGGTACCATAATTTATAATCTGTTTAAGTGGAATACCCAGGCGATAAGCACCGGGAATGCTATTTTAATATACAATACGTTCTTAATGATCATTCTCTGTTACTTCGTATTTTTCATCCCGTATAACATTTCATTTATGTATAGTGTGATTTATTTTTTCCTTACAATCACTGCTAGCATAATTGATTACTTTAGAAAAAGGTGATTAGAGACTGAAAAAGGAGAACTCAGATAAAGCGAGGGAGTAATATCTTCTACTCCCTCATTATAGTCTATTCTCTTTCTCGCTTTATGATTATATTTACATAGATTAACTTATTCTGCATTTTTATCGGATAAACCTTTTTGAAGCTTTAATTTCTATACTTTTATTCATAAATAAAGACCATCCGCATTTGAAATGGATGGTCTTTTGCTATTTAACTAACTATTAATATGGATTGGGCTGGTAGGAATAATTTGGCGTTACCTTTTCATTGTTATAGGGTTTGTGAAAGACATGGGTTGTTGCTGGTGACATCGGTGGGATGAGCCAAGCCCAGTTCCCGGTAACGTCTCTCCCTGCATCCCGTTCTATTTCCTCAAACTTTTTAAATTGATGAGCAGCCGTATGATGATCCACGATACTCACCCCGTCCTCCTTAAAGGAATGTAATACAGCCACATTCAGTTCGACCAATGCGCGGTCCTTCCAAAGAGAAGCATTTGACTTCGTGTTCAAGCCCATTTGCTCAGCAATGGTAGGCAGCATATTATAACGATAATCATCCGCAAGATTGCGAGCACCTATTTCTGTTCCCATGTACCAGCCGTTAAATGGAGCAGCAGCATACGTAATCCCGCCAATATCCAGCTTCATACTGGAAATCATCGGAACGGCATACCATTTTAGCTGTAAATCTGTAAACCAATCCATCTCTGGATGGCGGAACGGAACCTCTAAAATATACGAACCCGGGATGTCAAAAACCTTTGGAGGCTGATTTTTCACTTGAATGACAAGCGGGAGCACATCAAATTTTGTCCCCTTCCCTTTCCAGCCAAGCCCCTCGCATACTTTCGTAAAAGCAAGGGAATCAGAATCTCCAATGACTCCATCCTCGGTTTCATAGCCAGCATAACGTATGAGCTGGTGATTCCAAACACGAACATCTTTCGGAGAAAAAATAGTAATCGTCGGTCTGATTCGACCGTCGTTCGTTGCGTACTCGATATGATCAAGCAATGCCTTGAAAATGTCTTCTTCTCTACATAAATCTCGCTTATCGAAAACAGTCAGACTTTGCCAAAACAAACGACCTATACATTTATTGCTGTTACGCCAAGCAACCTTAGCACCGAACTCCAGCTCCTCGGTTGTATGTACATATGTGCCACAGCGATTAATTTCATCTTCTATTTCTTCCAGGCGAGCAACCATCTCACGTTCCTCTTTACCTGTCTCTATGTAATAAAGTCTTATAAACTCCTTTGCTTCAGTTAACATGATCATAGCCCCTCCCACTATCTCTTCCATCTTAGTGGAAGGGAACAGTCCCAAGCAAGTACCACTTCTAGTTGATATGTGAGGAATTTATGACACCCCATTCAGGATAAAAAGAAAAAACTATATACTACCAACTCTGGAATATGATAAAATCAGATTAACTTCAAAATCCGGTCTTGTAGCTCAGTTGGGAGAGCACCACCTCGACAAGGTGGGGGTCGCTGGTTCGAGACCAGTCGGGACCATCTAGTCAAAAGCCTTAAACCTCAATGTGCAGTGACCTAAATAAATGAGACTAATAAAAACACCTTTCGTTGAAAAACGGGTATACAATACCTAACTTATCAATGTGGAGGTGTTTTTCTATGGGAACAAGAATCAGTTATCCAGTAGAGGTAAAAATGAAGGCCATTGAAATGCGATTGGCTGGGGTGCCGGTAAAAGAAGTAATGGAAGAGTTAAACATTCGGAACAAAAAACAATTGGAAACATGGTTGCGGTGGCATCGAAATGGAGAAACCCACCGCCTACATCTACCAGTAGGTAAACAATATACCTTCGGTAAAGGACCGGAATATGGTAGTGAGACTGCCAAACTACAGGCAGAGAATCTTTTTTTGAAACAGCAGATTGAAGTTTTAAAAAAGTACAAGGAATTGGAAAGGAAGTGGCGCCAGCAGTAGTAATTCAATTAGTGGAAGACTTAAAGGATGTCATGCCAGTTAGAGAGGTCTGTCGCCACTTTGGTGTAGGTCGCTCGTCTTACTATCGATGGAGGAAGCAGGCGGGTCAACTCACACAAAAGCAGATTCGAGATCTGCAGATCGGAGACATGTGCAAAAAACATAAGTTCCGACATGGCTATCGAAAGATAACTGCTTTGTATCCAGGTATTGGGGAAAAACCGTGCAGCGTATTATGCAAAAGTATGGCTGGCAATGTAAGGTCAAAGTCAAGAGACGTAAGAAAACTGGTCAACCTGCCTATATCGCTGATAACTTATTGGCTCGTGACTTCACGGCAACTAAGCCACTGGAAAGGCTTGTAACAGATATCACCTACTTACCTTTTGGTCAGACGGTGTTGTATCTTTCCAGTATTAAAGATCTCTTTAACGGTGAAATTATCGCCTTTACGATTGGCTTGAATCAAGATACAATCCTTGTATTAGATACACTTCACCAGTTACCCGAAGTACCAAAAGGATGTATACTGCATAGCGACCAAGGTTCCGTTTATACGTCGTATGCTTATCAAAAGGCAGTAAAAGGAAAAGGAATTACCATGAGCATGTCCCGCAAAGGCACGCCAGCTGATAATTCCCCAATCGAAACGTTCCATTCCACGCTAAAGTCTGAAACGTTTTACCTTGAAGACATTTACCACACGACTAATGCGCGTGTGATAAATATAGTCAAAGAATACATTATTTATTATAACAATATCCGCATTCAACCGAAACTAAACAG
>JBEMAY010000104.1:0-5873 GCA_040274765.1 Psychrobacillus sp.
TATATATTTTTTCTCTATATCACTTAACTGTTTATAACGATTACAAAGAAAAAACATCTCGGTTTGGAAGCTCCATTCTGCTATATCCTCGTAAAACTTATTTAAAAAAGGATTTTCATCCACAATTTCTTTTAATAATTCAAATTGATATTTAGTCGCAATAGCTTTGGCCAAGGAAGTCTTTCCAACCCCGATTGGACCTTCTACAGTTATAAATGGAATGGACATAAGTTTAACCTCACTCTAAGATTTCAAGTCGTACCTTCTATTTTAGCACACGCTGAAAATGAAAAATAGAGCAAATCCACCTTTCCAAGGAAAGGCTAATTTGCTCTATATTTTCTTCACCTGGAACATTTCGTGAAGTAAGTACCAATTTTGAGGGAAATCAAAACCACTGTGCCAATATGCAATTCCTAGTAACTGCAATTCCTTCAAAAGCTTGAACTTAGCTTGAATAGATCGTGCATCTTCAAACCAAACCTCATGTTCAATACCATCCTGCCAATAGTGAAAAAAAGGAGCCTGTGCATTTTGATCATACTCAATTGCTGCGTTTCTATCCTTTGCTAGTTGAATAGCCTGTTGTGGACTTAATGCTTTAGCAATCGGGTTTCCTACTTTATATGGTAAAGTCCAATCATATCCATACAAGTTCTGCCCCATCAAAATTTTACTTGGCGGTATCTCTGTTTTTGCATATTCTAATACTCTGCGGACAGGTCCGATAGGAGAAACTGCCATCGGAGGTCCCCCACTATATCCCCATTCATAAGTCATAATGACAACAAAATCTGCCACTTCTCCTATCGCCTTATAATCAAAAGCTTCATACCATCTTCCTGGTTGATTAGCACTCGTTTTAGGAGGAAGTGTTACGGATATAATATATCCTTTTGCAAATTCTTTAAATTCCCTTATAAAGTTCACATAGTTTTCTCTGTCACTAGCATCCATATACTCAAAATCTATATGAATATGATTCGTTCCTCTTTTTTCTGCCTCTGCCACCGCTTGTTCAAACAAATTCCTCTTAACTACTTCATCCGTTAAAATGGTATGAGCTAGTGAACTATTAAACGCATAATCCTCAATATTTGCTATCACAATAACTGTTTCTACTTGTTGCTCTTTAGCTATTTCACTTAACGTTCCCCAATTCATCTCCGTTAATGATCCATCTCGCAACACTTCATACGAAAAAGGCATCATATACGTTAAATTTGAAGCCACCTTCTCTACTTGCTCCAACACTCGTTCGGAAGGTACTTCTGTATACCATTCAACATATAAATTCGTTTCAATAGTAGGTCTATTTGGACTTGGGCTAGATGGTAGAACTATGGCCTGCCCTACTACTAATACATCCGGATCAGGAATTTCATTTATAGAAACTATACTTTCTACTGTTGTTCCGAACCTTTTGGCGATTGCATATAAACTATCTCCCTGTTTAACTATATGGATCAATGCATCACTCCTTCATCATAGAATATGCAAGTTGATAAAAAAACATGCTACACTATGCAAAAAGGAGTTGATTTAGATGGATGAACATTATATGAATTTAGCCATAGAAGAAGCTAAGAAAGCTGCCGCCATTGGTGAAGTTCCAATAGGGGCTGTTATAGTACATAATGATAAAGTTATCGCAACCGGTTACAACTTAAGAGAAACAACCTTAAATGCTACTACACATGCGGAACTACTTGCTATTCAAGAGGCATGTAAAACTTTAAATAATTGGAGATTAGAAGAAACTACTCTATATGTTACTTTAGAACCTTGCCCCATGTGTGCAGGAGCTATTTTACAATCCCGTATCCCCCGAGTCGTCTACGGGGCAAGAGATGCCAAAGCAGGCTGTGTAGATTCCCTTTACCGACTATTAAATGATGAACGTTTTAATCACTGCTGTGAAGTGACAGAAGGTGTTTTAGCAGAAGAATGTGGCAATATACTCACTCAGTTTTTTCGTAATCTTCGCGAAAAAAAGAAGAACCAGAAACGCGGTTTATAGCGAATCTGGTTCTTCTTTTTAATTATTTTATAACTGTTTTTCCACCCATATAAGGAACAAGAACCTCTGGAACTAATACTGTTCCATCTGCTTGTTGGTAATTTTCTAATATAGCTGCCACTGTACGTCCTAGTGCTAATCCACTACCATTTAATGTATGCACGTACTCTGGTTTTCCTCCAGCTTCACGGCGGAAACGAATCCCTGAACGTCTAGCCTGGAATGCTTCAAAGTTACTGCAAGAAGAAATTTCTTTATATTCACCATAGCTTGGTAACCATACCTCTAAATCATATTTTTTCGCAGCTGTAAATCCTAAATCTGCTGTACACATATGAAGTTTACGATATGGAAGACCTAACAGTTGTAATACTTTCTCTGCATGACCAGTTAAAAGTTCTAACTGCTCATAAGAATCTTCAGGCTTCACAAAGCGAACTAACTCTACTTTGTTAAATTGATGCTGACGTATTAAACCACGTGTATCGCGACCTGCAGATCCTGCTTCTGAACGGAAGCAAGCGCTATAAGCAGTGAACGCCTGCGGAAGTTCTGCCCCATCTAATATTTCATCTCTATAAAAATTCGTTACAGGTACTTCCGCTGTTGGTATTAAGAAGTAATCCTCTTCTCCAATTAAAAATGCATCCTCTTCAAACTTCGGAAGTTGCCCCGTACCTGTTAAACTTGTACGGTTTGCTAAATATGGTGGAAGCATTTCTTCATAGCCATGCTCTTCTGCATGCAAATCCATCATAAAATTTAACAATCCACGTTCTAATCTAGCCCCTAATCCACGGTAAAATGCAAAACGACTTCCTGTCACTTTTGCAGCACGTTCAAAATCTACTAATTTTAATTCTGTCGCAATGTCCCAATGTGCTTTCGTTTCAAAATCAAATGAAGGAACTTCTCCCCATTTAAGTATTTCTACATTATCATCCTCAGAGTCACCGATTGGTACACTATCGTGTGGAACATTAGGGATACGCATCATCATATATTCAAACTTTTCTTCAACATCTCGTAACTCATCATCTAATGCTTTTATTTCATCGCCTACTTCACGCATACGTGCAATAAGATCATCCGCATTTTCTTTATTTCGTTTCATCAAAGAGATTTTTTGAGAAAACTCATTTCTTTCAGCCTTTAATACTTCCGTTTTTGCTATCAACTCCCGACGCTTTTGGTCTAAAGGTTGGAATTGGTCAAACTCTGAAATATCTTCTCCTCGCTTAGCAAGTTTTGCTTTTACTGTTTCATAATTATCTCGTACAAATTTTACATCTAACATATATAATTCCTCCTTTAATTTTCCTAAAAACGACAAAAAAGCCCCCATCCCATGAAAAAGGGACGAGAGCATACCCGCGTTGCCACCCTGATTGATCCAGTCATAAACAGAATCCACTTACTTGTACTGTAACGGCTTTTCAACCGGCACGACTTACTAATCATTCAGCCGCACAACTCAAAGGACGGATTCACAAGTGTTTATATCAGCTTGCACCACCCGCTGACTCTCTATAAAAAACGTGCTTGTTACTGCTTCCTATCATCGTTTTTGATTCATGAAATTACTCATACTTTACTATACGTGCAACTCATTTGCAAGACTTTCCTTCACCATCTCGATAAAATATGCCGTTATTCGTTGATCAGTAGTTAACTCGGGATGAAAAGAGCATCCTAACAAATAACCTTGTCTTACCATTACGATTCTATCTCTATACGTTGCAAGTATTTCAACATTTTCCCCGACATTTACGATATGAGGTGCTCGTATAAATACCGCTGGAAAATCCTCTGCAACACCTTTAATATATAAACTTACTTCGAAGCTATCGACCTGTCGACCGTAAAAATTACGTTCAATAGTAGCGCCAAGAGCACCTATATGTGAATAATCGTATCCAACTAATTCTTTTGCAAGTAGGATTAAGCCTGCACAAGTTCCAAACATTGGTTTACCATTCAATGCAAATTGTCTTAGTGGTTCTAAAATTTCAAATCGATCAATCAGCTTTCGCATAGTTGTACTTTCTCCTCCAGGGAGTATTAAACCATCCACTAAAGCTAAATCATTTATATTTTTTACCATTAGGGCATCTGCTCCACTATTTTCAATGGAACGAATATGCTCGCAAACTGCTCCCTGGAGTGCTAAAACACCTATTTTAACCATATTACCAACCTCTATCTTGCATACGTTCAACTGCAGATAACCGAGAAATTTCAATTCCTTTCATAGGAATTCCTAATTCCTTTGAAATCTCTACCAGTAATTTATAATCCCGGAAATGTGTTGTAGCTTCCACAATAGCTTTTGCAAATCTCTCAGGATTTTCTGATTTGAAAATACCAGATCCTACAAACACACCATCTGCTCCAAGCTCCATCATTAGAGCTGCATCTGCTGGTGTTGCTACCCCGCCTGCTGCAAAGTTCACAACTGGTAATTTCCCGGCATGCTTAATTTGCAATAAAACATCATAAGGTGCACCTAAAACTTTTGCTTCTGTCATTAATTCATCTTCACTCATATGTACTATTTTGCGAACCTGTCCATTTACTTTACGCAAATGACGTACTGCTTCTACAATGTTCCCTGTTCCTGGCTCTCCTTTTGTACGAAGCATCGAAGCTCCTTCACCAATTCTTCGTGCTGCTTCTCCAAGATCTTTACAACCACATACAAAAGGTACTATAAATTCATTTTTACGTAAATGATACTCTTCATCTGCGGGAGTTAGCACTTCTGATTCATCAATATAATCTACACCCATTGCCTCTAAAATGCGTGCTTCAGTAATATGACCGATACGTGCTTTCGCCATCACTGGAATTGTTACCGCTCCCATTACCTCTTCCATAATATGTGGGTCCGCCATACGAGCTACTCCCCCAGCTGCGCGGATATCGGAGGGTACACGTTCTAATGCCATCACCGCAACTGCACCTGCTGCTTCTGCAATTCTTGCTTGCTCTGCATTAATAACATCCATAATAACTCCGCCCTTTTGCATTTCAGCCATTCCTCTTTTTACTCGATCTGTCCCAATTGAACTTGTAGGTATCATTATTTTCCCTCCATTATCTTTATTAAGTTTAGTATAATAAAATATGACCTTATGAAAAGTATCAGAAACAAATTAAATAAAGTGGTCAGATTGGAGAGACTATGGATTTTTTAATGTTTCAGCTTGTACAAGAATCGAAAACTCCACTGTATGAACAACTATATCGTGCTATAAAAGAAGCAATTATAAACGGTACAATTGAAGAGGGTATTAAGCTTCCTTCTAAAAGAAAATTGGCTGATTATTTAGCTGTCAGTCAAACAACTATTGAATTTGCTTATAGCCAATTAGTTGCTGAAGGGTTTATCTCCTCTGAACCCAGACGTGGATATTTCGTTCAAAACTTAGAGGAATTAGCTATTATCGAACAGGACACTTCCTTCATAACACAGGAAGCAAACAACACAGCTAACTTTTCTGTGGATTTTTCACCCGGGAAAATTGATACAGATTCTTTTCCTTTTGCAATCTGGAGAAAGTATGCAAAGGACATTGTACACGATGAACATAAAGACTTACTTCAGTTAGGACATCCTCAAGGAGATTATGAGTTGAGACAGCAAATCTCTTCTTACTTGTTCCAATCAAGAGGAGTGAAAAGTACTCCTGAACAAATTATTTTAGGCTCAGGTACTGAGCAAATTATGCCACTTATTATTCAGTTACTTGGAGATAAAACTGTGTATGGATTTGAAAATCCCGGGTATCCTCTTACGCATCATTTATTTTTTAAAGATAGGAGGATGTCAGTACCTATACCAGTAGATAAC
>JBEMAY010000105.1:0-5378 GCA_040274765.1 Psychrobacillus sp.
TATGACAAAATAGTTTCTGATATCGAGCAAATGGAAGGCCTACCACGAGGTTCTTATTCCGTCATTTTACATGATAATTTGATAAACGCAGAATATGCGGATGGCTCCAAAAACAGCTCGATAAACAAAACTGCCTTGAATGAAATTAGAAAAGAATAGGAGTGGAAATCTAGGTGACTACTATTAATCCTGTTTCTGACGTCCAGACAACTGACCAAGATTTAGTAGAACTAGCTGGTTTTCATGCGTACCGACATTATCCACCCGGCAAAATTATAACCGTTAACGAGAAAATATTTAAAGTAGTAGATACTCAATATGGGATGTCCTCTGGCCTCGATGCTGTTACAGTTCAAAACCATGAAACGAAGGAATTGACGGTAGTTTATATAGGGAGTGAGGACAATAAGGATTGGATTGATACGAATGCAAAGCTACTCGCTGATACTCCCCCCGCTCAATTAGGTGATGCACAAGATTACTTTGAATGGGTGAATACCAACCTCGGGAAAGTAGATTCAGTTACAGGTAATTCCCTAGGCGGAGGACTAACTAATGCTGTCGCTATTGAAAATCCTCAGGTGAGGGCTGTCACTTTAAATCCAGCCATCCTTCCTGCTGGTTTCGTAGATCCTACAATGATGTACGATAATATAACCAATTACTATAGCCGTTTTGACTTTCTTACAAGTACAGAGGAATCGCTAGGATTGGGTAATAGAATACCTGGTAAAAAGTATAGCATCAATAATGGGGTTCCCCTCCTTTCCATGATTGGCCCGAATCATACAGGCTATGTAGATCCAGATAAAGATGGAAACTTTGTCATTGAGGTTGGTATAAAGGGACAGCCTGGACATGGATTTATCCATATTGGGGCAGACGATCATATTGTAACAAGTATTTGGACAGGGCAGCCTATTTATGGTGGCTTTAGCGAGAAAATTGAGATTAACCAAGAAAACATGGTATTACTCTCCAATGGTATTAGGGACCAAGTAAAAGGTCGAATTACGAATGTCCAAGAGTATATAAGTAACTCAGTCAGTATTGTGGAAGATGAGAATGCAAAATTTAGTCAGCGTGTCACCACACTTCAAGAGACATTTCAACAAAAGTTGGAGGAAATAGCTGTAGATCCACTTTTTAAAGGCATAGCCGAGACAGGGGCCATTATCAAAGCGGCAATCGATGACTTAATCGATCTTTTGAATAAGGCTGAGGAACGTTGTCTCATATTAAACAATATTCTAAATTCAAAGCCTGCAGAACTTATTGAGTTTATTACCTCCACTACCATAAGTGTAGAAACGCTCTTTGCTCCGGCTAGAGACTATTTAAACCAACTCAAGCAAGAGGTAGACTATTTAGTTGCTAGTGCCCACAATATCCTTTATAACGAAATCCCTGAACTATTTAGAGGAGGCACAGACAATTTCGTTGATGCTGTTGTAGGTGAGCTTGGTGCACATTATAATATCTTAAAGATAAACAAAGAAGAAGTATATAATCAATTAACGGAGTACGAAGCTCAGGTTAACGACATTGCCAATTCTTTTATTAATCGAGATGTCAGCTTAGCTGATGCTATCCACTCGGGGGCTACACCAGGAGAACGTGTAGATGCTGTTCAAAAAACAGAAATTAAAACAATTCAGGAATCTTCTTATTTAGTAATCGGAATGAAAATGAAGGAAGCCCAAGTAGAATTAGCTCATAATACAATCGTGACTGTAGGAACAACGATATTAAGACCTATCCTTTCTAGACTGGAACGTATTGTACTTTTAATAGAAGCTGCATTGACTGCCATTATTCTCACTGTAAAGGCTGCTCAAAATATCGCCTTATATGGAAATCCAATTAGCTTACTAATGAGCCTATTTACAGATTATGAGCAAAGAGTTAAAAGTGCTGTTGCCAGTGCTCTAGAGCCTCTCGTAGAAATGGAAGTCTTAATGGAAAGCTTCCGCGTTGGATTTAATCGGATGCATGCAAACCTACCGGAGATGCTTGATAACTTTAAGCCCTATCTAGATACTGCTATCTTTGAACCATCTAAGTTTGAAAATGTACGATTATACAATGTGGCAACCTTAGCTATTTTAGATGAAATGGAGCTACTGTTTAATGAAATCATTTACCAGCTAGCAGATGAAAAAGCTAATGCGATCGAAGAAACTTTAGAGGTCTCCAAAAATGTGTTAGGAAACATACAGATCCTTAAGGAACAGGTAGATAGAGGTACTTTATAATATAAACTTTTGGACTCCGGTGCAGCAATGCTACATTAGAGTTCTTTTATTTTGCCTGCGTATGATATCTATTTCTATTGTTCTCTAATCTTGCATTGTCTTCCAATAGTCTATATACTAGTCTTTGTGCAAAAAACAAACCGACCGTTCTGTTTAAGAAAGGAGTACATAAGATGCCCCCAGGGATGGAAACTAAACAGCACCTTATCAAGACTGCAGGCCACTTATTTAGTTGCTATGGTTTTGAAGCTGTGAGTATCTCAACTATTATTAAAGAAAGCAACACCACTAAAGGCGCCCTTTATCATCACTTTCCGAACGGTAAGGAAGAGCTACTCCTTGCTGCTATCCAATATACAGGAGATTTGTTACTAACTGATACAAAAAATCTACTGAATAAATCTGCTGATCCTATTGAAATGTTATTCAATCAATTGAATCTGATTGCTACGCAAATTGAGCAAAAGCATGAATTATACGGTGTTCCTATTGGTAATATCGCAGGAGAAATGGCTCTTAAAAATAATGAGATTCGTCTAGCCTGTGATCACGTTTTTAAAAGCTGGCAAAAATTAGTGAAGGAAAAGTTTATCGATTATGGTATGTCGGAAGAATGTGCAACTAATCTTGCCATTACCTTAAACGCATTATTTGAAGGTGGGATATTGCTAAGCGTCACAAGCGCTTCTGGTGATCCATTAAGAGCTATCGCCAAACAAATCCCCAATTTAGTACCACCAAAACAGTAATTTATAATAGAGAGTAGGATTTACATGTCACAACCAATTAAAAAATTGCCTATACTTTCTGCATTCTTAATCGCAGGCTTTGTAGGTCTGTTCAGTGAAACAGCGCTAAATATGGCATTAGGCCAATTAATTATTGAGCTCGGGGTTGAACCTACTACGATTCAATGGCTGACAACTGGCTTTCTGTTAACCCTAGGTATACTTGTACCAATCTCCGGATTGTTAATCCAAAAGTTTACGACTCGTCAGCTCTTCTTGACCTCCTTAACATCATCTATCGTAGGGACAATAATTGCAGGACTTGCGCCAACCTTTGCTTTTTTATTAATAGCACGCATTGTGCAAGCAGTGGGTACTGCTATTTTATTACCATTAATGTTTAATACGGTTCTATTAATCTTTCCAGTTGAAAAACGTGGATCAGCGATGGGTATCATGGGACTTGTCATTATGTTCGCGCCCGCAATTTCTCCCACCGTATCGGGAATCATATTAGAATACTTAACTTGGCACTGGATTTTCTGGACGACACTTCCATTCCTTGTTTTCGCTTTAGTTTTCGGCTTTTTCTATATGCAAAACGTAAATGAACTAACTCACCCGAAGATCGATGCGCTATCTGTACTGTTCTCGAGTATTGGATTCGGAGGAATTGTGTATGGCTTTAGTGTAGCTGGAGAGAATGGCTGGGGGAGTACCATTGTAATCGTTGCACTAGCTGCAGGTATAATTGGTCTAGCTCTATTCACTTGGCGCCAGCTGAATATGGAAAAACCAATGATCAACTTGACTGTATTAAAATATCCTATGTTTGTATTAGGACTAATCGCGGTATTTATCGCCTTCATGTGTATTCTATCTACTATGATATTGCTTCCCCTTTACCTACAAACAGGTTTAGCCTTAGCAACATTTACAGCAGGTTTAGTATTGCTACCAGGTGGTGTCATCAACGGGATTTTCTCACCGATTGTCGGCCGTTTATTTGACAACTACGGTGCAAAGGTACTAGTAATGCCAGGATTCATTTTAATCGGAATTGCATTTGTATTCTTTATGCAAATCGACCAGCAAACATCTCAACTAACGATTATCGTGCTTCATAGTGTTATGATGATTGGCGTATCGCTTGTTATGGCACCGGCTCAAACAAACGGCTTAAACCAATTACCGCGTCATTTATATCCAGATGGCACTGCCTTAATGAACACGCTTCAGCAGGTATCTGGTGCAATCGGTACAGCAGTCGCAATCACAATCATGTCCACTGCTCAAACTTCATATATGAAGGAAGAAGGTTCTACGATCCCTTCAGTAGATTCATTTATTTACGGAGTCCAAACATCTTTTAAATATGCAATCACATTAGCAGTAGTAGGCTTGATTCTATCGTTCTTTATCAAAGGGAAAAAGCAGACGATCAATCAAAACAATTAAAGATATCCCTAACCCTCCAAGCCTTATCTGCTTGGAGGGTTTTTTAATGCTCTCTTTTAGTTAACTGGATAGCCTGGTATTCCCAGATTATTTATTCTTATATGGGGTAAATATGTTATGAGTCTAGTTAAATGAAACCGAATACTAGACTTCTCACTTATTTAAGCTTGTCAGGAGGAAGAAAGAAATTATGCAAAAACTTTTACTGTTTTTAGTGATCTGGACTCTATGGGTTGTCTTTCCTACAGGTTCTATAGAAGCTAAGGCAGAAACGTATACGATTAACCCAACCAGTGATACATACAATCATAAGTTCGAGAGCTATCCTACATACAATTCTCACACGAAACATTATTATTTACTACGTTCCTATCTGGAACAGCTTGAAAAAATAAACGGTGGAACACTCATCATAGAAAAAGGTACTTACACAGTATCCAATGTACTTTTTGTCCCTTCTAATGTAACGGTTAAATTAGAAGATGGCGCAAAGCTTGTTAACAGTGATAAAACTGGCACCTCTGAGCTCGATGCCGATAAATCACTTTTCCATCTTATCCGACCTTCATTAGGAAAAGAGGAAGGTGTCTATGGTAAGCACGAAGGCGAAAAAAATATCTCGTTCATTGGAGCAGGAACAGCGACAATGGATTTAAATTTTGATAAGGATGCAATTGCTATTATTGCAGGACATAATAAAAATCTTAAAATCGAGAATATCCATTTTACTAACATGTACTCTGGTCATTTCATTGAAATCGACGCCACACAAAATGCGGTAATATCGAACAACAAATTTACGAACTCAAAAGCGTCCCCTACCGAAATAAAGGAAGCCATCAATATCGATACACCTGACAAGCTGACGAATGGTTGGAGCTCAGCATGGAGTAAGTTTGATAAGACACCCAACAATAATATGCTAATAGAGAACAAC
>JBEMAY010000106.1:0-5289 GCA_040274765.1 Psychrobacillus sp.
TAATCGACTGAAATTTAATGAGATTACAAAATCCTTTGTGCGAGGCTGTGAAGAAATAGTTGTAGGGGCATTAGTAGTTGGCTTTGCCTACGGGGCATTAGTTATTTTAAATGATAGTAATACTATCGACACCATACTTTATGGAATTACTAATTTAGTTGAGAAGTTTCCTTCCAGCTTAACAGCGATCGGTATGTATGTTATGCAAACATTGCTTAATCTTATTGTTACATCAGGCAGTGGTCAGGCAGCTTTAACGATGCCTATTATGGCTCCTTTATCTGATTTGTTAGGAGTAAGCAGACAAACGGCAGTATTGGCTTATCAAATGGGAGACGGAATCACCAATATTATCGCACCAACAAGTGGGTTAATATTAGCAGCTCTTGCTATGGCTAAAATCTCTTATGGAAAATGGGTTCGTTGGTTATGGCCATTAATTTTGATACAATTTATAATGGGAGCAGTTTTTGTGACGATTGCTCATCTATTCTTTTGGCCAGCATGATACAGTTGTGTTATTTAGGAGGATTACAATGGAAAAGTTATTTAATAGATTAGAAGAGATTTACCCCGAGTTAGTCGATTTCCGAAGAGATTTGCATATGTATCCCGAGCTTTCTCATCACGAGGTGGAGACGCCTAAAAAAATTGCTGCTTACTTAAGGGACTTAGGATTAGAGGTTCGAACGGAAGTTGGAGGGAGAGGTGTTTTAGGTTACCTAAAGGGTGGAAAACCAGGTAAAACAATCGCACTTCGAGCAGACTTTGATGCACTACCTATTCAGGATGAGAAGGAAGTAGCGTACAAATCAAAAGTTCCAGGAGTCATGCATGCATGTGGGCACGATTTACATACGTCAGCACTTTTAGGGGTGGCAAAGGTATTAAGTGAGCACAAGGACGAGGTACCAGGAACTGTAGTGTTCATCCATCAATTCGCCGAGGAGACCACTCCAGGTGGTGCCGAATATATGATTAAGGACGGTTGCTTAGATGGTGTGGACGTTATCTATGGTTCACATGTGATGTCTCTTCAGCCCTATGGGACATTTAGTGTAATAGAAGGCTATGCTTCCTCTGCGCAGGATGATTTTTATATAACAATCCATGGTAAAGGAGGGCACGGGGCATCTCCTCATGAAACGATTGATGCCTTAGTGACGGGAAGCCAGGTTGTATTAAATCTCCAACAAATTGTTAGCAGAAGAGTAGATCCACTAAAGGCTGCGGTAATTACGGTTGGTTCTTTTCAAAGCGGAAGCACTACTAATGTGATACCTGACACTGCCTATATAAAAGGGACAGTGAGAACCTATGACGAGGATGTGCGCACACTAATCGAGCAGAAGCTAGAACAAGTAGTCAAAAGTACTTGCGAAGCTGCAGACGCTACGTTCGAGTTAAAATATGTGAAGGACTGTCCATCTATCTTTAACGACCCTATTGAAACAAAGCGTGTTGAGAAGGTGGCTAGTCAGGTTCTAGGGGCTGAAAACATTATCCCAGGGAAACCGATGAACGGAAGCGAGGACTATGCGTATTATCAACGCGAGATTCCGGGAGCTTATTTTATCATTGGTGGAGGGAACGAGGAATTAAAAGCTACCTACCCACATCATCATCCTAAGTTCGACATCGACGAACGCGCAATAAAGGATATTGGAAAAATGTTTATTGGGACTGTTTTTGAACAGCTAGAAAGTTAATCACAAGAGATATAAAAAAGAGCTTGGAGAACCAAGCTCTTTTTTTATAGATTAAACATTCCATGTATGTACGTTTGTCTTTCATATCTCTTCGCCGTATATCATTTAATTGACATAGGTCTTAGTTGTCCTTACTTTCAAATCAATTAAACTTCTTGAATTATTTCATATAACGATCAACTAATTCATAGCATCTTTCTTCAGTAAGATTAGCTAGAACCGCTACATATTCTAAATGCTCCTGCGTGCCGCCTTTAAATTTTAGAGAAGCTTCTAATGCTTGTTCATCTCTACCTTTTAACCATTGTCGTTGATTTTCTCTTAATAGGTCCATTTCTTCTGGAGACAATTGCTCCTTTAAAGCACCATATATATCGTTCAACAGTTCATCCCATAGTTCCCATCTATCATCTTCCACTTTTTTTAACGCATAAGTGGAAGAGTCTGTTGCCTTCAATTTTTCTGCCTCTAATTTAGTGTTGTTTAATTTTACCAAATAATCTTCTTTTAAAGTAGAATTGTTAGCTGCTGGATTTTCTTGTGTTTCATTTGATGTACTTTTGTTTTCATCCAAGACTGATTCTTTGTCTTGAGATACTTCACTATTTTCGGACTGCTTGTCCACCTCATTACTAGTTTCTGGTGAGTCTTCACAAGCAGCTAATAAAGCTGCTAGCGCTAGTGTGACTATTGGTATTATATATTTTTTATTCATAAAATAAGCGACCACCTTTCTTATTTAGTCGTACACATGGAAGAGCATAAGCTCATGAATCATTTTTTTGACTGTTTCCTCGTCTGGAGGAGTTTCGCCAAGCCACTTAATAGTGCCATCGGGCTCGTATTCCGCAGCAAATCGTTGTTGCTTGTAAAAGAAAGAAACCGACCAGCCGGGCAACTGTTTGTTGTCATAGAGTGACTTAAAGCTGAAATGTTGTAGCAATAAAATCATACCTTTCATGTGAGTGAATTTGCTCGCATATACTAGTATAAATGACTAGTGAAGGAGCATCTAATTGTTTATTGAAAAGCTGGAACAAGCAATTAAAAATGAGTACGCTGATTACCATCATTATATGGATATGTATAAGCTGACGGACGACCCATACTGGCAAGAGTTCATTGAGCACGTTTACGAGGACGAAAAAAGCCATTATGAAATGTTTCAACAACTCTATTATATGCTTACAGGAAGTTTTGTTCAAAACTTACAAAAAGTTCCCCCGTGTGAAGATTTAAAATCCTGTGTCAAGCAGTCAGTCAAGGATGAGTTGGAAACTGCAGAAGTATACAAGGAAATGCTGCTCCAAATACCGATTCAACAGGCATATGCACCTCTTTTTTGTGCGATGCATGATGAAACAGAGCATGCCATTCGATTTTCGATGATGTACAATGCACTCTAATTGTTTTTGTGTTTCTCCCTCCTCTGCTATAATAATCTAGAAGCTAGAGGAAAAAGGTGAGAATGATGGGTTTTTTATGGACAATCATATTCATGGCAGTCGTTGGAGCAGCAATTGGAGCGGTTACTAACCATTTTGCCATTAAAATGCTATTTAGACCACATGAAGCAAAGTATATAGGATCATGGAAAGTGCCGTTTACTCCAGGTTTGATACCTAAGCGACGGGATGAGCTTGCCAAACAATTAGGAATAACTGTTATCAAGCATTTATTGACCCCGGATATTTTCAAAAAGAAATACTTTAATGATGCAATGAAGAGTAAGGCCAATGATTTTGTTGTAAAGCAGTTAAATAAAAATATATTACATTCAGAGAAAACAATACATGATTGGTTGAAACTTGCAGGAATAGAATCCGTGCCATCTCTTGTGAATGCAAAAATAGATGAACAGGTTGATATACAGTTTAATCGTATATTAACAAAGTTAGAGAATGAAACAATTCGTCAAATTGCACCACTAGATTGGCAAGAAAAGGCCAATAGTAAGGTTGGGGATATTGTCTCTTATATTCTTCAAAAGGGTGAGGAATTTTTTCAATCAGACGAAGGTAAAAGTACAGTTAAGAAGTTGATTGATGATTTCCTTTCTACTAAAGGAACACTTGGTAACATGATACAAATGTTTATGGGAGATTCCAACTCACTTGTTGGCAAGGTACAGCCTGAAATTTTAAAGTTTCTTCGTGCACCTGGCACAAAAGTAATGCTTGAAAACATTGTTCAAAACGAGTGGGAAAAGCTGAAGGATCGACCATTGGCAGAGATGATGGAGGGCTTTGATTTTGACCCACTAGTAGTCAATGTGAAGGCATATTTAAGAGAGCAGCTTGCAATTGAAGATAGATTAAATTATAGTTTAAACCATTACTTCCCTGGTGCCTCTGAATGGGTTGAGACCCAAATGGTACCTAAAATAACTAATTTTGCTTTTGTTGAGGCAGAGTCCAAATTAGAGGAAGTATTGCGTAAAATGAAGCTAGAAGAAATGGTTAAAGAGCAGGTTGACTCTTTCCCTGTAGCACGATTAGAGGATATCGTACTTGGAATCTCCAAAAGGGAATTCAAAATGATTACTGTTCTCGGTGGTGTACTAGGGGGATTAATAGGGATCATCCAAGGTCTAATCGTATTTCTAACTAACTAATAAAAGGCGAGTTCGATGCCTACAAAAAGGAGCATACAAAACATGATTAACATTTATGACGACATTAACAAACTAGAGGCATCACTACGCCAAACAGACGAATTTGCAAACGTGAAAGCAGCGATAGAATCAGTAAAGGCAGACCCAGAGGCACTTGCTCTATTCCAAAGCTTCCGTAAAATTCAGCTTTCCTTACAAGAAAAGCAAATGAAGGGCGAAGAAATCTCTGGCGAAGAGATTGAATACGCACAAAAAACAGCACAACTTGCGCAAACAAACGAGAAAATTTTTCACATGCTGCAAGCTGAAATGTCACTTAGCCAGATGATTGAAGAGATCAATCGTGTATTGCTAAAACCAGTTCAAGACTTGTATGAAGGAATTTAAGATGGATTAAAGCTCTAGGCTTCTTGCTTAGAGCTTTTTTTATTGGCTAAAAAGAAGGATTAAAGTAATAAATGACGAATTATAAAAATGAATGACTATTCACAAAGGGGATTTTATTATGTACAAAACTATATTATTTGAACAGGAAGGTCGTATCGCGACATTAACTCTAAATCGCCCAGATGCTATGAACGCTATGGATGAAACGATGATGGAGGAATTAGCAGATATACTGGATGAGCTGAGAGAAAATAAATCAGTCCAAGTTTTAATCATTAAAGGGGAAGGACGCGCTTTTTCAGCTGGCGGTGACATTAAAGCAATGCTCAGCGATGAAAAGCCTCTTGATATAGAGACGGCCATGGACTATTTAACTCGTATCGCAACAAGCTTGTATACATTACCTCAAATTACGATTGCCTCCGTACATGGAGCAGCAGCTGGCCTAGGCTTTAGCATGGTCCTAGGGTGCGATATTATTATTGCTGAAGAAAATAGTAAACTAGCGATGAACTTCATTGGAATTGGCTTAATACCTGATGGTGGGGGCCACTTTTTCTTAAAAGAAAGAGTCGGGAT
>JBEMAY010000107.1:0-5017 GCA_040274765.1 Psychrobacillus sp.
CAATATTGGGACCACAATAACTGCATTTATTATAGGCTTCGATGTAGGTGGCTATGCACTTCCCATTATGGCAGTAGGGGCTTTTTTAATTTTCTTTTTTAAGAAACATATCGTACAAAATGTAGGGGAAGTTATATTTGGATTTGGTGGGTTATTCCTTGGGCTCGAACTAATGAGTGGAGGTATGAAGCCTTTAAGAGAGTTGGAAGTATTTACTGATTTTACTCTGGCAATGAGCGATCATTCCGTTCTCGGGCTATTGGCTGGAACTATTTTTACGTTAATTGTCCAAAGCTCTAGTGCTACTGTAGCTATTTTACAAGGACTATATGCAGAAGATCTTTTATCTTTAAAAGGATCATTACCGGTATTATTTGGAGATAACATAGGGACTACTATTACAGCAATATTAGCATCTTTAGGTGCATCTGTTGCTGCAAAGAGAGCAGCAGCCACCCATGTCCTATTTAATGTAGTAGGTTCAGTTGTTTTCTTAATTTTATTGATCCCATTTACAATTTATATAGAATGGATCTCTGGAGTACTAAATTTAGAAAGCAAAATGCAAATTGCTTTTGCTCATGGTTCCTTTAACGTAGCAAATACTATACTACAATTCCCATTGATCGGAGCTTGGGCTTACTTAGTTACTAAGCTAATTCCGGGAGATGATGTCTCGATTGAATATAAGCCTAAACATTTAGATGTTAACTTCATCGAACAATCACCATCAATCGCTATCGGACAGGCTAAAGAGGAAATTTTACGTATGGGAGCTCTAAGTATACAAGGGCTGGAGAAAACATATGCTTACCTAAAAACAAAGAGCAAGCGTGATTCCGATCTAGCATATCAAGTAGAAGACGCATTAAATAATTTGGATCAAAAAATTACAGACTACTTAGTGAAGATTTCTTCACAGCCATTGTCTGATCAAGATTCCAGTCGACATAATATGCTAATGGATACTGTTCGAGATATTGAAAGAATTGGAGATCATTTTGAGAACATTTTGGAGCTGATAGAATATCAAGAGGTTCACCGAATTATTTTAACTCCAGATGCAATAGAGGATGTTTCTGAAATGTTCGAGTTAACGATAAAAACAGTAGAAAAAGCGATAGAAGCTTTGAATACTAACGATGTAAAATTAGCACAAGAAGTAGCAGAACAAGAGAATGTTATAGATAAAATGGAAAGACAATTTAGAAAAAATCACATTTTACGAGTAAACGAAGGTAAATGTTCAGGGCAAGCAGGTATCATGTTTGTAGACATTTTAAGTAATTTAGAGCGAATTGGAGACCATGCTTGTAATGTGGCAGAAGCCGTATTGGGGAGACGCACATGATAGAGGTTATTGGGTGGATTTTAATAATAGCTAGCTTTGTAATAGCTTATGTCGGTACTTTTTATCCTATTATTCCTTCAGTAGTATTCATGCTACTTGGGTACATTTTATATGGATTGTTCTTTTCTTTTACAGAATTGACTTGGCTATTTTGGACAATACAAATATTATTTGTAATTCTTTTGTTTGGAGCGGATATGGCTGCCAATGCGCTTGGTGTTAAAAAGTTTGGTGGAACGAAGGCCGGGGTATGGGGCAGTACAATAGGCTTGATATTTGGACCTTTTGTTATTCCTGTAGCTGGAATCATAATTGGACCATTCCTTGGCGCTGTCTTAGCTGAACTAATCGTTACACGAGAAGGATTAAAACACGCATTTAAATCTGGTATAGGATCCTTAATAGGTTTCTTAACTTCTTCTATTGCAAAAATAGTAATATTAACTGTCATGCTTTTCGTATTTATACTTTTTGTTTAACTCAGTCAAAAGTAGGAGGATAATATAGTCTATTTTATTTGAACGTTGAATCATATTTTGGTACGCTAATAAATGGGTAGAAAATTACTATATTATTCTTTAGGAGGAAACTATAATGGCATATGAATTACCACAATTACCTTACGCTTACGATGCACTTGAACCACATATCGACAAGGAAACGATGAACATTCATCACACGAAACACCACAATACTTATGTAACAAACTTAAACAATGCGGTAGCTGGTAAAGCTGATTTAGAAAACAAATCAGTAGAAGAACTAATTGCTAATATTGATGCTCTTCCAGAAGACATTAAAACAGCAGTTCGAAACAATGGTGGTGGACACGCTAACCATTCATTATTCTGGCAATTATTATCACCAAATGGTGGAGGTAATCCAACTGGAGAACTAGCTGAAGCAATCGATGCTAAATTCGGTAGCTTTGACGCTTTTAAAGAAGAGTTTGCTAAAGCAGCTACAACTCGTTTCGGTTCTGGATGGGCTTGGTTATCTGTATCAAACGGAGAGTTAGAAATTTCTTCAACTGCTAACCAAGATTCTCCAATCATGGAAGGTAAAACTCCATTATTAGGATTAGACGTTTGGGAGCATGCTTACTACTTAAATTACCAAAACCGTCGTCCTGACTACATTTCATCTTTCTGGAATGTTGTCAACTGGGATGAAGTTTCAAAACGCTACGCTTCAGCAAAATAATTATTATTATAAAAAGCTAATAAAAAGAAACTTGGCACACACTTTTTCGTCTAAAAGTGTGTGCTTTTTATGTTACACTGTAAGTAAAGTAAATTATTCAATAAGTAGGTGATATCATGCGAAAAATTTCAAAGAAACGCGCACAAAGTATAAAAGCAAAACAAAGAAAAAATCTCACTTTTCGTATGAACATTCTTTTCTTTTCTATTTTTATTTTATTTACCCTCTTAATCCTCAGACTAGGATACCTTCAAATTGTAAAAGGTGAGGAGTACGTTAGTAAATTAGAGAGTACCGAGGAGACTTCTGTAAATACTAGCGTTCCACGAGGACGACTATATGATAGTGAAGGTCGTATACTAGTCGACAATAAACCGCAAAAGGTAATAACTTATACAAAAATGCAGACAACGAAATCCGAGGATATGTTAGCTACTGCAAAAAAACTAAGTAAGTTAATTGAAAAGGATACAGATAATATCACAAAAAGTGATCGACAGGACTATTGGTTAAGAGAGAATGCTGAAGAAGCTAAAAAACTCATAACAGATAAAGAACGAAATGAAATTGAATCTAATGAAGAATTAACGAAGAGTGAAAAGAACAGGGCGGTTGACCGTTTACAAAGAAGTAAGCTTACAGAAGAACATCTCAATTCCTTTACCCCAGAGGAAGAGGAAGTTATTGCTATCTATAGAGAGATGGCTGCAGGCTATGCCTTATCACCTCAAATTATTAAAGGTGATGAAATGAACAAGGAGGAAGGGGACATAAAAGAGGTCACAGCTGAGGAATTTGCGAGAGTTTCCGAGAGACTGGGAGATCCAGATATGGTTGGAGTCAACACGACAACTGACTGGAGACGTGTTAAAAACTCTACCTTAGCAGTATTAGGAAGCGTATCCTCTCCGAAAAAAGGACTTCCAAATGAGCGATTAAATTATTTCTTATCTAGAGACTACACTCGTAATGACCGGGTGGGAACTTCTTATATCGAACAACAATATGAAGAAATACTACAAGGCCAAAAAACAGTAGTAAAAAATATAACAGACGGTAAAGGTAGAGTGATTGATGTAAGTACCATTTATGATGGGAAACCAGGAAATGAGCTCGTATTAACAATCGATAGTCAGGTTCAGCTAGAAATGGAAGGAATAATTGAAAGACAACTTCTTCAAATGAAAAACAATAATGCAGGAACAAATTATTTAAATAGTGCGTTCTTAATTATTTTAGATCCATATACGGGAGATGTCTTATCTTTAGTAGGTAAAAGGCTAGAAAAAGAGAATGGTAAATGGGCTGTTCAAGACTATGCTTATGGAGCATTTAAAACTGGGTATGAGCTTGGATCTACTGTTAAGCCTGCTACTGTTTTAACAGCTTATAGAGAAAATGCGATTAGCGTAGGGGAATATATGATAGATGAACCTATCCGTATTAAAGATTCTGCGCCAAAAAGCTCTGTATTTAATAGAGGTTCAAGAATTCGTTTAAACGATTTAACAGCTCTTGAACGTTCATCTAACGTTTATATGTTCAAAATTGCCTATGCATTGGCTGGCAAAACATATCAACCAAATCAACCAATCAGTTTTGGGGCAGAAGCATTTTTGAAGATGCGTAATGGGTATGCTCAGTTCGGACTGGGAGTTCCTACAGGCATTGATCTGCCAGGAGAATCTACTGGTGTCATAGGTAAAGATGATACACCCGGTAAACTACTGGATTTAAGCATTGGTCAGTATGATACCTACACCCCATTACAGTTAGCTCAATATACTGCCACTCTTGCTAACGGAGGCAAACGAATTAAACCGCATGTCGTAAAAGAAATACGTGAGCCATCAGAGGATGGGGTAACTCTTGGAAAATTAGTGAAAGAAATTACACCAACCGTTTTAAATGTGGTGGATAACTCTCAAGAAGAAATCAATCAAGTTCGAAAAGGGATGCAACGTGTTTATTTTGGTAAACAAGGTACAGGTGCTAGAGCTTTTGGAAACGCACCCTATACAGCAGCAGGTAAGACAGGAACGGCTCAGTCATATTATAAGGATGACACAATGAAAGAATCAGTTAGGACAGTTAATTTAACTCATGTAGGTTTTGCACCCTATGATAACCCAGAAATTGCTTATGCGATTGTTGTACCACATGCATTTACTGAATCCTCCTATAAAACAAATTATACGAGTGTAATGGCTCGTGAGGTTGTAGATGCTTACTTTAATATACAGAAAAAGAAAAGTACATTAGAAAATAACGATTCTACGGCAACACCTTCTATCAAACCGGCATTCACAAACGACCAAATTGATGAAGGGGAGGAGCCTGCTACAACGGATGCACGCTAATGTTAGTGCATGAGCAAAGTATAATCTAAATATTAAAGTGAAATCGGTATCTCGATTTCACTTCAGAGTGTAGACAAAAGGGTTGGAAATCGAAACGATTTCC
>JBEMAY010000108.1:0-4973 GCA_040274765.1 Psychrobacillus sp.
GAAGAATTCATGATTATCAACAGCACGATAAATAATACCGACGTATATAGATTTATTTTATTACGTAGTTTCATGTGGCATCCTTCAGGACATATCCTACGCCTCTCACTGTATGTATGAGTGCAGTCTCATGATCTGCATCGATTTTTTTACGAAGGTATCTGATATATACATCGACGATCTTTGTATCCCCATAGTAGTCGTAGCCCCATACCGATTCAAGAATCTGTCCACGATCCAATACTTGTCGCTTGTTTTTCAGTAAATATAAAAGCAAATCATATTCCTTTGGAGTCAAACTGACTTCTAAATCACTTCTAAAAACATCTCTTGTTTTTTCATTAATTCGTAAGTCACTAAACTGAATCCACTCGTCATCTATTGGACTTGTAGGAATAGTGATTTGGCTCATTCTTAGCACTGCACGAATTCTAGCAAGCAATTCTTCCATCCTGAAAGGCTTTGTTATGTAATCACTTGCGCCAAGGTCTAGACCAGATACTTTGTCTTCAATAGAATCCTTGGCAGTCAATAAGATAATTGGAACCACAGAATTTTTT
This sequence comes from Psychrobacillus sp., assembly GCA_040274765.1. Lineage (GTDB taxonomy): Bacteria > Bacillota > Bacilli > Bacillales_A > Planococcaceae > Psychrobacillus. Next base: position 561 of record JBEMAY010000108.1, read on the forward strand.
CCTCGAATGCGTCGTAGTAATTCAATTCCACTCATACCTGGAAGCATTATATCTAGTAAGATCAAATCCCATTTTTGTGAAAGGAACATGTCAAAAGCCTCAATCCCATCCAAAGCCTTGCCGGTTTCATAGCCTTCATAGTCCAATTCAATTTCAAGTAGCCTTACTATTTTTTCTTCATCTTCTACGATTAAAATCGATTCCTTAGACAAGTTATTCACACCTTTCGAATCCATTAGTAGCTCTATTATATCAATAATAAATGACCCGTGGAGTAAGAGAAGGGTTAGGTTTAAAGAGGAATCTGAAAAAAATAATATTATTTTAGAGGAAATAGGGTAAACCAACAATAATAATTTATACTTGAAAAGTTTGAATAGCCTTTCATTTTACATCGATTATTCTATTTGGTAATATGCGATTGAGTCGTCTGTCGTCAGACATCAATCAACCCGGATATTAAAAGTAGTGTTTACTACTGTATAGAAAGAAGGAACAATGATGAATGTGTTATGGGGAATCTGCGGTATTCTAGTCGTTTTAGGTATTGCTTTTCTTTTCTCAAGTGCCAAAAAATCGATTAAATTAAGAACAATCCTAGCAGGGTTGACGATACAGATCTTATTTGCTTTTGTGGTGCTGAAGTGGGAAACAGGACGTGAAGTTCTGGTTAAGTTTTCGAATGGAGTACAAAACTTAATCTCCTACGCAAACGAAGGAATTTCTTTCCTATTTGGACCCTTAGTGGCAAATCAATCTGGGGTAGTTTTTGCTTTTCAAGTGTTGACAATTATCATTTTCTTCTCTTCACTTATTTCTATTCTATATTATTTAGGAGTTATGCAGTTCTTTATTAAAATTATTGGAGGAGTTCTTTCTAAAATTTTAGGAACTTCAAAAGCGGAATCCATTTCTGCTGCAGCAAATATTTTTGTGGGACAAACAGAAGCTCCACTAGTTATTCGACCTTTTATAGCAAAAATGACTAAATCTGAACTTTTCGCTGTTATGACCGGAGGATTGGCGTCTGTAGCAGGTTCTGTGCTTGTAGGGTATGCATTATTAGGTGTTCCGCTAGAATACTTGTTAGCTGCTAGCTTTATGGCAGCACCAGCAGGCTTGATCTTAGCAAAAATAATGATTCCTGAAACAGAAGAGGTAGATGAAACTGATTTTGTCATGGAAAAGGATGAAAGTTCGGCAAACGTTGTTGATGCAGCTGCAAAAGGAGCTAGTGAAGGGCTACAGCTTGCACTGAACGTCGGTGCGATGCTGTTAGCTTTCATCGGAATTATTGCGTTGCTAAATGGTTTACTTGGAGGTATAGGTGGGTGGTTCGGATACGGTGATCTCTCACTTGAAGGTGTTTTAGGATTTGTTTTCTCTCCATTAGCATTTGCAATTGGTGTTCCATGGGCAGAAGCAGTACAAGCAGGTTCATATATCGGGCAAAAACTTGTATTGAATGAATTTGTTGCTTATTCTTCATTTGCACCTGAGATTGCAAATTTATCGCCTAAAACTGTCATTGTGGTTAGTTTTGCGTTATGTGGATTTGCCAATTTAAGCTCTATGGCTATTTTACTTGGAGGTCTTGGTTCAATGGCACCGAGTCGTCGTTCAGATATTGCTCGTTTAGGTTTTCGTGCAGTAGCAGCAGGGGCGTTAGCTTCACTTTTAAGTGCATCTATTGCAGGTATGTTCATTTAAATTTAAATATAATAAAATATAGTGAGTAAACCCCATCCATTTTGATTGGATGGGGTTTTATTTTAAGAGATAGGAAAATATATAAATATGTCGATTCGTAGGGCTTTAAAGAACGAATAATCCTGTGATTTTCGTTTCATGTGGAGGCTTTCGACGGGCGATGCCGAGGTTCCTCGTACGCTATCTGAAGAGTATCGACTTTCTCGCTTATCCCACAGGGGTCGCCACATTCCTCTTCCATCAACAAGTGTGTAGTATTCCATTATAAGAGTAGGGCAAAGCCTATCGTTTAGATGGTAAGAGTGGTCTAATTTTATGTAGTGATAACATCATCTATGATTGCTTCAAGAGTACATGGTTGATTTGGAGCGCAGGGCGGCGACTCAAGTGGGAACAGCGCGAGCTGAAGACCCTGGACGAAGCGAAGGAAACGGCTGAAGCCGTGCCCACGGAAAGCGTCCGTCCTTCACTGCAATTAACGGCATATCCATATTTCTGTTCTTAAAGTACCGGGCGTCTTTTGCCCGGTTTTTCTTATTTGACTGCTTTTTGAATTGCTTGTTTTCTACTATTTGTTTTACCAAGTTTCAATAAGATGCAATAGGGAAAAGATGATGAGGAAAGTTTTAGTAGGAAAGGGTGTATGAGCATGACTAATAATATTCCTCGTGAAGAAGGGCTAGATCACAGTCCGAGTTTGTTAAGAGAAGGATATATGTACATTCCAAATAGAAAGAAAAGCTTCGCCTCTAACATATTTGAAACTCGCTTATTAGGGCAGAGTGCAATCTGTATGAGTGGAAAAAAAGCAGCAGAATTGTTTTATAATGAAGAGAAATTTATGCGAAAAGGGGTAGCTCCTAAACGTTTGCAAAAGACATTATTTGGAGAGGAAGGGGTCCAAACATTAGATGATGAGGCACATCGCCATCGTAAGTCGATGTTTATGTCGTTGATGACGAAGAGTCGCCTACAAGTTTTACATGAAATTACGAAAATGCAATGGCAAATAGCTGCAATGAAGTGGGAGCAGATGGAGCAGATCGTTTTGTATGATGAAGCAAAAGAAATCATGTGTAGAATTGCATGTGAATGGAGTGGAGTTCCGGTTAAGGAGGAGGAACTAAAAGAAAAAGCGGAGCAGTTGGCTGCCTTATTTGAATCACCAACCGCCCTTGGTCCACAGCATTGGAAAGGGAGGTATGCCCGTAAGCAGTTAGAACAATGGGTAGTAGGTTTAGTTAATCAAGTTCGAGAGGGGCATCTTACTCCACCAGAAGGTACTGCGCTACGAGAAATCTCTTTGCACAAAGACTTGGAAGGGAAATGGCTAGAGGAAAAAGTAGCAGCTGTTGAAGTAGTAAATATTTTAAGACCAATTGTTGCAATTGCTATTTATGTTAATTTTACTGCACTCTCAATTCACCATTATCCTGAGCAAAAAGCAAAACTCGAGACTGCAGATGCGAAGTATTTTCAAATGTTTGTTCAAGAAGTGAGACGTTTTTATCCTTTCTTTCCAATGGCAGCAGCAAAAGTAAGGAAAGATTTTACTTGGGAAGGCTATGCTTTTAAAGAAGGGACGTTGACGTTACTTGATTTGTATGGAACAAATCATGATGCAGAATTGTGGGATAACCCGGATATATTTAATCCAGATAGGTTTACCGGATGGGATAAAAGCCCTTTCGATTTCATACCTCAAGGTGGAGGAGATTATATGATGGGACACCGTTGTGCGGGAGAATTTGTGACCATTGAAATAATGGAAGTATCGCTCAATTTTTTAGTTAATCATTTAGCTTATCAGCTTCCGGAACAAGATTTGAGCTATAGCTTGGTTAGTATGCCAAGTATCCCCCGTAGCGGAATTGTTCTAAAGAATATCCAAAGAATAATGTGATGAAAAAATTGAGGCTGGATGTAACGTCGGTTATGACCAGCCTACCAAAAAGTTAATAATGATACCACGATGTTAGATAATAGGATAATACTGTTCATATCTAGGATTATAGAAAAAGGGAGGACGGATTCCAATTTTGGGTAGCAGAAATGGACTAGAATTGGAGTTATATAATACCTTAACCTGATCCTCTGAATAATTGATCAGTAGTACTTCTACTTCTCTATTGGGTACTGAACTTTGCACGGTGTAGCCTCCTTAGTAGATTACTTCTTAATAATCTATTCTGCGCTACCTGCAATGGTAACGTCCTTCAATCCTCACTTAAGATCATACGTATATATTCACCTTAACTGTAAGTGGGACATAAGATAATTGGATTATTACATTTAGGAGGATTACTATGTCCCATAAAAACGAAACAAATCAAATCTATCCAATGTATCCTAATTACGGGAAAATCACAAGATATGAAGATGTACCAATTACTGTGCCAGAGCAACGTCAACTAAGACAACCAGGTGTTGAGGAGTTAATGAATCCGCATCCAATTATTGAAAACCCTAATTATGAAGGAAGTAACAAACTAAAAGGGAAAGTTGCGCTCATTACAGGTGGTGATAGTGGAATAGGGGCTGCAACCGCTATTGCTTTTGCGAAAGAAGGAGCAAATGTTGCAATTTCTTATTTAGATGAACACGAAGATGCAAATCGTACAAAGAAAAGAATAGAAGAACTTGGACAACGTTGTATATTATTACCTGGAGATTTACGAGAAAAAAATCAGTGTGTTGACATAG
>JBEMAY010000109.1:0-4920 GCA_040274765.1 Psychrobacillus sp.
GTTTAGGTGACACTTCCTTACTTTTAGGTGCGTATCCTCTTTTTAGGTGTCACTTTTTCCTGTTTAGGTGCGCTTTCTCCTTTTGTAGGTGCTACTTGCTCTGGTTAAGGTGTCACTTCCTTACTTTTAGGTGCGGGCCCATTTTGTACTTTTTATGCAATTCCACCGAATCTCTCCACGACAAAAAAGATAAGCCATCACCGTCGCAATGCGTACGTGGTGATGGCTTATCTTTTTCACTAGGTAACCGTATCCAAAATCGTTGAACATATTGTAATCAACAGACAGATATATTCTTTACAATTACTTGTACTCGACCATTTCTAGTTTCCTTCTTACCTTCTATAAGAAGAATAGCCTGCTCTTTAAGCATGACATTAAATTTAGCAAAATCGTCAGGGAAGAGAGTGATGGAAACAGTTCCTGTATCGTCCTGGACGGTAACAAAAGCCATTGCCTCTCCTTTTTTAGTACGAATTTTTCTAATTTCCACTATCATCCCAATTACCTTCACATAAGCGTCCTTTGAAGACTGCTGGATATCCCAAATATGTTGGATACCACTATTCATCTTTTTCTTAGAGGCTGTTGGATGCTCTGAAAAATATTGGCCAAGCACCTCTTTTTCAAATTCTAGTTTTGACATGATCGGTAATGGATCCATTCTGATATATTTTGATTTTCCAAAAGGCGAAGAATCCCCTTCAAACAAATCGGTTTCCTCTGTAGGACTGACAAGCTCAGCATATTTGACTGCAGCGTCGATAGTAGCCAGTAACGTAGAACGTTCCACGCCAAAGTCATCCAAGGCACCTGCCTTTACAAGTGGCTCAATATTTTTCCTTGTAAAGAAAACAGCTGACAAATCGGAAGCCAAATCAAAAATATCTTCCCATTTGGAGGATCTCTTTTGTCTTTGGTGTATAAGCTTTTGTGTGAAAGGATACGAGATCCCCTTAATCGCCTGAAAGCCAAAGCGGATTCCATTGTTCTCTACACTAAAGGATGACTGACTTCTAAAGATAGAAGGAGGTAACACTTCTATGCCTCTTTGCTTCATCTCCATGACAAGCTGATTAATCTTTTCCTGATTCCCAATTGCTGTACTTAAGAGAGCTCCGTAAAACTCTAATGGATAGTGGGCCTTTAGATACGCCAGTTGATAGGAAATGACGCTATAAGCAACCGCATGACTTTTTGGGAAACCGTAATCTGCAAAACGGACGATTAAATCATATACCGAAGTAGCCGCCTGCTCTTCATGACCTAGTTGTTTTGCCTTTTGGACAAAGTGATGACGTTCCTTTTCTAGAACTTCTCTATTTTTTTTACTAACTGCTCTTCTAAGTAAATCAGCTTCACCGAATGTAAATCCTGCCATTTTAGAGGCGATTTGCATAATCTGTTCCTGATATACGATGATTCCATATGTTTCTTTTAAAATAGGCTCTAAAACTGGATGTTCATAGGTAATCGGTGCCTGCCCAAGCTTACGTTTAGCATAAAGAGGGATACTGTCCATCGGGCCTGGTCGATATAATGCATTGACTGCTACAATATCTTCAAATCTAGTTGGTCTAATTTGCCTTAAAGCATTACGCATACCCGCTGACTCTAACTGGAACACTCCCGTTGTATCTCCCTTTTGAAGAAGGCTAAACGTCCGCTCGTCATTTAATGGAATGTCCTTTATAGAAACAGCGGACTTCTTAATATGAATCGATTTAAGAATTCGCTCAATTATTGTTAAATTACGTAATCCTAAAAAGTCCATCTTTAATAAGCCTTTTTCTTCCACTTCCTTCATAGGCCATTGCGTTAAATAAATATCATCATGCCCCTTTTGAATTGGGACAGTATTTACTAAAGGTTGTGGGGATAACACTATTCCAGCGGCATGGGTAGATGCATTTCTTGGTAATCCCTCTAATTTTAGCGCAACTTCAAACCACTTTTTACGAATATCTTCCGTTTGGATAAATTCTCTTAGTTTTGGTGACTGGTCGTAAGCCTCTTTTAAAGTGATTCCTAGCTTGGAAGGTATAAACGAGGAAATGGCATTCATGGTGCTAGTTTCAAAACCAAATACCCGTGCTACTTCACGGGCAGCTGCTTTAGCTGACAAGGTACCAAATGTAATAATCTGAGAAACATGATTTTGTCCATACTTTTCTGCCACATAGCGAACAACTTCCATTCTTTTCGAATCAGCAAAGTCAATATCTATATCAGGCATCGTGATACGTTCAGGGTTTAAGAATCGTTCAAATAGGAGTCCATATTGGAGAGGATCTACATCTGTAATATATAAAGTATACGCTACAAGGGAGCTGGCAGAGGAACCCCTTCCCGGTCCTGTTAAAATATTGGAACGCTTTGCATACTTCATGAAATCCTGGACGATTAAGAAATAATCTTCGTATTGCATCTGACTAATGACGTCGATTTCATATTGCAAACGGTCTAAATAAGCTTGGGTATAGAGTGGGACTCTCTCTTTTAGTCCTTCCTCGCAAAGAGATACTAAATAATCCTTGGCATTCACATCTACTGGCAAAGGATATTTTGGCATTATATGCTTTTTCTTATCAAATACAACCATACAACGCTCTAACATTGTTTTTGTGTTAGAGATCCACTCTGGGACATCTGCAAACCATTCTTTCCATTCCTCGTAAGAAAGCACGTGAGAGTCTGGCTTTGGTTTTTTTCTTTGATAATCCGTCATCTTTACGGACTGGTCCATTGCATGCAACACTTCAAAAGCAAACGCATCCTCTTGATCTACATACCGACACTCGTGATAAACAGTAAGCGTAATATTTAGTTCTTCTGCTATTTCTCTAACAAAACTTTCTTCCTCTGTTGGCTTGCCACTAGGACGCTCTATCCCAATGAATAAGCAACTCTGTTTAAATATGGACGTGAGTTCTATCAGGTTATCTTTTGAGAGCAAGGGATCCGCTTTATACACAGCTATTATTCCTTCTCTGTATGCACTAAGCCATTTCTTTGGTAGTAAGTCTAGCTCTCTCGTTTCCATTGCACTTGAAATTTTTAAGATGTTTTCATAGCCTTTATTATTTTCAGCGTAAATAACTAAAGACACCGGGCCATTATCTAGCTGGACCTTTATCGTTAGACCAATCACTGGCTGTATGTCATTTTTAATAAGCGTATGCCAAAAAGGTAACACACCATACAACATGCTATTTGTAATGGCTGCTACCTTTGTATTATTTTTTTTCAGCTTTTCGATGAGCTGCTCCAAATGAATTGTACTTTTCAGCATATCCGCTGAGGTTACAATTTGGGGATATACTGTTTGCATTCATAACACCTCAATTTACAGCTTTTTTTAAGTCTTCTAAAACTTCGTCCGTTTCCTCCCATGAATAAGCAGTAGCTCCAGCGGCTAATGGATGTCCACCACCACCATACTTTTTAGCCACTCCATTAATAACAGGTCCCTTCGAACGTAGTCTTACGCGGATTTCCTTTTCATCTTCTATAAAGAAAACCCAACATTTCATCCCTTTCACTTCTGACAAGGCACTGACTAATAATGAAGCCTCAGATTCTGATACTTGGTATCTTTGCAGAAGCTCTCTTGTTAACTTCATGTGTCCTACGCCATTTTCCATTTCGAAGTTAGCATAAATATAGCCTTTTAACTGCAGTAAGTTGCTCTCTACTTCGTACATTCCATTAAATAGCTCAGTTCGGTCAAAACCATAGGAGATTAGTTTACCTGCATAAAGCATTGTTTGTTCTGTTGTGCTTTGGAACATAAATCTTCCGGTATCCCCTACGATTCCTGCGTATAATAGGCGGGCAATAGTCGAATCCATCTTCCATCCCTTATACTCCTCCCCATCGAAGAAGAGCTCACAAATCATTTCACTTACTGAACTCGCCTCTGTATTTACCCATAACAAGTCTCCGTATGCATCTTCGTTCGGATGGTGATCTATTTTAATCAAAAATTTACCTAAATGATATCGACTGTCATCTATTCTCTCTGTATTAGCTGTATCGGTCACGATTACTAGGGCATCCTTAAAGTCCTCGTCTGTTACAGTATCAGGCCTTGCTAGGAAGTCTAATGTACTATCATGTGTGCCAGTTGCCCATATCTTCTTGTTCGGGTAATTTAAAGCAAGTAATTCCTTTAAGCCAATTTGGGAGCCATATGCATCAGGATCAGGCCTTACATGGCGATGTATAATAATCTTGTCAAAACTCTCGATTGTGTCAATGATTTGTCTTTTCATAATTTTTCCTCCATAGAGACGCATTACTATTCGCCTTTTTTTAAGTTTACCTTTACAATAAAAATAGCATTACTTTTATTGGAGGTACATCATGATATTAAATGGAATATTAGTTTTAGGTATAATTGTCTCTTTTGTATGGTACTTTTACTTTAAAACAAAACAGCTTCGTGCAACACTTCCTATTCGCAAGAAATGGTATACTGCGAAGGCAGCCGTTTGTCTTGGAGCGTTTATATTGTTTTTCGGCTTTAACTTTATGCTGATATATCAATCTACACTTACTTATGTAGTATCTATCATCTTTGTATTAATTGGTGGTTATTTTATGTACCATCATTATAAAGCAGCCAAACACTACGGTCAGTTTGTACAAGAAGAACTTCGTTTAAATCAATGATGCGGCAAATTGCCGCATCTTTTTTATTTAGGCTATGTTAAGAGTAGGGGTGGTTTATGATGCAAAGAAATCTTAAATCAGAGAGTAAAATTGATTTCCGCCCCAGCCGGACGCTTTCCACGGGGTGAGCGATAAGCCCTCACCCATCTCTTAGGCGCGTGGTTGTGAGGTCTTATCTGTCTCACTCATCCCGTAGGAGTCGCCTTCTGGTGCTCCAATCAATAAATGGGAACAGCTTTAGCATCG
>JBEMAY010000110.1:0-4827 GCA_040274765.1 Psychrobacillus sp.
CTAATCATTTAACAGACCTTTATTAAGAAAGCCGTCCTCCCTGGCTACTTTCTTAATAACCCTATCTATTTAGGAGAGTAGCAGCACCGTTAGTATATCCGCTTTTGAAGGATTCCCTCATGAATGAACTGGCGCTATTTTGTTATAAATTTTTCAGCCTTCTCCCTTTAGCTGTAACAATTTTTTATTTAATTGAGGAGTGTACATAACTAGGAACCCTGATCGCCCCATAGTATAGATGATGAAAGCCAGCCATAGGCCATGATTATGCCAGATAGGAGTTGCTGTAATCTGTATAATGATATAGACAATCATCGCGTAAATCATAGAATTTCGAACGGGAGCAATTTCAGTTGCTCCTGTAAAAACCCCATAAAGGACAAGGCCAAAACAAGCAACAAAGGGATAGATGATAAGCCATACTCCATACGTAAGTGAAAGTTCGATCACATCAGGCAAATTTGTAAATAGCCCAATAACCTGCTCTTGAAAAAGTGCATATAAACTGGCTATAGTAACTGCTGTTATTACCGACCACTGTCTAGATAAAGTAAGTATTTTTTTATATAGCTCTTTATCATTTGACCCTACTGCTTTACCAACAAGAATACTGGAAGCATTAGCAAATCCATCAAAGAAATAAGCCATTATGTAGTGGATTTGAAATAATACAGCATTTGCAGCTAGAAATTCTGTGCCAAACGAAGCACCTTTTGCTGTGAACATATTAATAACGACCAGTAAACAAATAGTACGAATAAACAAATCCTTGTTAACATTAAACATCCTCTTCATAGAATTTGTATCCATAAGTACCTGAATTGATGGCATTTTCCATTTAAACGGAGATGCTTTCAAAATGATGAATACTCCTAATATGAAGGCTGTAACTTCAGCAATCAAGGTTGCTGTAGCGACTCCTTGTACATCAAAAGAAAAAACATGGACAAAAAGAATAGCTAAAAGCATATTCAAAACATTTGTAAGTATCTGTAAACATAGAGATTCTTTAATCTTAGCCATTCCCATTAACCAACCAAGAATCACATAGTTCATCAGTGTAAAAGGTGCTCCCCATATTCTAATCCTAAAATATTCTACTGCAAACCTACTTACATCAGCATCAGGAGAAATTACTAAGAGAGCGGCATGTTCAATCGGCCATTGTAAAAGAATAAAAAGCAGCCCTACTATTACAGCTAATAAAAATGGCCGGGATAAAGCAAGTACTCCCTGATCTGGATCACTTGCCCCATTTGCTTGTGCGGCAAAGGCGGATGTACTAACTCTTAAAAAGCCAAATACCCAATATAACGTATTAAAAATAAGAGTTCCTACCGCAACTCCTCCAATATAAGCTGGAGCTGGAAGTTGCCCTACAACAGCAGTATCAACCGCACCTAATAAAGGCGTAGTCATCGTTGAGATTGTCAGGGGAATCGCCAAAGTAAGATACGTACGATGATTCATCCAACCGGCCTCCTTCTATCATTTTGAGTTAAACACAAAAGCAATAGCCTCGATTACGTGGATGAAATCGAGGCCTTTAAATACATGGGTATACCTTTAAATTAGATATGATTATTCCTTGCTCTAATTAAACGAAAACGCGGATGCTCTGCAAGTATAGAACTTCTCATCTCTTTTACCACAGCATTGTTTGAAGTAAAGAACTGATTTTTCGAATTATAGTATTCGATTAATTCTCCTTTTTCTAATACACCTAATGTATCGCTAATCATATAAGCAGCTTTGATATCATGTGTAATAAAAAAATACGACAGACCAAAGTCTTCTTTTAACTCCTTTAATAGTTCTAAAATGAGAGTTTGCGTAACCATGTCTAGACTGCTTACAGATTCGTCTAAAACAATGAGCTTTGGCTTAAGAGAGACTGCCCTTGCAATATTGATCCTTTGCAGCTGACCGCCGCTAAATTGATGCGGATATTTTTTTAAGTCTTTTTCATCAAGCCCTACTCTTTCTAATAACTCAATCACGGTTCGTTTTTGTTCAGCCAATGTTAATTTTTCATAGTTTTCTAACGGTTCTGCAATAATACGTTCAGCCGTCATTCGGGGATTAACTGCTGAGTACGAATCTTGAAAAACAACTTGAAGATCACGCCGAATTTTTTGGCGAGTATATTTATCTACAGTATAGATGTCATGTCCTTGAAAAAGAACCTGTCCATGCTGTGGCTTTTCCAAGCCGAGAATTACTTTTCCTAAAGTACTTTTACCGGCTCCACTCGTACCAAGCATTCCTAAGCATGTCCCTTCTTCAATAGAGAAGGAGATATCAGAAAGTACTTTCTTAGAACGATTTTGCCATTTAAAAAACGTTCGGTTTCCGTAGCTATGAGTGACTTCATTTACTTGTAATAAACTCACTTGTTCACCTCTTATAAAATGCTTTTTACATATCAAATTAAGTTGATCACAGGTTCTTCTAAATATAATGCTGGTCTTGCATTTAGCAGTTTCTTTGTATACTCATGCGTTGGTGAATCAAATAGCTGAAATACACCTGCTTTTTCTACTATTTTCCCATGTTGCATAACGGCTACTTCATCTGCCATTTCAGAGATAACTCCTAGGTCGTGAGAGATTAATAAAATTGCTGAACCATATTCAGAACGAATTTTATCTAAATGATGTAGTACATTCTTCTGATTGTTTACATCTAACGCGGTTGTCGGTTCATCTGCAATAATAATAGCTGGATGCAGGCTTGCGGCAATAGCAATCATTAATCGTTGAAGCATACCCCCACTCAGTTGGAAAGGATAGTATTTCAAAAGCTTGTCAGGGTCAGGTAAATTCACTTGTTTCATTGACTCAACGGCAAGCTCTGTTGCCTGTTTTTTATTCCAATGCGTATGAGAGCGAATAGTCTCAATAAATTGGTGTCCAATAGTAAAAACTGGCGTAAAAGCATTCATCGGGTTTTGCATAATAAAGGCTATATCCTTTCCACGAATCTTACGCATTTCTTTCTCAGCTAAACCATTTAATTCTTGGCCTTTTAGCGTTATGCTCCCTTCAATTGTTGTTTCCTTACGATTGAGGAGCTGGAGAATGGACATGCTTGTAACGGTTTTACCACAACCGCTTTCACCAATAAGACCAAGAATTTCCCCAGGCTTCAGTTCAAAATTTATATCTTGAACAAGAGTTGCAACACCATTTTTTGTTTTTATTTGAACACGTAAATCTCTAACTTGTAACACTTTTGACTCTTCTGTTCCCAACTTTCTTCATTCCTTTTCAAAATCGACGTTTGACACCGTAACGTTCTGATAACGCTTCGCCTAATAGATTGAATGTAACAATAACAAGCATAATAGACAAACCTGGATAAAGCATCAGTTCTGGATTCGTCCGAATATATGATTTTCCTTCGTGAATCATTGCTCCCCATTCAGGTGTAGGAGACTGGACGCCTAATCCCAGAAAAGACATAGCAGATATATCCATGATAGCCCATCCCATTTCCAACGTACCCATTACAACAAGCGGAGGTAACACATTGGGGATAATATGATTTTTAATGATCTTCCATTGAGAAGAACCGCTGATCTTCGCAGCGGAGATGAAGTTCTGTTCTTTCAAACTAAGGACCATTCCTCGGAACATTCTCGCGTAATAAACCCATTGTACAAGCATCAGCGCTAAGATTACTTGTGACAGTCCAGGTCCAAATATACCAACCAATCCTAGTACAAGAATAAGGCTTGGAAAAGCCATAACACCATCGCAAAATCTCATTAAAATATGATCAATCCAACCGCCTTTATAACCTGAAAACGTTCCAATAATTAAACCAATTGCTAACGATGAAATGAAAATAAGTATAGCAAAACCTAATGAGATGCGTGCTCCATATAAAATACGTGACAAGTTACATCTTCCTAAATGATCAGTTCCTAATGGGAAATCCCAGCTTGGAGGCTGCAATTTATAAGCTAAATTGACGGCAATGGGATCATTTGGTGTAATCCAAGGGGCCAATATGGCGATGATAAAAAGAATACCTAATATTGTTGAACATATGGGAATTACTTTTTGACTTTTAAATATCGTACGTATACTTGTTATCATCGATGCTGTCCTTCTTTCCTGGAAATACGCGGGTCTATATACATTTGAACTATATCTACAATTAAATTACTCAAAATAAACAAACTGGCTGCTATTAGCACGTAGCATTGTATAACAGGTATATCACGATTAAAAATAGCTTCAATGAAATAACGCCCAAATCCAGGCCAAGAAAAAACCGATTCAACGATAATTGTGCCCGTAAGCAATTTTCCAAGATTCATTCCAAGCCCAGTTATCATTGGGGAAATAGCAATTCTCAGCACATGTTTTGTCATAATCGTTTTTTCTTTAAGTCCTCTAGTTCGAGCAAATAGCACATATGGTTGTTGCAAGTTTTCAAGAACACTCGCACGTAACAATCTTGTATACATTGCTATTAAAGGAAGAGCTAGCGTAATGGAAGGCAGTACAAGATGCTGCCATGTCCCAATTCCCTCAACTGGAAAAAGGTTAAGCTTAACAGAAAAGAAAAAAACCAGTATATAGCCCAGCCAAAAAGTTGGAATAGATGCACCAAAAAAGGAAAGTAAACGGCTAAAATGATCAATAACGCTGCCTTTCTTTACTCCTGCGAGAAACCCAAGAGGCACGCTGACAAACACCGCTATTAATATACTCGCTATGGCTAGTTGAACGGTAGCTGGTATTCGATATATAACTTCATTCCAAACGGGCTTATTTGAAACATAAGATATGCCAAAATCAAGTTGGCATATCTTAA
>JBEMAY010000111.1:0-4603 GCA_040274765.1 Psychrobacillus sp.
ATATATATACATACTAATCACCTCTAGATTAGTATAAAGAAATGATCATTTTTGTACATATTTATTCAAGCAACTTTGTACATATTTAAATTAACATTTGTACAGATGGACGAATGGATGGGATTTATTTTAGTTACTTTTTTATGTGTTATAGGATAAATAGAGCCTCATATCTAAAAATGCCCCATATGAACTGCCTATGTATGTTAGTTAGTGTCTAACTTCTAATAGGCAATTTATATGGGACAGTGTGTTGAATAATTAAGATTTTCTTGATTCCACAGCAAATCTAAGAGCAAGCTTTTTTTCCGTTTCTTTAAATAATTCATCCAGTTGGCGAAAGGCAGCATATGTCTTATAGTTTTGTTTTATAAAAGAAAAGCGTTCTTTATAATTTAACGGGTAAGTACCATCAGCCATACCGATCAACTCGGTTAGCAAATCAATCCCTTCTTCCATTAAATTATCAGAGCCGATCTTTCTTTCGGCATAAAGCATTTGTATCTCTACTCGCATCTCTGACCACTTTGAAAAAAGTCCAACGAAATCTTCTTTTTTAAGTTTGGACAACTTTACTCATCCTTTTCTTACCCTCTCTGCACACTGGCAGTAATGGACATTGCGGGCAATTAGGATTTTGTGCCTTACAATGATAACGGCCAAAAAATATTAGCTGGTGATGTGCCTTAGACCAGGATTCGATCGGAGTCTTCTTCATTAACGTCTCCTCAACCTGTAAGACAGAGTCCTTCCATCGACATAGACCTAATCGCTTCGATACTCTTTCTACATGCGTATCAACCGCTATTGCTGGAATATCAAAAGCAACAGATACAACAACATTAGCAGTTTTACGTCCTACTCCAGGAAAAGTAGTTAACAAGTCTCTGTCTGCTGGAACTTTACCATCATATAACTCAATAAGCTGTTTACTAAGCGCTTGAATATTCTTTGCCTTATTACGGTATAGACCGATAGATCGTATATCGCCTTGTAGCTCTTCTATGGAAACTGCTAAATAATCTTCTGGCTTTTTATATTTTTGAAACAAATCTTTAGTGACTTTATTTACTAGAACATCCGTGCATTGCGCCGATAAAAGTGTAGCTACTAATAATTCAAAAGGATTATCGTGGACTAACTCACAATGAGCATCCGGAAACATCCTTTCCATTTCCTCTAAGCAAAAATGCCATTGGGCCTTTGTAAGCAACGTATCCACCTACTCTCTTTCTTCTAACCAATTATAAAAAGGAACTTTCGCGGTGTTCAAGGTTTGCTCCTTTGGTCTTTGCATTGGTATGTGCTGTCTAAATTGAGCTGATTGGTTTTCTGCAGCTTCTACTGTTTTAATATTTTTCTTCTTCCATTCAAACAATATGCGATCTATATAGCGCAAGCTTAGCTTTTGAGATAAGACAGCCTCTTTCAAAGCAAGCCTTATTAACGAGGCGGAATGCTTGTCCTGATCAAACCACATCCCAATTGTTTCATACTCCATTGGAGATAATAACCTACCGAATTCAGCTTCAAATAATTTGTAAATCTCGCCTTCTTCGCCCTTCACTTCTTCGTCTTCTTCTTTAAGGTTTTGTTGCTCTATGCAATCGACCAAAAGTTCCCATAAATGATTAAAATCATAGTATTCATAATGGACTCCATTTTCGTCCATATGCTGCTCAATTTGGATTAATCCCTTTTGGACAAGACGCTGTAAAATCGTCACTACTTTATGTTCATTAAAATGTGTACGTTCCACTAAGTTTTGAGGGGTTGGAAAATGGTTACCCGCTTCTCCAAAAGCGATTAGATGTAATAGCAGAATAGCTTCCTCATCCTTGACATTAATGGCCTTGTAATGGCTAAAAAAAAGCTGGGAAATGGTTACATTTCCCTGCTCTGTCCAGATTCGGAGCCGATTTCGCTTATGCATACTCGCACTCCCTTTCTTATATAATACGTTGAAAAACTAAACGTAGTTTATTCTTTCTGAATGAAATTATGGATATAAACGGTTTAATAATCTAGGGAATGGAATAGATTCACGAACGTGTTCTGCACCACTTAACCAAGCTACTGTACGCTCTAATCCAAGCCCGAATCCTGAGTGAGGAACAGACCCTTGCTTACGAAGCTCTAAATACCACGCATAGGCTGACTCATCTAATTTATGCTCTGCAAGACGTTGCTTTAAAAGATCATAGTCATGAATACGTTCTGATCCACCGATAATCTCTCCATATCCTTCAGGAGCAATTAAATCAGCACATAATACAACATCATCTCTGTCTGGATGAGGCTGCATGTAGAAAGGTTTGATGCCTATAGGGTAATGAGTGATGAAAACAGGCATATCATAGCTTTCTGCGATAGCTGTTTCATGTGGTGATCCGAAATCATCTCCCCATTCAATATCATCAAAGCCTTTTTCATGTAAGAACTTGATTGCATCATCATAAGTGATACGTGGGAATGGTGCTTGAATTTTTTCTAATTTAGAAGTATCGCGGCCTAAACGTTCTAATTCTAATTGACAGTTTTTAAGCACAGACTGCACGATATAAGCCACGTATTGCTCTTGTACTTCTAAATTCTCATCGAATTCTACAAACGCCATTTCCGGCTCAATCATCCAAAACTCAATTAAGTGACGACGTGTTTTAGATTTTTCCGCACGGAATGTTGGTCCAAAGGAGAATACTTTTCCTAAAGCCATTGCTGCAGCTTCCATGTATAGTTGTCCTGATTGGGATAAATATGCATCCTCATCAAAATATTTTGTATGGAAAAGCTCTGAAGTTCCTTCAGGAGAAGATCCAGTTAAGATTGGTGGATCCATTTTTACAAATCCATTTTCATTGAAGAATTCATATGTAGCACGAATTATTTCATTACGAATTTTCATAATTGCGTGTTGTTTTCTAGAACGAAGCCATAAATGACGGTTGTCCATAAGAAATTCAGTTCCATGCTCTTTTGGTGTGATAGGATAATCAACCGCAGCGTGAATGACTTCAATTTCTTTTACTTGTAGCTCATATCCAAAAGAAGATCGTTCATCTTTAGTTACTTCTCCTATAATATACATAGAAGTTTCTTGAGTTAATCCCTTAGCCGTTTGGAAAATTTCCTCTCCAACAACTTCCTTAACAACTACCCCTTGTACGAAGCCGGAGCCATCACGTAGCTGTAAAAAAGCAATCTTTCCGCTAGAGCGTTTGTTTGCAAGCCAAGCGCCAAGTTTTATTGTTTCTCCAACATGGTTGGCCATATCTTTAATCATAATTTTTTTCATGTTGTCCTCCATAGTCATAAATAAATTTTACAAATTGGATATTCTCTTCCACCAGTCTCCATTATCAAATAATAGATATACGTAATTTAGATTATTCTTTGAATTGACAAAGGTAATCTCCCAAACAGGTCCAACCTCTTCCACACCTAGCTTAGCGTGGAGCACCTTACTATCTTGCTCTCCATCCAAAACAATGGAGATAGCCTCTTCTTTTGATATACCCTCTTCAAAGCTTACCTCCATGATAGGCTCTTCATTTGCCTTCTGGGGGATAAAAAATGCTTTCTTGGAGCCATCTTTCGTGTTACCTATAATCGTCTGATAAGAGTCGGTACTATTATACACATAGGATTCATCAATTGTCTCCAATAAGTTATTCTTTAATGTATAAGATTCTGCAGACGATAAGGCTTCCTTGTATGGTTCTCGGGCTTGAGTATATATAAGTATGCTTAGGATTGCGGCTAGGCTAATGGTAAAAATAACGATAAATAATAGCCATCTTTTAAGTGCCATATTTAGGTCCTGTAAATGGTGAAGACTGCTTTTTCTTGGTCTTCTTTATCTAATGCCAATCCAAACATTATATCCTTTTCCTTTAAGGAACGGTTCAATGCATCTACTATTTTGTATAGATCTGATTGGTATTGAACGGTGACAGTGGAGATCACTTCGATTTTATTTTCCATATTTCTACCCGCTTTCTAATACTCATCCTTATTAGTATACCAATTTTCTAGCTCTAGGACTATATTTTCTAGTGAGACTTTCTTTACAGGAATATTAGGTATGGCCTGTAAAAAATCAACCCCATACGACTTCGTCTCAATTCTTCGATCTAAAACGATAAATACTCCCTTGTCTGCGGAGGAACGAATCAAACGACCAAATCCTTGTCTAAATCTTAAAACTGCTTCTGGCAAAGAATAAGATGAAAACGGATTAAGTCCGTTTTTGCTCATTAATTCTGCACGTTTTTTAAACAATGGGTCATCTGGAGATGAAAATGGTAAACGTACCATGATAACGACGGACAAGGCTTCACCTGGTACATCCACACCCTCCCAAAAACTATTCGTACCGAAAAGCACCGATTTAGAAAACCGTTGAAAGGATTTTAATAGGCGCATTCTACTCCCCGTAGTAATACCTTGTGCAAATAGCATATAATCCTCGAGAAGATTAGTCTCTTGTATTAACTCAACCGTTTTTCGCAGCATATCCTGTGAGGTAAATAACACAAAGCATCTACCACCAGTTACTAGCACGGTCTGTACAATTGCCTCCGCCACTGACTCAATATAGTCA
>JBEMAY010000112.1:0-4464 GCA_040274765.1 Psychrobacillus sp.
ATGTAGTAATCATAAGATGCAAAATGGTGATGCGACTTACGCTGAGATAGGTTCATCAATTTACGAGGTAAAGGGAATTCCGTCATCCTTAGCGGTGCAAGTAAATGACAAGGTGTTTGTAGTGGAAACCAATGAAAAAGCAAAAACAGCTGGAGCACTTTACCCATTAGAAGGGTTGGTCAGCAACATATATATGGAAAGTACAGAGGACGGAAGAAAAATACACGCGTTCAGTCCAGAGTCGGTTCAACAATTTATTGATACCTGGAATGCATTAACACTAGAAGATGTTGGATCTTTAGGAATGGATGGTTCTAGAGTCTTTTTACAAATAGAGCTACACAATGGTATTCATTTTAGACAAGTATACTGGCGTGAATCCAATACGTTTAGCAATGGAGCGATAGGCACGATTAAAATGAAAGAAATTATCGATCATGAATTATCTGCTATCGAATAAAACTTAAAAAGGCTTCGAAAATTTACGAACAGTAAAATTTTCGAAGCTTTTTCATTTTACTTGGCTGCCATTTTTTCACTTTGTAACTTATTTGTAACTCCAATTTTGTACAGTTAAAACGAAGCATGAGAGCGCTTACAAACTAATTGGGAGGTTAACAGCATTGAAAAAATGGATTCTATTTCTAACGCTATTATCGGTTTTATTTTTTAGTGCGGCTTGTAGTGATGATGCTGCTGAGACTGGTGAGGAGTCAGGTGAAACTACTCCTGTTTCAGGCGAGGTACAAGAAGGCGGGACTATTAAAATTGGTGTACTTGCTTCGTTGACTGGAGCACTAGAGTCATACGGGAAGCAAACTAAAAATGGTTTCGAGCTTGGCTTAGAGTATGCAACTGGAGGGACAATGGAGATAGCTGGCAAGAAAATTGAGGTTGTTTACGAGGATACAGAGACTAAACCTGAGGTTGCTGTTCAAAAAGCCACAAAGCTTTTAGAAGAGGATGAAGTAGATTTCTTAGTTGGTTCCTCTAGCTCAGGAGATACGTTAGCTGTTCTGCCTCTTGCAGAGGAATATGAAAAGATTATGATCGTAGAACCAGCAGTAGCTGATAGTATCACGGGATCAGAATTTAATCCATATATATTCCGCACAGCTCGAAATTCTTCTCAGGATGCGGTTGCAGGAGCAGCAGCGATTGCTAAAGAAGGAGTGAAGATAGCGACATTTGCTCCAGACTACTCCTTTGGTTGGGACGGAGTTACAGCGTTTAAAGCAGCAGCTGAAAAATTAGGGGCTGAAATCGTATTAGAAGAATACGCGGACCCTGCTGCAACAGATTTCACGTCTAATCTACAAAAGATAATTCAAGCGAAACCAGATTATCTTTTCGTCGTTTGGGCGGGGGCTAACTCACCTTGGAACCAAATTGCTGACTTAAAATTGCAAGATAAAGGAATAAAAATCTCTACGGGTGCACCAGATATCCCTGCTCTATCTATTATGGAGCCGCTAATTGGTATGGAGGGATTCTCGGTTTATTATCACACACTACCAGACAATGAAATTAATGATTGGTTAGTTGAGGAGCATAAAAAACGTTTTAATGGAGAAGTCCCTGATCTATTCACTCCTGGTGGTATGTCAGCTGCCATTGCCATCGTAGAAGCATTAAAAAAATCTGAGGGAAATACAGATGCCAATGAACTTATTAAGTTGATGGAAGGTATGTCCTTTGAAACTGCAAAAGGAAAAATGACGTTCCGGGCGGAAGATCATCAGGCGCTTCAATCCTTATATTCTATTAAGCTAGAAAAACAGGATGGTATCCCATACCCAGTGCCGGTTCTGATCCGAGAATTGTCACCGGAGGAAACGGAGCCACCAATTATAAACAAGAAGTAACGATACTATAGAATTTTAAGCAACTGACTGCCTAACAAGGATCAGGAATGAAACTAACCTTGTTAAAGATTTTTTCTAGAGCAAGGTTAGTCTTTAAGAGAGGAGTCAATTCGAGTGGAACCTATATTAAGAACGGAAAATTTGACAATCAAATTTGGAGGTCAAATTGCAGTTGACCATGTGAATTTTGTGATGCCCGAAAAACATTTCAAATCCATTATTGGTCCGAATGGAGCTGGAAAGACAACTTTTTTTAATTTAATTAGTGGTGAATTGAAGCCAACAGAAGGAGATGTATTTTATAAAGGTCAATCGTTGGCTAAGTATTCTTCCATTGAGAGGACGCGTCAAGGCTTAGGTAGATCCTTTCAAATAACAAATGTATTCCCAAATCTCACTGTCATGGAAAACGTTAGGCTTGCGGTGCAATCGAAACAAAAGGTCCGTTATCAAATGCTTCGTCATTTTAGTAGCTATCATAAATTTCAGGAAGAGGCAGAACAGCTGCTGGAGATGGTTTTACTGTCTAAAAAAGCATATGCCTTTGCCAATGAGCTTTCTCATGGAGAAAAAAGAAAATTAGAAATTGCCATGCTTCTTGCTTTAGATACAGAGGTGCTGTTGTTGGATGAGCCGACCGCTGGTATGTCTTTAGAGGAGGTTCCAGCTATATTAGATGTGATCAAGCAGATTAAACAAAAGGGCGACAAAACGATTTTGTTGATTGAACATAAAATGGATATGATTTTGGATCTGTCCGACTCTATTATGGTTTTGTTCAATGGAAGGCTGCTTGCTGATGGTAGCCCCAATGAAATCATGAACAATGAAACCGTTCAAAATGCATATTTGGGAGGTTTATACGATGAGCACCTTGCTTAAATTAGAAAATGTACACACTTATATTGGTCAATATCACATTTTGCAGGGAGTCTCTTTTGAAGCGAAGGCAGGAGAAGTGAGTGTGCTGCTTGGTCGAAATGGAGCAGGGAAAACCACCACTTTAAAAACGATTATGGGCCTTACACCTGCCTCCAAAGGAATCATACAATACGATGACTCTTCAATTGCCTCGCGCGCTACCCATCAGATTGCTTCAAGTGGTATCGGGTATGTGCCCGAGGATCAAGGTATATTCGGAGCATTAACAGTTGAGGAAAATTTAAAGGTGGCCATGAGAAAGGAAGATAATGCTGCAAAAGAAAGACAGGATTACGTCCTAGAGCTATTTCCAGATCTGAAAAAGTATTGGAAAAAGGATGGAGGGCATTTATCTGGAGGACAAAAACAAATGCTTTCAATGGCCAGGGCTTTCGTGAATGAAAGTAAACTTCTATTAATAGACGAACCTTCAAAAGGTCTAGCACCGGTCGTTATTGAAAAGGTGATGGAAGCAATAATAGAGATGAAGAAGCAGACTACTATTATCCTGGTAGAACAAAATTTTATGATGGCTAGTAAAATCGGGGATACATATACACTAATCGATGATGGTGAAACTGTTCAATCGGGACAAATGCGTGAGCTAATCCAAGATGAAGAATTGAAGAGAAAATATCTCGGTATTGGGTGAAGGAGGAAGCTTTATGGAGTTGATTATCAATTTATTGATAAACGGATTGGCCACTGGCATGTTGATATTTTTATTGGCAGCTGGGTTAACCTTAATATTTGGATTAATGGATGTCTTAAACTTTGCACATGGGGGCTTATTTGCCTGGGGTGCTTTTTCTGGAGTATGGTTTTACAGTTTGACCGAAAGCTTTACCTTAGCTCTGATAGGAGCTGTTCTAACGGGAGCCTTATTGGGATTTATAACTGAAAAGCTAATTATCACACCTGTTTATGGAAACCATGTACAACAAATATTAATTACTCTAGGATTCATGATTGTTTTATCTGAAATGCTGAAGGTCGTTTTCGGACCTAACCAAATTCCAGCAAAAGTTCCCCCTCTGTTAACTGGAAGCTGGGAGGTTGGAGATGTCATCATTATTAAATATCGCTTATTTATTATCACCATTGGATTCATTGTGTTTGGAATTTTCCAATTTATTTTAAAGCGTACAAAAATCGGTCTAACTGTACGCGCTGGTGTGATGAACAAAGAGATGGTGCAGGCGTTAGGTATAAATATAAAAAAGGTTTTTTTATATGTTTTTATGACAGGTGCAGCACTGGCAGCATTAGGTGGTGCTTTGATGGCACCCTATTCAGGTGTGGTATACGCTGAAATGGGGATGGAGTATGCAATATTAGCCTTCATTGTAGTAGTCATTGGGGGGATGGGTAGCTTTCCAGGATCATTAATGGCAGCTATTTTAGTTGGTTTGTCAGGCAGCTTCATGGCATATTATGTTCCAGCTCTATCGCTTGCGGTAAATATGCTGCTCATGGCAGTCGTATTAATCTTCCGTCCGCAAGGTTTGTTTACTGCGAAAGGATGATACAAGGATGAAGTTAAAATCAACATTTCAAGTTAAACATGGCGTATTGTTGCTAATTATCGCTGCATTTACCATATTTCCATTTGTCTCAGACTCTCGAACATGGACTATTCTACTGACTCAAATATTTATCTTTTCCATATTAGCAATGA
>JBEMAY010000113.1:0-4206 GCA_040274765.1 Psychrobacillus sp.
GTGTACACTTCGGTCACCAAACTCGCCGTTGGAATCCAAAAATGAAAAAATACATTTTTGTTGAACGTAACGGAATCTACATCATCGATCTTCAAAAAACGGTGAAAAAATTAGAAGAAGCTTATGACTTCATGCGCCAAGTAGGTCAAGACGGCGGTAAAGTTCTTTTCGTTGGAACTAAAAAACAAGCTCAAGAAGCTATTAAAGAAGAAGCTGAACGTTCTGGTAACTACTACATCAACCAACGTTGGTTAGGTGGTACTTTAACTAACTTCGGTACTATTCAAAAACGTGTTGCACGCTTAAAAGCGATTGAAAAAATGGAAGAAGACGGAACTTTCTCTGTACTTCCTAAAAAAGAAGTTGTTCAACTTAAAAAAGAACACGAACGTCTAGTTAAATTCTTAGGCGGTATCCGTGACATGAAAGCTATTCCGGATGTTATGTTCGTAGTTGACCCACGTAAAGAGCGTATCGCAGTAGCAGAAGCTCGTAAATTGAACATTCCATTAGTAGGAATCGTTGATACAAACTGTGACCCAGATGAAATCGACTATGTAATCCCTGCAAATGATGATGCAATTCGCGCAGTGAAATTATTAACTGCTAAAATGGCGGATGCATTACTAGAAGCAAGACAAGGTGAAGATGCAGAAGTAGCTTCAGCTGAAGTTGCTGCTGAGTAAGACACATGTAAGTAACAGGTGATAAGCGGCCAAACCACTTATCACCTTTTTTTGAGAAAACGACATGATTCGTACTAGGAGGAATTTATAATGGCAGTTACAGCTCAAATGGTAAAAGAATTGCGTGAAAAAACTGGCGCAGGTATGATGGATTGTAAAAAAGCTTTAGTAGAAACAGACGGTAACCTAGAAGCAGCAATTGACTTCTTACGTGAAAAAGGTCTTTCTTCTGCAGCTAAAAAAGCTGATCGTATCGCAGCTGAAGGTACAACTTACATCCAAATCGATGGAAACAAAGCTGTATTATTAGAAATGAATGCAGAAACTGACTTCGTTGCTAAAAACGAAGGTTTCCAAACATTAGTTAAAGATGTAGCGTCTCACCTATTAGCTACTGAACCGGCTTCAGTAGAAGAAGCACTAGCTTCTAATATTCAAGAAGGTGTAACAGTAGAAAACGCTATCTCTAACGCAGTAGCAAAAATCGGAGAAAAAATCACTCTACGTCGTTTTGTTATTGAAACAAAAACAGATGCAGATGCTTTTGGACCGTACCTACACATGGGTGGACGCATTGGTGTTCTAACTGTTCTTGAAGGATCTACTGATGACCAAGCAGCTAAAGACGTTGCTATGCACATCGCAGCTTTAAGCCCATCGTATATTTCTCGTGATGAAGTATCAGCTGAAGAAGTAGAACATGAGCGTAAAATTTTAACTGAACAAGCATTAAACGAAGGTAAACCTGAAAATATCGTTGCTAAAATGGTAGAAGGTCGCCTTGGTAAATACTTTGAAGAAGTGTGTTTATTAGACCAATCTTTCGTTAAAAATCCAGACCAAAAAGTACGCGCTTTTGTTGAATCAACTGGTGGTAAACTAGTATCATTCACTCGCTATGCTGTTGGTGAAGGTATTGAAAAACGTGAAGACAACTTTGCTGAAGAAGTTATGAGCCAAGTTAAAGGAAATAACTAATAATAAGAACTTTAAGTTCTTATTTTATAGAAAAACTCTAGGGAGCACGTAATTTGTGTTCCCTATTTTTCAAGAAAAGAGATGGAGGATATCTATGAGCACACCACAATATAAAAGAATCGTTTTAAAACTAAGTGGCGAAGCATTAGCTGGAGAAAAAGGATTCGGATTGTCACCTGAAATTATTAAATCAGTAGCTGAGCAAGTGAAGGAAGTAGTGGATCTTGGGGTAGAGGTTGCTGTTGTAGTTGGTGGAGGCAATATTTGGAGAGGTAAAATTGGAAGTGAGATGGGCATGGACCGAGCAAATGCGGATTATATGGGCATGTTAGCAACGGTCATGAATTCATTGGCACTACAAGATTCTCTAGAGCAATGTGGAGTTGAAACTCGTGTACAGTCTTCCATTGAAATGAGACAAGTGGCAGAACCGTACATTAGAAGAAGAGCTATTCGTCATTTGGAGAAAAAACGTGTAGTAATCTTTGCAGCGGGGACGGGTAATCCATACTTCTCGACTGATACTACAGCAGCCTTAAGAGCAGCAGAGATCGAAGCTGATGTGATCTTAATGGCTAAAAATAATGTAGATGGTGTGTATTCTGCTGATCCTAAAACAGATAAAACAGCAGTGAAATATGATGAATTATCTTTCTTGGAAGTAATTCAGCAAGGTCTGCAAGTAATGGACTCAACTGCGTCCACTCTATGTATGGACAATGATATTGCACTTATTGTATTCTCAATTATGGAGAACGGAAATATTAAAAAGGCTGTCCTAGGTGATTCTATCGGAACAGTCGTTAGGAGGAATTCATAATGCCGAAACAAGTTATAGAGCAAACTAAAGATAAAATGGCTAAAACTATTCAAGTGTATACTAGAGAATTGGCTTCTATCCGTGCTGGTCGTGCAAGTGCTGCATTATTAGACAAAATAACTGTAGATTATTACGGTGCTCCAACTCCAATTAACCAAATGGCTGGTATTTCAACACCTGAGGCACGTTTATTAACAATTCAGCCATATGATAAATCCATTTTAGGAGATATCGAAAAAGCGATTATGAAGTCAGATTTAGGGATTACGCCAACAAACGATGGTAACCTAATTCGTATTGCCATTCCTGCACTTACAGAGGAACGTCGTAAAGACTTAGTGAAACAAGTGAAAAAAGAAGCAGAAGAAGCTAAAGTAAATATTCGTAACGTACGTCGTGATGGAAATGACGATTTGAAAAAGCTGGAGAAGGCTGGAGAAATTACAGAAGATGATTTAAGAAGCTATACAGAAGAAATACAAAAAATCACAGATGCAAATATTGAAAAAATTGATGCAATCACAAAAGACAAAGAAAAAGAAATTCTAGAAGTTTAAGCTCTTCTAGTCAGTCTTACAGTTGAACTTTTATTCGAAGAAGGCGTCCTTTTAGTAGGACGCCTTTTTATATTCGTCTTTATTTGTTATGATAAGATATATGCTTCGAGAAGGTTTAAAGTGGAGGTTAATGCATGTTTAAAAAACTTATTCGTAAAAATGATCAAGCGATAAGTCATTATTTAAATGATCGGGTGGAAAATGCCCAAAAAGAACAATTACCGGACCATATTGCTATCATTATGGATGGTAATGGTAGGTGGGCAAAAAAAAGAGCCCTACCGAGAATCGCAGGTCATCATGAAGGAATGCAAACGGTAAAGAAGATAACGAGGTTTGCAAATGAATTAGGTATAAAAACGCTCACTTTATATGCATTTTCAACAGAAAATTGGAAAAGACCCAAAGTCGAAGTTGAATTCTTAATGCGTTTACCTGAGGAATTTCTAAACACGTATTTACCTGAGCTGATTGAACAAAATGTTCAAGTACGAATGATGGGTAATATTGATCTTTTACCAGAGCATACTAAGAAAGCTGTAACAAAAGCAATGGAAGAGACTGCTGATAATAATGGACTCATTTTAAATTTTGCTTTAAATTACGGAAGCAGAGATGAAATTGTGCAAGCTATAAAAAAAATAGCATGTGATGTTCAAAGTGGCAATATGTTAGTAGAAGATATATCAGAAAGTAAGCTCAATGGTTATCTAATGACAAAGGATTTGACCGAACCAGATTTACTCATTAGAACAAGTGGAGAGGTTAGATTAAGTAACTTTATGCTTTGGCAGCTTGCTTATACGGAATTTTGGTTTACAGACACTTTATGGCCTGACTTTGATGAGGGCTGTTTACTAGATGCAATTGAAACTTTTCAAAAACGTAATAGAAGATATGGTGGAATTAAGGAGGAAGAAACAAATTGAAAACAAGAATCATCACGGGTGCGGTGGCTTTAGCGCTCTTTCTTCCTATTGTTCTACTAGGAGGACCTGTATTTACTGTTCTAATTTATGCAATTGCTGCAATAGGGTTATATGAAATATTAAAAATGAAGGGTATAAGCTTAATCAGTTTTCCGGGTATTATATCAATTCTTCTTTTATTCTTTCTATTATTCCCTTCCGTATATACAGAGAAAATAGTTAATCTTACGGGTCAC
>JBEMAY010000114.1:0-3726 GCA_040274765.1 Psychrobacillus sp.
TTTGGTTTGGTGCAAAAGAAATTAGAACAGGAAATGTGGAACTAGGTGAGTTAGTAGCAATTATTAACTATGCGATGCGTATGACGGGAGCCTTTTCAATGTTTGCTTTCATTATTATTTTCTTCTCTAGAGCGAAAGCATCCTCTGAACGTATGGAAGAAGTCCTCCTTGTAGAAGAAGGAATTGAAGTTATTAATACAGACTCTGAAGAAGCAACTCCAAGAATAGGTGAAATTGAGTTTCAGCATGTGTCATTTCATTATCCTACGACTGATATACCCGTATTAAGAGACGTTTCCTTTAAGGTTAAACCTGGATCCAAGCTGGCGATTATGGGAGCAACTGGTTCTGGTAAATCGACTCTTCTCAATTTAATACCAAGGTTTTTCGATGCAACAGAAGGAACTATATTAATAGATGGAATCGATGTTAAAGAATGGCCATTAAAAGAGTTAAGGAAAATAATTGGACTCGTTCCTCAACAATCTATACTTTTTACTGGAAGTATAGAGGAAAACCTTGGCTGGGGGGATCAGGCTGCTACGGAAGAGTTATTAAGAGAAGCTGCCAATCAAGCGCAAATACATGATTCAATTGAACAATTCCCGGACCAATACAATACAAGAGTTGGTCAAAAGGGAGTCAATTTATCTGGTGGTCAAAAGCAGAGACTTTCCATTGCGCGTGCACTCGTTAGAAAACCAGAAATATTATTACTGGATGATAGCACCAGTGCATTAGATGTCTCGACAGAAAACGCATTATGGGAAGCTTTGGAGGAAGAAAATGCAACAATGCTTGTTATCACACAGAAAATCCGAACTGCAAAGGGTGCAGATTACATTTTATTATTAGAAGAAGGTCAAGTATCAGCCTATGGCATGCATGATGAATTGCTGAAGGACTCTTCTCTCTATAAAGCAATAGCTGAATCGCAAGCAGAGGGGGGAGAGCCTGATGAACTTCATTCGTAAACCTTTTGGTTATGAGCCTATTATTACTAAAGAAGATTTAAAAAGAAATCATAAAAAGAAAATCGATAAAGCTTCCGATTGGAAGGGAGTATTAAAGCAAATATGGAAGTTGGTCGATGAACAGCGATTTTTGTTAATAGTCGTTCTATTGATGGTAGTTGCTAGCTCTGCTTTAGCATTAGTTGGACCATATTTAATAGGAGTAATTGTAGATGAACATATTTCTCAAAATATCTTTGTCGGTCTTTCCAAAATTATTGGAGTATTACTCATCGTTTACTTGTTTTTCTCTCTCGCTACTTATTTGCAAAGTTATTGGATGATTGGTATTTCTCAACAAACAATTTATAGACTCCGTACAGGATTATTTGAGCATTTACAGAAGCTCCCAGTGTCCTTTTTTGATAAACGCCAGTACGGAGAGTTAATGAGTCGTATGACCAATGATATTGAAAACGTTAGCCAAACTTTAAACTCATCCTTTATCCAAGTGTTTTCAAGTATTTTAACTTTAGTCGGGACAACAGTCGTTATGCTTTTACTGAGTCCGCTGATGACTTTAGTGACGCTTATTATTGTGCCTTTCATGTATTTTGCTATGCGATGGATTACGAAAAGGACGTCTAAATTGTTCAAGGAGCAGCAAAAAGCTGTTGGTGAATTGAACGGAATGATTGAAGAAACGATTTCTGGTCAACGAATTGTTAAAGCCTTTTCGCAAGAAGGACGAATGCAAGAAGAGTTTGCTGTCAAAAGTGAACGGTTAAGACAAACAGGATTTTGGGCGTTAACGTATTCAGGTTTTATTCCAAAAGTGATGAACTTATTGAATAATACTAGCTTTACGCTTGTTGCAGCTGCGGGTGGAGTATTGGCATATCATGGCTTTGTGACAATTGGAGAAATTGTTATTTTTTCGGAGTATGCAAGACAGTTTACACGGCCACTGAATGATTTAGCTAACCAATTTAATACGGTGCTTTCTGCAATTGCAGGTGCAGAACGTGTTTTTGCTATTATGGAGGAGCCTATTGAAGAGGATGATGCTATAGACAATGGAGATTATCAGCTACAGGGGAATGTGACTTTTGAAAATGTCACATTTTATTACAACAAAGAAGATAAGTCTCCGACGATTTCCGAAGTATCCTTCCATGTGGAGTCAGGAAAAACTGCTGCATTAGTTGGCGCAACAGGAGCAGGAAAAACTACTATTATGCAGTTACTTGCCCGTTTTTATGAAGTAAATAGTGGAAGTATATTAGTTGATGGTATTCCTATTGAAAAGATGCCCCGACATACGCTACGAAGCCAAACAGCATTTGTTCTACAGGATCCATTTTTGTTCGAAATGACGGTAAGAGAAAATATTCGATACGGTAAATTAAATGCGACAGATGAAGAGGTGCTCCACGCAGCAAAAGAGGCTAATGCCCATGACTTCATCATGAAATTGCCAAATGGATACGATACTATTTTATCGGCTGATGGTGGGGAAATCAGTCAAGGACAAAAGCAGTTATTATCCATTGCTCGAGCACTTGTTGCAGATCCAGCGATACTGTTGTTAGATGAAGCAACATCTAGCATCGATACAGTAACAGAAATGAAAATTCAAGAGGCTCTTGAACGACTGATGGAAGGTAGAACAAGTTTTGTCATAGCACACCGATTAAATACTATACGACAGGCTGATTTAATATTCGTGATGGAAGCTGGAAGACTAGTGGAGTCCGGTCCACAGGAAGAGCTATTGCAAAAACGAGGTAGATATTATAGTATGTTAACGAATTCAAAGATTTAAGGAGAAATAAATGAATATATCTGTAATGGCTGTGTCCTTTCCGTTAGACCAGGAGACAATGGAAGAAATAAAGCAATTAATAGCTGAAGCAGAAACAGCTGATCAGGTGGATTATACAACACTACTAAGTGTGGTAGAGCTATCTGATTTTTACACAAAAGGTTTTTGCTTAATAGCTTATGATGACGATAGCGACCGATTAGTCGGCGTTTTAACCTCGATAGATCGAATAGCAACACTAGATTTTGAATGGAGTGGTGTTGTTCTACCTAGTGCTCGAAGATTGGGTATAGGAGAAAGACTAGTAAAAGAATTGGGTAGGAATCTAGAAATAAGAGGAGCTGCTACGGATTTCGCTCTAATTCCAGACAGCTCTGTAGCAGGTCAGGAGCTTCTTCACAAATTTGGTTATACTTTTGATTTTCAAGAGAGAACGATGGCAGCTGAAGCAGTAATAGAAGAATTAGATAGTGAAGTGGAAGTTTCGCGATATACTAATGAGGAGTCAGAAGTGGTTCGGGTATTAGTAAATGCATTTGGCGACAATGAAGAAGAAGCTAAAGCATTAATCGACTTTAATACGCAAACACCAAATCGCCAATTGATGATTGCTAAATTATGTGACGAATTAGTAGGGACGTTTACTTTAGTTGAAGACGGTGACAAGCTATGGGTCACAGGTCTCTCTGTCCATGAAAATGCACGTGGTAAAGGTGTGGCAACCAACTTATTAAACTGGGTTAAGTGCGAAGCCAATCGTATGGGAAAAGCGTCCGTCTATTTGGATGTAGAATCAGACAATGATCAAGCTCTTTCCATATATAAAAAAGTAGGATTTACCACAGAGAATAACACCCATTTCTACAAAAAGAGTTAACCTATAAGAGAACAGCGAGCAAATTGTGTGTTGATTTGTTCGCTGTTTTTTTGTTTCTATAAAAGGAGAAG
>JBEMAY010000115.1:0-3691 GCA_040274765.1 Psychrobacillus sp.
CTTTTCACTCCAACCATTTTTATATGTATTTAAGTATAGAGAAACTTTAAATATTCAAATAGCCGCTGAAGAAGCAATTTTAGCTACGTCTTAGGTCGTAGAAGGAGGTATATAAAAGCTTGAGGATTTGCTCCAGATCGTCAACCCTTAATCTTACCGAATAATCATCAGGCTCGTACTGCAATATACTTTGAAAATCCTGATGGAAATATCCTAGAATTCATTTCACCCCTTCGTATAGATGTAATGGAAGAACTTCCTAAAATGGAATTAAACTAATGGGAAAAAATGAAGATAAAAAACAATAATAGGGGCATACTACTCAAGAAGCTCATTAGCTTTCCACATGAAATTTTTGCAACAGAAAACCCAACCTTTAGGACTCAGAGGTTGGGTTTTTACTTTTTAAGCTGTTTAAGAATATTCTATTACGTATACTTATGTTGGATGTGAAAAAGAAGCCTAGTTCGTTTGCTACAGATCTAGGCGACATAATGGAGCACAAATCCTTATAATACTGTACCTTAGTAAGAATTCTCACGAAGAAGAGCAAATCAACCTCTGCTTTTCTTATCTATTCGATCAATTTGTTGGGACTTCCATTCAGACTCCAGTATTGAATATTGATACTCATCAACCCATTGTCCTTTTGACATATAATTTTGTAATAAATGTCCTTCCCGTCTCATGTTTACACGCTCTAGGACAGCAATAGACTTTTGATTTCGAACGTCGGAGAAAGCAGTTACTTTGTGTTTTCCTAATGAATGAAATATATAATGTAATAAACCTGAGGCTGCTTCGCTTGCATATCCATTCCCCTGATATTCTGGAGAAAGAGT
Source organism: Psychrobacillus sp. (assembly GCA_040274765.1). Taxonomy (GTDB): domain Bacteria; phylum Bacillota; class Bacilli; order Bacillales_A; family Planococcaceae; genus Psychrobacillus. The sequence continues at coordinate 843 of JBEMAY010000115.1, forward strand.
AAATCCAATTTCTACGATGCGAGGTTCATGTAAAGGTGTGTGAAGCGCACAGTCTCCAATAAGCTGGTTATTCTCAGCTAGAGCAATCGCAAATTGAAACCAAGTTCCTGGTTGATTGGGTATATTTCTTATTTGGTCGTTAACAAACGATTGTGCTTCGGAATATTGATAATTCTCCCATGATTGAAACATAGCAACTTTTGGATTAGAACGGTATGAGTGAAAGTATTTTGTATCACTCACCCTAAATCTTCTTAAAACTAGACGATTTGTTTTTGTAAAAACCTGATTCTCGTATATTTCCATGATTATCCTCTCTATTCTTTACACCTTTCATAGAGCTTGTTTTGCTCCTCCATCGGTCTTTTTTCTATTATATCTTTCGTATATTAAGTGTATCGGTCACAGCTTGAAAGGATGGATTGGATTTATCGAGTATCATCCGAATTCCTAACTACACCAAGTATATAACACCAATCAGCTTAATCGTATCGGATCCAGGGATCAAGTTCAATAGAATTCGTGTTCATTAGCCCGTTTAGCACAATAAGAATCACGTATATTAACTCTAATTGGAAGGATAATACTATTATCTTTTAATTTGGAGGGTTCTACAATGAAGAAAGCACATATCTTACTTGTTGGTAGTTGTTTGTGTTCCATCATTTTTGGTTCTGTTAATACTTACGCTTATACACCAGAAAAGCTTCCCACATCTCAATCATCAGAACATTGGAAAGTAATGATAGACAAACCTGATGTTAAAAACTTGAAGGATAATGATATGTTTAATACCTATAGTATCGATGTGAGAAACTTAGGTGCACAGGTTTATGATGCTACAGTAGAAATCTATAGAGACGAGCCAAATACAAATACTAAAAGTGAATTAATCACATTTAAAATCCCTGATTCCCAGAATTTCTTCCATCATCAAAATCAACCTATTTCGGTTGACTCAAAAAAGATCGAAGTAGTTGTAACATGGAAAGAAGAACCCTTTAGAGTTATGAAGGATGGAAAGAAATATTCTGCACGAAAGTTTAGACAAACATTTTTATTTCCACAAAGTTAAACTTAAAAGCCCTCTTTGTTTAAAAGAAAGCTTTTCTTTATTTATTCTTCATTTAAATAATTACCATTTTGGGAAGAGAAATATGTATAAACACTTCAATCCCTTTAACACCTTGTAATAGGTTTAAATAAAAAGTAAATTACTCTTTCTGCTCATTTGTAAAATTAGAACATTCCCCTCTATAATTATTGATAATTTTCAAATTGCAGAATATAATAATAACAAGAGTTTACCATAGGAAACTTTTTAGTGTACGGTAAATAAGCGTTTCATCATTTAAAAATGATTCCCTCATTATGAATAAAAAGAGTGAGAGGTAGCCTGGAACTATCTCTCACTCTTTTTATCATTATTTTACTTGTAATTCAGCAATCATATCTTCTAGACGCTCTTTCTGTGCTTGAAGCTCTTCCATAGAAGGTTGATAAGATGAAATAGTTTGTTGTCCACCATATGCCTGTTTAGGTTGAACCAAACGTTGTAATTGCCCACCGTTTTGTTCATATAAACGGTAGCCTACTGCGCCTACCACTGTTCCTGATACAAACCCCATTAGAAAATCGCGATTAATCATTATAAAACTCCCCCATAATCCTAAGTTTTTTATATCAATTCATACAAAAGGTATGAATGAATATCTTACGTAATTGTAGATAACTTATGTGATTGCACTTTCTGCTTTTCATGTAACAATTCCAACACATTCACAATCCATGTAATCATCGCTACATATAGCATATTTGATGGCCCTAGAGATAACATCGTAACAATTCCAGTTAAAATATCTGGGTGCCTCATTTTATTGCTCGTACCATGGGATAAGACCGTATAGCCTGTTGCGACTACTGCTCCATATACGAGTGCATCTGGTTTATAAAAAGATGATTTTCGAATACCTGCCAGTAGAAGTAATCCCCCAGAAAACAATGTACGTAGCCAATCATTTCGTGTGGCAGGATCCATTTGAATCATAATATCATCTAATGGATCTAAACGCGTTTGCTGAAAAAAGATAGATACATAACGAAAAATGGTATTGCGAGAAAGTTGTGAAACATCATAGTAAATAAGCATGGTTTGAATGGTGGGTTCTATTCTCACACTCGTTATACCTTTTAAAGCAGAAAACATATGCTCTATTTCCACATGATTTTTCTTATCTCTCAATGCTGGGATATGAAATCGAATACGACCTGGTATATCATGCAGAACGTAGAATTTGGGATTCATTGGTTTCCCTCCCTAACCATAAAATTCTTGCACTATTTATTACTACACCAATAGTGGCCGCATTATGAATAGCTGCTCCCACAATTGGAGAGAAGATACCTAAAGCACCGAATAAAATTGCAATACCATTAATAGCAAACGTGGCAATAAAGTTCTGTCTAATAATGTTCATGGTCTTTTTAGATAGTCCAACTAACTCAGAAAGCATTACTGGGTTATCAGACGTAATAATAACGTCACTGGCTTCTGAAGCAATGTCTGTTCGTTTAGCACCCATCGTTACACCTACATGAGCGTGAGCTAAAGCTGGTGCATCGTTAATGCCGTCACCTACCATCATGACAGCTCCTGATTTCCCATACCTCTTTACATAAAAGGCTTTATCCTCTGGCAAAGCCTCTGCATGATACCAGCTCAGTTTTAAGCGAAGCGCCATCTCTCTTGCAACCGTTCTCTTGTCTCCAGTAAGCATAATGATGTCGTTGATACCTTGATGTCGAAGATTATTCACTGCGCGGTGCATACCAGAACGTATTTTGTCAAA
>JBEMAY010000116.1:0-3676 GCA_040274765.1 Psychrobacillus sp.
TCTATGTCCCGTCCTCCTTTATAATTCAATCCGTAACCCTTAGCTTTTCCTCTATTCTCTCTAGAACTTTTTCAAAGTAATCTAATGGATGAGGCACAAAGCTCTCCTTACCTACATTTTTTTCTATTCTACTCCTTACTCCTTGCTCGTCGACCAGTATTCCTTCTATCTTTATAGATTCTACGTTACCCTTCCATAGCCCCATAAAAGAAGAAAACTTGGTTCTTACAATCCCAGCTACCTCTTCTGTTTGTAATGTAAATGCATCCCATGGGGGAGTAGCTTTATAAACAAAGGTATGAGCAAACTCCTTATCGATTAACTCCTCTGAGATAATCGTGTAGCCTATTATCCCTAAAGACTCCAGCTCTCCAAAAACTACTTCGATCCCTAGTTCCTCTTCTACCTCCCTGATCCCGTCTTCTACTGATTCTATTGATAACAGATGACCCGCTGCCGTAATATCCAATAAGCTTGGGTAATCTTTTTTCTTATCACTTCTTAGCTGGAGATAGATATAATCTACTCCTTCTTCTCTACAGACAATCCAACAATGGAAGGTTTCATGCCAAAGTCCTAGCCTATGTATTTCCTCACGAGTAGCCACTCCCGTAACATTTCCTCTATAGTCGAACGTTTTAAGCAATTCCATTTTAAGACCCCTTTTAAAAAATAATCATTTTTTATTCTATATGGTGTTTGAGTTGAATATATTTAAATATTGCAGTCGTATAAAACTCGCAGAAAGAAAATAGGTGATTCCAATATGATAAGGCTTCTATTATCCTTCAGTCTGACATTACTAGTTTTTATTCTACCATTTCCATCGGTTAGTCTCGCCACTGAAAGCAATTCAGCTGTGGATCATACAGTAGTTGAAAAGCATATTAACAGATTATTAAATAAGAAAATAGAAGATAGCCGTCCTCCTGTTCCCCCCTCACCAAAGAAAGCTAACGTTTACCTAACCTTTGATGATGGACCAAATGAGTTTACAACAATTAATCTTCAAACCCTTAAGCAATACGAGGTTAAGGGGACATTCTTTTTTTTAGGAAAGCATATGAAGGCACATGAATCCATTGTAAAAGCTGTAGCAAAGAATGGGCATTATATTGGGACACATAGCATGTCACATGACAAGACGAAGATTTACAAAAATGCAGAAGCGTTTATACAAGAAATTAATAGCGGTGTTAGCCTGATCGAGCAGATTACGGGGCACAATCCAAGGCTGATTCGTGTACCTTACGGAAGCAAGCCACATGTAACAACAGCCATGAAGGATAAACTTATTAAACAAAACTATAAGCTTTGGGATTGGGATGTGGACTCTAACGACTGGAGATATACTGATAAGCAGTATAAAGAAATTGTTAAAAACGTTCAGTTGGAAACGGAGAAAGCGTACAAATCGGGTGATAAGGATATTATTATACTCCTTCATGATAGAAGTCAAACTACTAAGGCACTCCCTCTTATTATTGAATGGCTCCAAGAGGAAGGCTATACACTTATAACATACGAAGAAGAAAATCATGTGGTTCAAAATTTCCTTCGTGACAAATCATTATAAAAGACAACTAGTTAAACCATGAATGGCCACCAGCCTATTCATGGTTTTTTCTATTTCCCATGCTAATCTTTAAACTATCAATAGGTTGGAACTTCTTGACATCCTACCTCTATTAGCCTATTATTATGGATTGTTCGATAAATTTAACGTGGTTCGAGAACCTCCCACGTAAAAAAACTAAGGAGAAATGAATATGAAAATCAAAACAATGGCTACAAGCGGCATTATTGCAGCTTTATACGTGGCTGTATCTATGCTAGTGGCACCCATTGCATTCGGTGTTTTTCAATTTCGGATATCCGAGATGTTTAATCACCTAATAGTATTTAACAAAAAGTATTTCTTTGGTATTGTGATTGGAGTATTTATTACAAACTTGTTTTCCACTTTGGGGCTTTACGATTTAACCTTTGGTGTGGGACATTCCCTAATCACTCTATCTATTAGTATACTCATAGGGAAATTTGTAAAAAATAAGCTATGGCACATGATTGTAAACACCGTTTTGTTTACATTTACTATGTTTATCATCGCCATCGAATTGCACCTCGCATTTGATATACCAGGTTCTTTATTTTATAAAACTTGGTATGCAGTCGCTTTAGGTGAATTTGTAGTTATGGCAGTAGGAATACCATTAATGCTTGCCTTAAATAAACGTTTAAAGTTTAAGGAACTGATATAAAAAATGGAGTCCTCCGTTATGGAGGGCTCTTATTTTATTCCTTCACAAATTCAATCGTACTTCTTACTGTATCTATAGGTCTTACCAATCCTTCGATTTGAGCTCGTTTCGATTCTAAAAATGGTGGCAAAGAAAGTTTTTCACCTAAAGTTTCATAAGGTTCGTCACTCATGAACCCAGGACCGTCAGTCGCAAACTCAAATAATATCCCATTGGCTACTCGAGCATATAGAGATTGAAAGAAGAAGCGATCTACGAAGCCTGATGTATTGAATCCAAAGCTTTCCATGCGCTCTGTCCACTCATCTAACACAGCTCTATCTTCAACACGGAATGCAGCATGGTGCACTGTCCCGAAACCTTGACGACCTGGTGGCAGCACAACATTTTTTTCTACAATCACCTGTGCACCATTTCCACCTTCTCCAACCTCAAACAAGTGAAAGTCTCCATCTTGTGCAATTTCCTTAAACAGTAATACCTTTTCTAATACTTCCTTCATATAGTCAAATTGTGCAATACGAATATGGATTGGTCCTAGTCCAGTGATGGCATGCTCTAATGGAATGGGCCCTTTTTGCCATGGAGTTCCTGTTGCCACTCCAGTATTATACTCATCAGAAATTAATTGATATTGCTGATCGTCGAAGTCAACAAAAGATAGCACTTTGACTCCAAATTGCTCCTGAATGCCCATATGCTTCACATTTAAGCGGTCAAATCGTTTCACCCAGTAATCAAGGGATGCATCGGTCGGAACACGAAAAGCTGTTTTGTATATTTCATCCGTTCCATGTGTGCCTTTTGGGATTCCCGGAAAATCAAAAAATGTAATATCTGTCCCTGCACCACCAACATCATCTGCAAAGAACAAATGATACGTTTGGATATCGTCCTGATTCACTGTTTTCTTTACTAATCGCATACCTAATACGTATGTGAAAAATTTATAATTTTCTTCTGCACTGCTCGTAATCGCTGTTACATGATGTATTCCTTTTAAATGATTCATATATGTTAGCCTCCTACTTTATCTTTAATTTAAATATCTTTAATTCAAGATAATTTTATCATGTAAAAAAATAGAAGTCAATCAGAAAAGCGCAGGCGCCTATCCCTGCCCCGACAGGCAAATGAAAAAATGCGAGGAGGCAGTTCCTTAGCCACCACAGTATTTTTTCATTTGACCCCGAGGGGCAAGGTGCCGGAGCTAGACAACAAGAAAAGCGCAGGCGCCTATCCCTGCCCCGACAGGCAAATGGAAAAAAGCGAGGAGGCAGCTCTTCAGCCACCGCAGCTTTAATCCATTTGACCCCGAGGGGCAAGGCGCCGGAGCTGGACAACAAGAAAAGCGCAGGCGCCTATCCCTGCCCCGACAGGCAAATGGAAAAAAGCGAGGAGGCAGCTCTTCAGCC
>JBEMAY010000117.1:0-3365 GCA_040274765.1 Psychrobacillus sp.
ATTTGTGTCAAGAACTCTTTAGCATATAAATTCGTTTGATCCATCTGTAAATTCATCATATCTTCTTTTGTTATATCTGATTTACTTTCTAGTACTTCGGCAATCCGTTCATATCGATACGATTGAGCCCAAAAATCAGTAATATGATATGGATAGGAATCATCCACGACTTCATTGTTTGCAGTTGCTATAAAGCCTTCTTCTGGGTTCACGACAATTGGAAGTTCATCGTAAGGAACAAAGCCCTCCCAGTCATAATCAGCTGAGTCCCCAGGTACAGGCAATTGGCCATCTCCTGTCTTTCTTAAAGGTATCTTACCATTCGCTTTATATGCAATCGTTCCATCTTTAGCTGCAAACACAAAGTTTTGTGCTGGTGCATGGAAGTCCTCCAAGGCTATTTCAAAATCTTCCCAGCTAGACGATTTGTTCATTTTCAATATTGCCTGTAATTCAAGTGTAGGTTCTAATGCGGTCCACTGCATAGAAAACAATGCAGAAGCCTTCTCGTCTTTAAATAAGACATCAGAAATAATAGGACCATGTCGTGTTACTACTACTTCAAAGGGCAAATCATCCTGTCCTTTTACTTTAATAGGTGAATTACGAACCTCGGCCTGCTCCCATTCCCCTTCATATAAGAATTGTGTACGGTCATTAGGATTAGGCGTTTCAATGTAAAGATCCTGTACATCCGGTCCTACATTCGTTACACCCCATGCAACCTCTTCGTTATGACCAAGAATAATGCCGGGTATACCAGCAAATATAACGCCACTCACATTTTGTTCTGGGGATTTTAGATGCATTTGGTACCAAATGGATGGTGTACTCAGTCCCAAATGCGGGTCGTCTGCCAGTAATGGAAGCCCACTCGCTGTCTTTTCCCCGCTTACTACCCAGTTATTACTACCATTAAATTCGTTCGGTAAAACGGAAGAATCAAAGTAACCACTTACATTTACTGGTTTACTAATATTCGCTTCAATAATAGATTGGGCATTTTCAGGATATGTTATAAAAAGCTCCTTCGCCTTTTCTTCATCTAATTCGCTTAAAGCCCAATGTCTGATTGCAAGTGTTGACCAGTTTCCACCCAGGTCATACGCCATATATTTTCCAATAGCCAGGGAGTCAGTTGGAGTCCACTCTTCTGGCTCATATCCTAGTAATTTGAATTCATAACTTAATTTATTTTCTTCTTTTGCGAATTCAATGAAATCATTAACGCCTTCTGCATACCATTTTAATACTTCCTTTGCTTCCTCACTATATCCATCATAAGATTTCTCAGCAGCATCACGTAAGCTGAAGGTTAAGAAAAACTTATCTGTATCAACCGCGGACTCCCCTACAACTTCTGCAAGACGACCACTAGCTTGTCTTCTAGCCAAATCCATTTGAAAAAGTCTATCTTGTGCTTGCACAAACCCTTGCGCTCGGTAAAGGTCAGCATCTGATTGTGCAGTAATATGTGGAACCCCGTTAGTGTCTCGCACGACTTTTACATCCGAGTCCAGTACCTCCATCGCAAGTTCCCCTTCAATAATTGCCTTCGTGCTAGACAAATACATATTCAACCCAATAACCACAATAACTCCTAATACAACAATAATACCTAAAATCCAGGCAGTAATTTTCCACCCTTTTCTCATAAGCCAAGCCCCCTTAGTTATCCTTTACAGTATTCGACATTTTTAGAAATTTCCCTTCCAAGAACAAGTGAAATCGCAGGATAATGTATCTATACCATAATGCATAAGTATCATTTTCAAATAGCAGTGGATCGCTCTTGTTTACATAAGCCATATTCTCGTATAAAAACCATATCACTCTCGTATGTCACATTAAGGACTCACACTTGGATCAGACATGTTGAATTTAAACAAAAAAAGACCCATGAATAATTATATTCATAGGTCTAGGCTTGTATTAATCTATATTTTCCCCAACAATTTTCACTTCTAACTCTAACTCGATGCCAAAGTTTTCTTTTACTGTTTCTTTCACCATTTCAATCGTACTAATATAATCTGTTGCAGTAGCATTATTTTTGTTTACGATAAAGCCTGCATGCTTCGTGGAAACCTCTGCTCCCCCAAAGCCTTTACCCTGCAAGCCACTGTCTTGAATGAGCTTTCCTGCGAAATATCCTGGGGGTCTTTTGAATACACTACCAGCAGAAGGGTATTCTAAAGGCTGTTTTGATTCCCGTTGAAAAGTAAGATCTGCTATTTTTGCATCGATCTCTTCCTGATGCCCTTTTTCCAATAAAAACTCAGTCGATAATACATAATAACCCTTTTTTGTAATTATACTTTTTCGATAACCTAGCTCTAATTGCTCTTTTGAAAGAACAAGCTTTTCTCCAGCCGGAGTTAGTACTGTACACTGAACAATTACATCTTGGATTTCTCCGCCATAGGCTCCAGCATTCATAGCCATGGCTCCACCAATAGAGCCAGGAATACCACAAGCAAATTCTAAGCCTGTGAGGGATTCCTGTGCCGCTGCCCTTGACACATCAATAATATCGGCACCACTCTCGGCAATCACACGGTTTCCATCAATTATAATTTTATTTAAATTTTCTAATCGCAGCACAATTCCTCGAACTCCACCATCACGAACAACCATATTTGACCCGTTTCCAAGTAGTAATAACGGTATATCGTGCTCATGTGCATATTGAACAACAAAGGCCGCCTCGTCTTGAGTAGTAGGTGTTACAAATAAATCTGCCTTACCACCCATTTTAGTTACTGTGTGCAAATTCAATGCTTCATCTATTTTTATATTTTCTGGATTTAGTTTTTCGTTTAAGCTTTGAAACCATATTTGTTTATTCAAAAGAGACAATCCTTTCTACATTAGCCTGTTACCCTTACATAGTATGCATTTTCACTCATAATATATCAAGCGAAAATACTATAACCATTCTTTAGACCAAGTCTCAATTCCGCCAACTACTTCTTTTAGAGCAAGACCTTTCTCCGTCAAGTTATATTCTACCCGTATAGGTACTTCTGAAAAGACAGTTCTTTGAACTATTCCCTCTTTTTCAAGTTCCTTTAAACGTTCCGATAACAACCGGCCACTTATAGGAAGTGACGACTCAATTTCATTAAATCGTTTTGCTCCATCCATTAGTTGATGCACGATGAGGGCAGTCCATCTTTTTCCTAGCAATTCCATTGCCTTTGACAACCTTGGACATAATAACGTTTCTTTCATCAGATTCACCTCTATTGCTTCCTATTATAGTCTTTTTAGCTCCATTTGTAAAATTAAAGTAATTTAATTACTTGACGTAACCAATGTATTAATTTATATTTAGTTACATAAAGTAACTTAATGTTTATACC
>JBEMAY010000118.1:0-3212 GCA_040274765.1 Psychrobacillus sp.
GAAGAAGATATTTCTTTATCTGAAATGAAGGAATAATAGATTAGGATATTTTGTCTAACATTCATATAAATATAGAAGTGACTGCTACTACATTTATATGAATGTTAGACAATAAACAGGATTTCAAAAAGGTTAAAAGGATAATAGAAAATCTCTTTATAAACGATACTATATGCTCAGGTATATAAGGTGATCAGAAAAAGTGTATTTTTACAATGAAGGTTTTGAAAACGCTTTACTGAAGGGGGGAGTTAATTTCAAATCATATGATTACCATTTATTTTAAAGATTATTCACACATTGGACTTATTTTTGATTATTGTCTTTTTTATAGACGCTAGCCTAAGCATAGGCTCTCTTTAAGTGTTTTAATGAACCGCAAATTGAAAGGGGTTACAACTATGAAGAAATTGGGATTAGCTACACAAATATTTATTGGACTTGCGTTCGGGATTGCTATAGGCGCTATTTTTTATGGAAATAATACAGTGATGGCGATTCTTCAACCTTTAGGGGATATTTTTCTTCACCTAATTAAAATGATTGTTATTCCTATCGTTGTATCCGCACTCGTCGTATCTATAGCTGGTGTAGGTGACATTAAAAAGTTAGGAAGACTAGGTGGAAAAACCATTCTTTATTTTGAAATTGTTACTACAATTGCATTAGCAGTGGGCTTATTAGCTGCAAATTTATTCCATCCAGGTAGTGGTATAGATATGGGGAACCTTGAGAAAGGTGATATATCCAAATATGAAGAAACATCTAAAACAACTGAGAGTGCAGGTGTAGCAGCTCAAATCGTTCATATTATCCCAACCAATATATTCCAATCTCTGACTGAAGGAAATTTATTAGCGATTATCTTTTTCTCAGTCTTATTTGGCCTAGGAGTTGCAGCAATTGGAGAAAAAGGCAAACCAGTTTTAAACTTTTTTGAAGGCGTACTGGAATCCATGTTTTGGATGACAAACTTAGTTATGAAATTTGCCCCATTTGGCGTATTTGCTTTAATTGGTTTGAATGTGGCGAAGTTTGGAATCGGCTCATTAATTCCTTTAGGAAAGTTAGTACTTGTTATATATCTGACCATGATTTTCTTTGTTTTTGTAGTATTAGGTATTATTGCAAAAATGGCTGGAACGAATGTTTTAGTCCTTATAAAAATCTTAAAAGATGAGTTAATTTTAGCGTTTACAACTGCAAGCTCTGAAGCAGTATTGCCAAGGTTAATGACTAAAATGGAGAACTTTGGTTGTCCAAAAGCTGTCACATCATTTGTTATTCCGACAGGGTATACGTTTAACCTTGATGGATCATCCATTTACCAAGCTATTGCTGCCCTTTTCATCGCACAAATGTATGGCATTCATTTATCTTTCATAGAACAAATTACACTCTTACTTGTGTTGATGTTGACTTCTAAGGGAATGGCAGGTGTTGCAGGAGCATCATTTGTTGTTGTATTAACAACACTGGGATCAATGGGATTACCTCTAGAAGGCATGGCATTCATTGCTGGTATTGATCGTATTTTAGATATGCTTCGTACATCTGTCAACGTAGTAGGTAACGCATTAGCTGCTATTGTGATGTCTAAGTGGGAAGGCGGATTCGATAAAGAAAAAGCAAAGCATTATACAGAGTCTATTAGAAAATCGGACGTAGCATAAAAAATTTCTTTTTATGTAAAGAAGGAGACAATGTTATGGCAAATATAGAAATACCAAAAAAACAAAATGTAAGAATTGAAAAAGATTTCTTAGGAACAAAAGAAGTTCCTACTTATGCTTATTATGGGATTCAAACTTTACGCGCAGTTGAAAACTTCCCAATAACAGGATATCAGATTCACCCAGAGCTTATTAAAGCATTAGGAATCGTTAAAAAGGCTGCTGCTCTTGCTAACATGGAAACAAAAAGGTTATATGATGGGTTGGGTAATGCAATTATTGAAGCAGCAGACGAGGTTATTGAAGGGAAAAGAAACAATCAATTTATTGTTGATCCAATACAGGGTGGTGCGGGGACCTCAATGAATATGAATGCAAATGAGGTTATTGCAAATAGAGCTTTAGAGTTACTTGGTCACAAGAAAGGTTCTTATTCCGATTTAAGCCCTAATAGTCATGTAAACATGTCACAATCCACAAACGACGTATTCCCAACTGCTATCCATATTGCAACGCTTAATCTGTTAAATAAGTTACTGAAAACAATGAATTATATGCACAGTGTATTTCAGAAAAAGGCAGAACAATTTGATTCTATTATAAAGATGGGACGTACTCACCTACAGGATGCGGTTCCAATCCGTCTTGGTCAAGAATTTGAATCATATAGTCGTGTTCTTGAGCGCGATATGAAACGTATTAAGCAATCTTATGGACATTTATATGAGGTTAATATGGGAGCAACTGCAGTTGGGACGGGTTTAAATGCAGATCCACGTTATATCGAAAATGTTGTAAGATATCTAGCAAATATCAGTGGTTTACCACTTAAGAAGGCCAATCATCTTGTAGACGCGACTCAAAATACAGATGCTTATACAGAAGTCTCTGCTAGCTTAAAAGTTTGCATGATTAATATGTCTAAAATTGCGAATGATATCCGATTAATGGCATCTGGTCCTCGTGCTGGATTAGCTGAACTTATATTACCAGCTCGTCAACCTGGTTCATCTATTATGCCTGGAAAGGTCAATCCTGTCATGCCTGAAATGATTAATCAAGTAGCTTTTCAAGTTATAGGTAATGATCATACAATTTGCCTGGCATCGGAAGCAGGTCAACTTGAACTAAATGTGATGGAGCCTGTTCTTGTGTTTAACTTGCTTCAGTCAATCAGTATTATGAATAACGCATTTCACGTCTTCACAGAACATTGTCTAAGAGGCATTGAAGCAAACGAGGGACGTTTAAAAGAGTATGTAGAAAAAAGTGTAGGGATTATTACAGCCGTAAATCCACATATCGGATATGAAGTAGCGGCTCGAATTGCTAGAGAGGCTATTTTAAATGGAAAGTCGGTACGAGAACTATGTTTGCAATATGACGTATTGACTGAGGAGGAGCTGGAATTAATTTTAAATCCCTATGAAATGACGAACCCAGGTATATCTGGTAGCTCTCTTTTTTACAGAAATTAACTTTTAAAAGCGTACTCCATATTAAGTTTACAGTATAAGCCACCTACTTTCGATATCCCTA
>JBEMAY010000119.1:0-3096 GCA_040274765.1 Psychrobacillus sp.
CATTAGTATAGACAAAACGGAACCATTAACAGAAAAAGAAAGGAAGTTCACTAATCGAACTCCCCCTCTTACATATTCTATCAAATCTTCAACCAAAAATATTACCCAGTATTCACCAATTTACTTTAGAAAAAGAATCTCTGTATGTCATTCCAGGTAACTACTACCATCAATACCATTAGAAGCATGATTCCTACAAAATGAACCATTCCTTCCTTCTGTTTATCAATTGGTTTTCCACGTACTGCTTCAAATAGGAAGAACAATAACCTACCGCCATCCAAAGCAGGTAGTGGTAATAAATTCATAATCCCTAGATTTATACTTAACAGTGCAGCCCAATGCATTAAATTAAATACACCTGTTTGTGCTACTGTATCTGTGTATTGATATATACCGACTGGCCCAGACAAGTCATCTATACTAAATGAACCAGTTATTAATGTCCCTAAGATAGTAAATATTCGTTTCGTCCATTCATAGGTTTGTTCAGCTCCAAAGGCTATTGCTCCGATTGGATTTTTCTCATAAGGACTTTTATACGTGACGCCGATTTGTGTGACTTTCCCTTCTTTTGTAGATACTTCTTTTGGAGTAATCATCAGTTCTTCCGTCATACCATCTCGTTCTACGATGAAAGTCATCGGCTCGTTTGCACTTTCTCTCACAGCATTCGATAGCTGCTCCCATTCTGTAATTTGCACTCCGTCAATTTCTTTAACTAAATCGCCGTCTTTCATGCCTGCCATTTCAGCTGGGCTATCATCTACTACTGTCGTAATAATAGGCTCATTAGTTGGAATACCTTGTATCAGACCTAGAGCTAAAAATATAAAGAAAGCTAATATAAAGTTAAACAAAGGTCCTGCGAAAATCGTTAGAGCACGTTGTCCGACTGTTTTTGAACCAAATTGTCGATCGTAAGGGGCTATAAATGTTTCTGTATTATTCTCAATGATAACAGCGTCTCTCGCCACTTGATAACGAACTAAACGCTCTTCCTCATCATAGCCTTCAATATACATGTCCTTCATCAAATCTGATCTTTCTACTTCTAAAAAGAGCATATCCGGAAACTGTTTATTTTGGTTAAGTACGATCTGATCGATTTTGTTATCGTTGTTTAAGCGAATACCTAGACGATAACCAGGCTGCAATTCAACAGAATCTAAATCTTCTCCAGCCATCCGTACGTAACCACCCATTGGTAATAAACGGATTGTGTATAGAGTTTCGCCTTTAGTCATACCAAATATTTTAGGCCCAAAGCCAATAGCAAACTCTCGAACCATTATTCCAGCTCTTTTGGCAAATATAAAATGCCCTAGCTCATGAAAAAAAACAATACTTCCAAATATGATTATAAACGCAATGGCTGTTTCCATTATACCCCACCTTTTTCTCCTGCTTATCTTTCCTCAATACATTATTTTACCATGTTTTGAACAGTTTTTCTCGTTTGGCTGTCAACAAATAATATAGTATCTAAATCTGGTGAAGAAATATTAGAATGCTCGTCCATTGCCCGTTCGATTAATTCGTCAATTTCTAGGAATTTAATCTTTTCTTGTAAAAATAGACTCACCGCAGCTTCGTTAGCGGCATTCAAGACAGTCGTCATTGTACCTCCTGCTCGGCCTGCGTCTATCGCAAGCTTTAAGGCGTGGTATCTCTTATAATCCATCTCTTGAAAATGAAGTTTTCCAATTTCGGCTAAATTTAATCGTTGAGCACTTGAACGCTCCAAGCGATCTGGATATGACAAGGCATATTGAATTGGTACTCGCATGTCTGGTGTTCCTAATTGAGCTATCACACTCGTATCTTTGAATTCAATCATGGAGTGTATGATGCTTTCTCTATGCAATAAAACCTCAATATCATCATAAGAGATATCAAAAAGAACGTGCGCTTCAATTACTTCAAGTCCTTTGTTCATCATCGTAGCTGAGTCAATTGTGATCTTAGAACCCATTGACCAGTTTGGATGGTTCAATGCGTCTTTTACAGTGACATTTTTTAAATCTTCTCGTGTACGGTCTCTAAAGCTACCGCCTGATGCAGTAATGATCAGTTTAGATACTTCGGATTTTTTCTCTCCATTCATTGCTTGAAAAAGTGCTGAGTGCTCGCTATCCACAGGTAATATCGGCACATTATGCTCTTTAGCGGCTTGCATTACTAAATGACCAGCAGTAACTAATGTTTCTTTATTCGCAATAGCTATAGTAATACCTTTATTAATCGCTTCTAAAGTAGGCTTTAAACCTACACTCCCTAGAACAGCATTCACAAGAACATCTGCTTTCGTATGAGCAGCCACTTGCACTAAACCTTCATCACCAAAAACCACTTCTACTTTGGGGAACTCATGTTGAAGTAAAATAGCATCCTCCTCTTTTTGGACAGACACAACCTCTACCTTGAACTCTTTTAGAATCTTTTTTGTTTCTTCTATATTTTTGCCAACAGAAAATGCAACTAACTGAAATCTATTTGGATGCTCTCTTATTATATCTAACGTTTGTATCCCAATAGAACCTGTTGCACCTAATAAACTTATTCTTTTACTCATGAAATAATGTCGTCTCCCTTATATAAAATGTAAAAAATGCAATAATGGCAAGACAAAAAGAAGACTGTCGAAACGGTCTAATATACCACCATGACCAGGAAGAAGATTACCTGAATCTTTTACATTAAAATGTCTTTTAATACCTGACTCTACTAAATCTCCAAGCTGCCCGAATATAGAGGCTACAATTGTAATCCCTATCAATATTATGTATGAAGGTGTAAGTGGGCTAACCCATTGGATAATAAGTGCTGTTACTATTGCCCAAATGATACCCCCAACAAAACCTTCAACCGTTTTATTTGGAGATATTTCTGGCCAGAGCTTTCTTTTGCCTAACTTTCTCCCTGTAAAATAAGCTCCAGAATCCGTGGTCCAAACGATTAATAAGGCAAAAATGACATACGCCAAACCACCTTCTATTGCTCGTGTTTCGATAAAATAATAAAATCCTATTCCTACATATAAAGTACTTAACAATACGAACGATGCATTTTCGAATGTAAATTTATTTTTCGTTA
>JBEMAY010000120.1:0-3060 GCA_040274765.1 Psychrobacillus sp.
GGGGAATCCAAATGAGCAGATACAGGATCTGCCGAAGGTCGTTGGTGGCAATGGAGATCACATAAACCTGAGCAACACTACGATTCCAAACAAATCTACTAAAACAGTCACTACACCAACGGCAAAAGCGAACAACCCAGCACCAGTTAGTAGCGGAAAAGCCAATGTGCAATCAGAAACCCCAAATTCGAATATACAGGCTAAGCCAAAAGTTGTCGGAGGGAATGCAGATTATACAGCTCCTCCTAAAAATGCGAATACTATTAATACGCCGTCGGGAAAAGTAGATGCTACACCAACCAATAAAAGTATAGATGGTAATGTTAATAGAGATTTAAAGAATGTGGATGTTGAGACTAAAGCTAAGGGTACGAATAATCTTTTAAACAATTATATTGACGATGTAATTGTAAACGGTAAAATAGATGCTGATAAAATGAATAAGCTTAAAAATGCTATACAAAATAATACTTTTAGTGTAGATGAGCTGGCTGAGATTAGAAAAAAGATGTCTGATTTGGGCATAGCCAAAGAATATGATGAAGTATTAATTAAAATGGATTTTGGTAAGTATCTAAGAGGACTAATAGGTGAACCACCTACTGCTATGATAAATCCTCATGCACATCATATTCTTTTTAAAAAAGGTCTTGGCCAGAAGCAACAAGAAATAGTTCGAGAAGGTCAGGAAATATTAAGAAGGTATGGGATAGATCCAATAATTGGGGAAGAAAACCTTGTCTGGGCACCAAATGCCGTAATAGGACAACACAGTCTTGATGCTCTAGAGTTAGTAGTTAATCGATTAAAGGCTATTGATGAAATGGGCGGTGACTTTGATGATATGGTTGAAGCGCTTGAAGATTTAGGAGACATAGCTAGTACAAGGTAGCAGGAAACTGGGAGGTAATAATATGGATGAAAAAAGTCTAAATAAATCAATAAGAAATGCTATTAAGATTGGTGATATTACTGAAGTAAAGCGTTTAATAGGTGATAACCCAAAATCTTTACATTCAATGACACCATTTGGTACGTGGTTACATGTTGCAGCAAAGAAAGGGAATTTTAAAATAGTAGAATATCTAATTCATGAAGGAATTGATATTAATATAAAGGGTGATATATTTGATGCTTCTCCTTTAAGAGTGGCTGCTGGAGAGGGGCATATGGAGATAGTAAAGTATTTGATAGATAATGGTGCTGAATTAGATGTGAGCTTAGCAAAAAGGAACCCATTATTTGGAGCAATTTATGGTGGGCATAAAGAAGTAGCTGAATTTCTAGTGGAAAAAGGGATAGATATTTCAATTAAATATACTGGAGAGAACATTAAGAATATGGATGCATATGAATACGCTAGACAATTTGGGCAAACAGAAATAGCTGAATATTTAAAGGAGAAGATGGAGAAATAAGAATAAAAAAAGAATGAGAGGATTGAGTAGTGGATAACTTTATATAGCTAACCTTAAAAGCACTTGATTTCCTATTAGGTAACAAGTGTTTTATGGTTTCTATGAGACTATGAAGCTATGGATAACAAGAAGGTCAGGCTATAAAATTCAACAAAATAGATAAAGCACTTGATTGTCTTATTGGCAATCGGTTTTGTTTATCTATAGAATATTTTTTTTACAGAAATAAATAATACTTTACTAAAATTCATAACTCTTGAATCTGGTACTCATAAGCATGGTTATAGCCCGAACAATTAATTGAGCGGCACTGGAGCAAATTCTAGTAAAGTACAAGCATCTGCAGTCCAGCCGCCTTCTAAAGGGAATATATCCGAAGCCAAAAGTGCGGTTGCCAGCTCTACTAAGGGCAATCCAAATGAGCAGATACAGGATCTGCCGAAAGTCGTTGGTGGCAATGGAGATCACATAAACCTGAGCAACACTACGATACCAAACAAATCTACTAAAACAGTCAGTACACCAACGGCAAAAGCGAACAACCCAGCACCAGTTAATAGTGGGAAAGCCAATGTGAAAAAAGAAACCCCAAATTCGAATATACAGGCTAAACCAAAAGTTGTTGGAGGCAATGGAGATTATACAGCTCCACCTAAAAATGCGAAGACAATAAATTCACCATCTGCAAAGGTGGATACTACACCAACAAATAAAAGTATTGATAGTAATGTGAATGCAGATGTAAAGATGGACCTTGAGATAAAGGGTGCGGGAGAAGTTAATAGGCTTATTCCTGGTACACCTGGAAAGGTGACAGGAGGAAGTTCTACAAAGCTGGGTAAAAACATGTTTGAAGAAATGGGTTTGCCTATAACTACAAAGCGAACCCCTTATCAAGCACAACATATTATTCCTAAGGAATTTAGAAGTCATCCTGTATTACAAAAAATAGGTATGGATATGGACAATGCCTCAAATGGATTTTTTCTTCGAGTTCCAGACGCTGAGGTTAGTGTAACTTCTAGACATAAAGGATATCACTCAATTTATAGTAATTTTGTAAGGAGCAAATTGGATGAAATAGATATTAGACAAAATATAACTATAATAGAAAAACAAGTTTTTGAATTGCAACAAAAGTTAAGACTACTTCAAGAAAAGGGATTACCACTATACATGAAGGATAATTACCTTGAAAATGAACTTAAAAGGATTAAAGAAATTGGATTGGAACAATACAGAATAGAAAGAATAGACAAAGAGGTTGCGATCCCTGTATGGAAAAGAGGAGGAGGGGCAACAGTGGACCTTTGGGAAAGGTGGTATAATAAGCAATGAACTATGGGTTATTTAATAATTTAGTTGAAGAGGTAATTCAGTTCTCGAAAGATTTCCAGAGTGAACAAACTAATAAATTCCCCAAAAATATTATCATTATTAATGATATAAAAAAAGCAGAGCATTTAGCTTATGAAGAGATTTTTGGTGAAGAAGAGTATAATTGGAAAGATATTAGAGAAATGGAAATGAGCGAAGTCTGGGGTTTGTATTATGAAAAGTCTGAAAATGAAAAACCTAAAGGACTGGAAGAATTATTAGAAATTATTGCTGATAATGTGAGAAAGAGCTCATTTAAATATAG
>JBEMAY010000121.1:0-3053 GCA_040274765.1 Psychrobacillus sp.
TATTAGCACAAGCGTGCTAATATTAGCCTACTACCTTCGTGTTACACGAAGTCAATACTTTTGATTAATTGAAATTAATTCTTCAATGAGGAACTAAAGTGCCCTGATACTTTTAAGTTAGCATTTCTTTACACCGTTCTTTTCGGGATTTCAATAATAGCAACTTGAACATTGACCATCCTATCACCTTCGGGTAACACGAATGCAAGGGCTTTAATAAATTTTTTAGGGAGTGGGTAAAATGTATACTGTGAAGGAAGTGTCCAAACTTTTAGACCTGACTGAACATACCGTTCGTTTCTATACGGATAAAGGGTTAGTTCCAAGCGTACAGCGTGACAAAAACAATAATCGCCTTTTCGATCAAGAATCAATCAACTGGCTTATAGGTGTTAGATTTCTGAAACAATGTGGTATGTCGGTGGAAGATATTAAATCCTATGTGGATTTGTGTTTGGAAGGTAATAGCACCATTCAGGAACGATATGAAATCATTCTGAAACAAAAAGTGATAGCCCAGGCTCAATTAGAGGAAGTGACACGAACAGTAAAATATATGGAAGAAAAGGCAAATCACTACCTTAAAATTATTAAGGGTGTGATTCCAGATGACACGAATCCTGGAAATTGGGAGTCCAAATATGCTAATAACCAACTAAAAAAAGCACAAGCTGATTTTCTTTAGAAAATCGGCTTTTATTATGGATTTGAAATTGATAATGGACCAATAATTAGCTTGACGAACTTAATTGAACCTTAATATAAATTCCCAATTCCTAAATCTTTATTGAGAATTATTCCACAATATGGCCCGTTTGTAGAGTAACGTTTAGCTTCTATTAGTTGGTTTTGTGGAATTCGGTGTAATTTCTTTTAATAATTTGTATATTTTAACGCTGCTCGAGTTCAAATGGATTTCATGTGTCACAAAAAGCAGACATGCTGGACATGCCTACTTCTGGGTATGGTGTAATTTACTTACATATCAGGAATGATATAAGAAATATCGTTTATAGATATATTTGTAATTTCACCCATTCGCTGAACATCTATAAGAATACCGGTTGTACTGCCTGACACCTTTTCGCCTGGCACACCAAATGACCAAGATACTTTATTCTCGAATTCAATTTCGATAGAACCTACTGCCTTGGCATCGGCACGGAAAAGGTTAGTGCCAGGGTCTCTTGTGACCGCAGCAATTCGGTCTGCATCTTTTGTTAGGATTTTGTGTTTTCCTATATTTTTTGCCGCCTCTGCATCAAATCTATAACCTTCATGGAAGGTTGACACATCAAATTCCACAGTCAGTTGCTCCCTTAGTGTCTCGATGTCATAGGTAAAGTACGCATCGGTCGGTTGTTTTGCTTCGATTCCAAACCGCACTTCTTCCTCTCCAACGAAACGGGCAGTAGCAATATACTCTCCGGGTTTGTTTATATCGATACAGATCGAGTAATCGTTGCATTGTTCGAACTTTACATTGTCAGATAGCTTCTTTCCATCCATCGTGGCAAGCGATACGTTTTGAATGCTTTGAACCGCTTTACTAGATGATTTACTCGTTCCATCCCAAAATGATAACTCGGCTGCTGTCGGCAGAAAATCATTTGTTTCCTCTAGCGTTAGCCTCAGCCCAGCATTTTCTTTTTTGATATGCACATAATATTTTTTGTAGATGTACGAACTATCAGTTGTCTTTTCATTTACTCTGCCATACAAGTTGAGCGTACCCTCACCCTCTTTTAATGGAACCAATTGAATTCTATCTCCAGTATATCCATCGGGTGTATTTCTTCCCGGTACATCAATCGCTTTGAACAAATCCGAATTCTTGTCTTGTTCCTTAGCTATAACTCCAACCCAGTCCAAACCTAAGTCGCTAGCTTTTAATGTCACCATCGTTGGTTTCGCGTCCTCCGTTGCTTTCATCATTTTAGCCGCTTGTCCTCTTGTGATGGGCGCGTTTGGACTAAATGTATCAGGAGACGTTCCGGTCGTGATGCCAAGTCTATAAAGGATGAGAATATTAGACCCGTGTGCTTCATACTCTTTCACATCCTTGAATGGATTTTCAATATCATAGAACCAATAACGTGGCAAATCAAATGCTTTAACAAGAATAGAAGCCATCTGTCCCCGTTTGATCGGATCGTTCGGACCGTAACGCCCATCTCCATAGCCGCTGATGATCCCTTCTTCCGCCATGGCCGCAATGGCTTTGTAGTAACCGTTCTTCGTCGAAACGTCCTTAAATCCCGGATTTTCTATGTTGTCCGTATCCAATTTCATCAATTTGGCAATTATTCCAGCCGCCTGTCCTCTCGTAATGGAATTCCCCGGCTTGAACGTACCGTCCGGATAACCTCCGATAATATTACGTTCGGTCAAATCATAGACTGCTTTAGCAAAATACTTTGATGGTGGTACATCTGAGAATTGATTTGTTCTTGCCGCAAACGTGCCGGATAAAGGCAGGCTACACGCCAACATAAATACACTAAGTACTGCAATTAATATCTTCTTCATTCTCTAGTTTCTCCTCTTATCTTTAAATAGATTTCATTGTACCTGAAAATTTTGTTCGACTTTGCCGTTAGGAAATGGTATGTACGCCCCCATCTTTTGGGGTTACACTCGCTTCTACGTTATACTGGACACCTACTATTGCGATAAATAGTAGCCCGAGCATTATAATTTCTTCTTCAAAAAATACCCTCCAATCAGTAATGCGCCGTACTGACGGAAAAAACAGAAATTAGTTTCACATTTATTTAATTTTTTTTACACCTCATTTTAGTACAGAATAAAAAAGAAGACCTTTGCCTCAACAAGGGTCTTCCTGCTTAGATTAAGGGGAATATTTGTATCACGAATTTAACTCGACTGCCCATATGCCTCCCCAAATTCACGGGTAAACATTTCTTTAAAATCCACTGATTTGAAAAATGGAACATCCGTACAACTTTCTTCCAGTGCTCTATAAATGGCTAATAGCACTTCTTCATTGGATACAATCCCAAATAAGCTTTCTCGCTTAATCTCACCTGTCG
>JBEMAY010000122.1:0-2846 GCA_040274765.1 Psychrobacillus sp.
AGACAATTGATAACCAGCGGTTGCCAATCCCTCCTTTAACGTAGGTTTAAGTTTATTAGCTATCGTTTCTATTGTCTGATCATCATTAAAGAGGTTAATCGTCACTATTTTATTTTGTATTTGCATATCTACTACAGTTTCCTTAAGGGAATCTAATTGAAGATAGAACATTATTCGAGCAAAATTCGAATCTATTTTCCCATCTTCTTTCATTCTTCCATTCCATTCAAGTGTTGCATCCATTCGTTTCCCTAAAAACTCTAAGGGAACTTGCATTAATAATTGATGCTGTGGACCATTTTCACCTGAAAGGAGCTGCAAGCCATTCATCCGACTAATAAGAGATTCTGCTCCTTCTCTAACGATAGGCGATAGATTAGGCATTTGCAGTAATTCAACAAGCTGGGGTTTTAGTTGGGTTGCTAACGGTCTTACATCCTCTTTCCCACTAGCTATATTTCCTTCGTAGCTAAATCCAAGGGTTTTTAGTATTTCTTTCATCGCGCTTTCAAAAGCTTTTCCATCTAGTTGACTGAGTACTATTTGTTCTGCTTGGTTTTTTAAAGGAACAAAACTTGAGCTCTTACTTAGACTATTTATTTGCTCTAAAGTTTGATTAATAGCATCAATAGACGAGCCTTTTCCTAATAATGAAACTAAATGATCCTTCGGTGTAAAACCATGAGTGTCTGTTTTAAAAATTGCTTGTTGACTCTGCACCGAGAAGGATTGAACTAAGGATTGTGCAACTAAATTTGGGTTTCCTTTTCCATCTTGCACATTCATAAGGATTTGATTTTTTTGAGATGATGTAACCAAGGAGTGATTTTGAATCCAATTACGGAATTCTTCTACTACCCCACTTTTATTGGCTATATTAGGTTGAAGTAATTTCCTTATCATATCCCCTGCAGTATGGTTTAAAGCAGAATTATTTGAAGCTGGAACTGGATTATTTAACGTTGCTCCTGAAGGTAATATAGAAGCTGTTAAAAGCTGTTGTAATATAGGTAAACGAATCGCAGAGGGAAGCTGTGTATTCTGAAGTGTTTGTAACTGTTTACCCAACAGAGCTCCTGCAACAGGTAGATTGAATGGTTCCCCAATCTTCTGCAAGTTTTGCATGATATCATTTCTTTGAGAAGTAGGCAGTTGTTGTTCTTGCTGTAATGCAATTTTCAAATTGGCTATAAGAGACGAAAAGCTAGTTGAAGATTTTCCACTCAATAAAGATTCAAACATATTAGATGTCAATGGTATTTTCAAATCGATCATTTTTTGAATCGCCTCTAGCCCACTCTTTAAAGTGGTATTAGGTGGCAAATTTTTTATAAGCTGCTCCGCCTGCATAAGTGATTCTTTTGACATTGGTAATTGTTCTTTTATAAAAAACTGAACAATAGCCTGCATTTCACTAGATTTGCTTAAATTCATCGCTTGGATTAATTGTTGCGATTGCAGGGCTAAAGAATTCCCCCCACTTAATGGACTAGTAACTACTTTCAGCTGAACTTCAGGTGCTGACTTTGTTACTTGAAAGAAGTGGGCATCACCAGTTTTTAATGGGGTTTCAAGTTTAGCTATTATCTTTTGATTACCTATTTGAACTTCTGCCGTTTGGTTTGGATATAGTTTTTTAATTGTTCCATGTATAACTTGCCCTTCTTTCATAGGAACAGGCGACTTTGTTGAAATCGGGGTTGGTGCGTTCGATTGGATGGACGTAAAAGAGGGTCCATTCATACTTTCACCTCACTTTTTAATATAGACTTAGTTGGTTCAAATGTTTTTCGATGATGCTTAATTGGACCATGCTCCTTAATCATTTCAATATGTTCCTTTGTACCGTAGCCTGCATGTTTATTAAACAGATAGACAGGATATTCTTCGTGTAATTTATCCATATATTCATCTCTTGCTGTTTTAGCTAAAATAGAAGCAGCAGCAATTGCTAAACTTTTTGCATCACCCTTCACAATGGAGTGACTTTCTATATCTATTGGAAGTTTCATAGCATCTACTAGCACAACACCGGGTTGGGTCGCTAAGCTTAGCACAGCTTCTGTCATGGATTGTTTTGTTGCTTCATATATGTTGAGGTTATCTATTTTTTCAACTGATTGAAAATGTATAAAATAGCTGATCGCATTCTCTTTTATTTTCAAAGCTAGCTCGTTTCTTTTAGCCCTAGATAATTGTTTAGAGTCATTCAATCCTATCAAGTTATCTGTATCTTCACTTAAAATAACCGCTGCAGTCACAACTGGACCAGCTAGTGGTCCCCTCCCGGCCTCATCTACTCCCGCTATTAAGCCGCTTTGAGTAACATCAAAGCTTTTATCAAACAATACTTTCTCTAAATGTGCTTCTCTCTCTAGTTTTAGGAACAGTTGTTTTTTATTCCAGCTTTCTAATAATTTCTTTGCTCCAACCCGTTGATCTTCCTGTAGTTCCTTAAACCAGGTTTCTGTGCCGTCTGCACCTATTAGTTTTTCTTTTATTTCTTGTAAACGTAGCATTTAAATCACTTCTGCTTTCTTTGCTTTATGTATGTATCGGTTAGAAATATTATAAATCGAGAAAACCCTCTTTACCAGAAGGTAAAAAGGGTATAATTTCTCACTCGTATTCATTTACAAAGTCGAAGGTCAACTTACCTAACTGTTGATTTCTGATATCACGAACAATTAGTTCAGCCACCTGATCATAGTCAATTTCACCGCCGGATGCAAAGCACCTTCTAAGCTTACCAATATGATCAAATGTGTCTACTAGATCCTCACTGACTTCTGTAATGTTATAGCGCTCTTCCATTCTCTTTGGATAATGCTCTTCTAAAAAACGTA
>JBEMAY010000123.1:0-2699 GCA_040274765.1 Psychrobacillus sp.
TGATGAAAGCTGTTAATAGCTATACACCTACGAAAAAAACAAAACTAGCAACCTATGCTGCTCGCTGTATTGAAAACGAAATACTTATGTATTTACGTTCCTTAAAAAAAGTTCAAAAGGATATCTCTTTACATGAGCCAATTGGAATGGATAAGGATGGGCATTCATTAGAAATTACGGATTTACTACAAGGACTAGACAAAAGTTCAGATGAACAGTTAGTCGAAGAGGAAGATACCAATCGTTTATATAAACACTTATCTCAGCTTGAAAAACGAGAGCTAGATATAGTCGTACGTAGATATGGTTTATTAGGTCATGAGCCTATGACTCAAAAAGAAATCTCTAAGCAATTAAAAATTTCAAGAAGCTATGTCTCTCGTATTGAAAAGCGCGCACTAGTAAAATTATATCAGTATTATATACATGAAAAAAACTCCCTTGAT
This sequence comes from Psychrobacillus sp., assembly GCA_040274765.1. Lineage (GTDB taxonomy): Bacteria > Bacillota > Bacilli > Bacillales_A > Planococcaceae > Psychrobacillus. The sequence goes on from JBEMAY010000123.1 coordinate 447, forward strand.
GGATCAAACACCAAGAGAGCAAGAGATACTTAATCTTCACTTGTTTCTGCAATCATTACAAATGCCAATACAGCTGTAACCAACACAGACATAGTCATAATAAAAACCATGTGATCTCCCCCTAGACTATTATGGAAAGCTTTTTATACTTTCATCATAGCACATAAAGGAAATACTAATGACAAGCATTCTATGCTATAGTTTGTCCAATTAATGACAACTAAATGTTTTCAATTACACGTAGCACTATTTGTGTGGAATGCTTAGCTGCAACTGGGAGGAATTCATCAAAGCTGATGGAAGATTCTTTTCCAGCAATATCCGAAAGAGCACGAATAACTACAAATGGCACAGAAAATTGATGACAAACCTGAGCCACGGCAGCAGCTTCCATTTCACAAGCTTTCATAGAAGGAAAATAAGTACGAACCAATTCTACTCGTTCAGGATTGTGCATAAAAGTATCACCTGTAGCTATTAAGCCTGTAGATGCCTGATGTTCACCAATTTCATTTACCGCGTCTTCAGCGAGCTTCATTAACCGCTCATCCGATTTAAAGGCAGGTGGCATTTGTGGAACTTGTCCCATCTCATATCCAAAAGCGGTTACATCTACATCATGATGTCTTACTTCGTCTGAAATAACAATAGCCCCTACTTCTAGATGAGGGTCATATCCACCTGCAGAACCAGTGTTAATCACATAGTCAGGCTTATACTCGTTCAAAAGAATCGCAGTAGACATAGCTGCATTGACTTTGCCAATCCCACTCTTCAGTAATATTATTTCATGGTTTTTATATGTACCAGTGGTAAACTCACTATTAGCAATTTCCATAGTTTTTGCATTTTCAACTGCATTTCTTAATAATTCTACTTCTTCTTCCATTGCTCCGATTACGGCAATCTTCATTATTAATAACCCCTCTCTAAAAGTACTTCTTTTAAAGTAAAGGAGAGCGGCACTTTAGTCAAGTACCGCTCCCAATTTGTAAATTTATTTTACTGATAACAGCTTTTCTTTTTTGGTTGGCTTCCATCCTTGACCATCGACCCATTCTAAAGATATACGATAAATTTCCTTACCATCTTTAGAAGTAACAGTACCTATAGATTTTTGGGGACTTCCACCATTACCTAGAAATTTGACAATCATATTAGACGAGTCTAAGTTTGCAGCATAAGCTAATGCTTCTACCTTCTCGTTCCAATCTACCGTTTCTTTCGTATAGCTTGAGACATGTTCCCCTACCTGAGATGTCCCAATTGGTTCCCAGGAAGGGTCTACTAGAACAGCTTCTACATTTGGATCATCGGATTCTTCTGTAATTTCGTTTGAGCTACCTGATGTGCTTGGCTCAGTAGATGAATCATTTTCCTCATTCGCCGCATCATTTTGTTCATCCTCTTCTGCTATTTCCTCTGTTGTCAATTCTATGTCTTCTGGTACTTCCTCTTCTGGTACCTCCTCTTCAGATTCCTTACTCTCTGTAACTGAGGCCGTTTCTTTTTGCTCCTGCGCAATATCTTTTTCTTCATTATCATCAGTAACTAAATTAACAACAACCATAATGATTAACAGAAGTACTACTCCAATCAATATATTCAATATTGTATTTGTTTTTTTCTTGCGATTATTTTTGTTTAAGCGTGAATTAATTTTTTGATTTTTTTCTGACATACTCTTCCTCCTTCTACCGATAGAGAACTATAATTATTAGACGTGATTAAAGAAACTAAGTTTCAAATCATTAGGTGCTAATAAATTTAATACATAAAAATACTTTTAGCAAGACTCATTTTTATTCCAATTATTATAAACGTTGAATAGTATAGTATAAATAAAAATTTGTAAAGGTTGTTTAAAGTGATGCCCTAACAGTTATACTACGTTACGGCTGACTTTTCCAGTAGTTAGCTTCCATCTACTTTATGAATAATCCATACATTTTATAGGAGGCCCCGTTGATTGGAGCGAAGAACGACGACTCCCTCTTAAAATGTAGTTATACCAATGGTTTCATTACGTATTTTAAAGTGAAAAAAATTTTTTTCACTCGTCTAACCAATCTTTTGCACCCTTATTAAACCACTTATTAAAAATATTGGAAACAAAGGATGTGCTCCGCTAAATATTTTGGTTAAAAATTCCATAAATATACTATTCTTGGATGCACTCTGTTTCTCTGCAGAACTTATGATGACGTACCCTCCCATATCTCTTTGCGTCGCGCGCATACATTCCTTCGTTCG
>JBEMAY010000124.1:0-2380 GCA_040274765.1 Psychrobacillus sp.
GTAACACTTCTGTCATTTAAGTAAGTATGAAAAACAGGGGGATGATTAGCATGTTCAGTAAACGGAAAAGGAGGTATTTCCGAATAGAGATCCCTGCTTTTTGAGCGAGAACAATAATTTGCATATGAATACTTAATCCGCTAAAAGCAATAATAAGAGCAATGGTAAAAGGAAGATAGTAGGATCCTGAAAGTATTTCTCCCGCAAGGCTAATCCCACCAGTCATTTCAAAAAATGAGGATACAAAGACAAGGACAGTAGGTGAAATAGTTGGGATGATTTCTTTTAATGACTCAAAAACGATATAGCTGATTGTAGTAAAAAAGATAACGGTCGTCCCAATGAGTAAAAGGATTTGATAGGTTTCTTTAATGCTCTCTTGGAATGGAGAGCTGCTAGCTTCTTTTTTGTACACATTCATTTGAATAGGGTTGGAGAAAATAATGAATAATAGTAGGAATAGTAGGTTGACTACATGAATGATGATTAACAATTTAAGCCCAGCTATTTCTGCATTGAATATTTCAATTCCCACAAAGCCAATAACAAACATCGGACTAGGTGCATGGCAGATAGCCAACAGCCAGCTTGCGTTTTTAGCGTTCAATGTACCGATTTCTTTTAAGGAGGATATAATAGCTGCTCCACTAGGAAATCCACCCAGGGCTGTCAGGAGGTAAATGTTAAAATAAAGCTTGAATTTGTTATTGGTATTTAAAATTTTTTTCTGAGAGCGGATAAACATTTGGGTAATAACCAGGTAAGGTAATAAATAAGGCATGAGAGAGGTAGTAAAGATCCGCATCCCTTCCAATGCACCTTTATGTGATACTCCTGGCTGTAAAAACAAAAGAATAATAAGTGCCCAACTGCCAACTGTAACAATGATATGCATTCTGCTTCATTCCTTATCTCTTGAAGGAAAACATTTTTTCCCTAAGCGTAGTTTTATAAGATTTCATTCTTTATCCGGTTTTCGTTCTTTAATAGCTTCCAAAGTTAGAAATATTTTCTTAATATGTTTTGTCAGTCAAAATTGGAAGTGATAAACTTATATTTATATTTATATCTAATTATTTATGAAAGAGAGGGATAACTTATGAAGAAGATCAAACCATTCGTCCTTCTTTTTATTGTTGTAATTATTTTGGCATTAGGATTCTATCCAATGGAATCCTATATATCAAGACCAGGGGGAGCTTATGAACTTTCCCCGCTTGTACATGTTGAGAATGGAGATAAGGACGACGAGGGTACATTAAGTCTTCTCACAATAGCTCTATCAAAGGCTACTCCTCTCACGTATGCGTATGCTAAAGTTACAGATAGTCAAAAGATTTATCCTGCCGATCAAATTCGCCAAGAGGACGAAGATGAAGAGGAATATAATGTACGTCAATTAAAGCTTATGTCTGATTCTCAGTTTAATGCTATTACAGTAGCTTTCGATCGAGCGAAAAAACCATACACCGTTATTAATCACGGAATATTTATTTTTAATGTAGTGGATGGAGGGGGCGCTCACAATATTCTAAAACCAGGAGACAAAATTTTAGAAATGGATGATTTGTCTGATCTGACTGGAGATGTGATTGCTAAGTACTTAGCAGATAAAAAAGAGGGCGATACCGTTCTTTTAAAGGTCGAGCGGGAAGAAAAGGTGCTTACGAAAGAGGTAACCCTTAAATCGGTCCCAGGAGTCCTTGAAAAGGCTGGTATTGGTATTTCCTATACGGAAAACAAGGTAGTAGAAACAACACCTTCTGTAGAGATTAAATCAGAGGATATTGGGGGACCATCAGCAGGTCTAATGTTCACCCTGGAGTTATTAAACCAATTGCTTCCAGAAGACATAACAAAAGGCTACAATATTGCAGGTACTGGCGAGATGCTACAGGATGGTACGGTTGGAAGAATCGGTGGAATTGACTTAAAAGTAATTGCTGCGGATAAAAAAGGGGTAGATTTCATGTTTGCTCCCGATGATGAAATTTCAGCAGAAATCCTTGATAAAAATCCCGACCTCACCTCTAACTATGAGGAAGCCTTAAAAACGGCAAAAAAAATAGGCACAAAGATGAAAATTGTGCCAGTGAAAACCATCGATGATGCGATGGACTATTTAGATAGCCTAGAACCTAAATGATTAAATTCTAATCGGAATCTTACTATATTCGCTTCCAATCATGGATGAACCAAATTTAGTTTGAAGTCCTAAATAATATAGATTTGCAGCTTTAATATCCAATTGCAGTTGTATATTTTCCTTGCTTGCAGCCACTCTACTAACTAGAGGGAGCTGCAAGTCTTTTTTTATGGATTGGAGATAGTTCTGTCCTGTTTGACTCATAGCAAGTGGCCGAATGTAGGTAGGGTAATC
>JBEMAY010000125.1:0-2323 GCA_040274765.1 Psychrobacillus sp.
GCTCGTTACGACTTTCCTTATATTGTTGCTCTCTCCTTTGAATGTAGGTGCTGCTGCGGATATTTCAAAGGATACCTATTTGGTAGATGATGAGGACTTTTTAACGGAGGAAACGAAGCAGGAAGTAAAAATAATGGGAGAAAAATTAAAAAGAGGTACGACCGCTCAACTGGTTGTGTTGGTTATCGAGCATGTAGGAGATCAATCGGCAAGTGAATTTAACATGGAATTCATTCGAGAGAACCAGATAGGAAGTGTACGAAACAAGAATGGCCTACTATTTTTAATTGAAACGGATCCGATTAACGGTGGAGGACCTTCAGTTGAGATTACTGTAGATCGTGACTTGGAAAAAGCACTTTCAGATACCAAAATCGATCAGATAATTGATCGATATACAATGCCGTATTTAAACCAAGGTTTAATCGACGAGGCAGTAATCTCTACCTATCAGGCTTTGTCCAATGAGGTTTCCAAGCACTACGGTATAACGGAGGGGCTGACGAAACCACAACCTTATGCGAGTAACAGCCTACAGGACAGTATCTCGATTCCAACCATAATCATTATCCTTTTAGTTATCTTCCTCCTCTATAGAATGGTAAATGGTAGAAGAAAAAATAAGAGAGATTAACAACAGAAACGGGGAAATAGAATGAAATTAGTAGAAATCAACAAGGATAACTGGCTTAAAACGGTCCTTCTAACAACGAACAAAGATGGCAAGGGAACCGTAGTAGAACAATTTGTTGCCTCTAACGCGCTATCCATCGCCCAATCGGTCTATGAGACGGGATGGACTGTAAAAGGAATAGAAGCGGAGGACAAGCTAATCGGCTTTGCCATGTACGGGTTCGATGAAGACACTGCGAACTATTGGATTTGCCGATTTATGATCGATCATAAAAGCCAAGGGAAAGGCTATGGCAGAAAAGCGGTAGAGCTGGTGTTAGAGGAACTGAAGCAATTGGACGGCTGCAATTCCATCTATTTATCCACAGAGCCAGACAACGAAAAAGCCATCAAGCTATATGAAAGCCTCGGCTTCCAGAAAACCGGGAATATCAATGAAGGCGAAGCTGAATTTGTCTTAAACTTATAGAGAAATCAAGGCGGGAGTAAAAGATTAACTGGCTCTATACACGGGAGAGTACGTAAAAATGTGAAGCAAATGTGTATACAATTTCCACTATATCAATGTTTAAGCAATTATTAGTAGAAAATAACAATACAATTGGTAAACAGCAACAGCTTCTTCTAATTGCACTGCTAATAATTATATTTTCATAATGGAATAAACAATAAAAATTCCTTCTTTCCATATAAAGTAGGAATTTTTATTGTGTTGCTCAAAAGACTAGTTCAGCATAGCGAACTTAAAAAGTAAGACGCTTCTATATAAATTCCCGTTTAATCTATGCTAGACAGATACTTTTGATTGATTTCTTAATGGATTCGAGCGCATCACTAACATAAACCAGATGGCATATCCAAAATAAATTAAAGTCATCATACCAATTATAAAATGAAACTGCTCGGCCAACTGCCGGATTAAGGCAAAAAAGACAACGAAGTAATGGATCAGATTTCCCAATACGACAGGTTTGTTATAGATGCCACCAATTAGGGAAGAACGTGTAAACCAGTTCAACATTGCAAAACCTAAATATAATCCTCCGATGATTTGCAGAAGAATCAAAGTAATGGGCGAAGGGTCAATCCCTAATACATTTGAAATTTCTTCGGGAATAAAGGTTCCTGCCAACCCCAACAAACCCATCACTACAGCACTACTAACCAAAAGCCATTTTGTCTTCATTTTTTTCCCCTTTTCATTTAATCTTGAAATTTTGTACACATTAACGAAACAAGGTATATATTAGCTTTAAAACGTATTAAACCATGGTACGCATCCTAGAAACTTCAATTAGCCTACTTTTAAGTTATCAATGAAGTTTTAGCAGCTTTGGGGGGAGGGTGTGTAACATCGAGTATTCATATAAAGTTCTTTTATCCATAAGAATATAGCCTCCCACCTAATAACAATCGTTAAATTTATTATATTCAACGAAACTCCAATTTTTACCTTTAGGCAAGAGCTGGCTTCAACAAATTTTGGAGGCTCTCTAATCAAGAGCATTTATTTTCTTTTCTCATGTTTGTGTTCATTCTGGTTTATTTAGTACAGGGGAAGAGAAGGGATTGATGAAAATATATAATGCTTCTTATATGTATCAGTATCCTTGCAATGGAGTGTATTAGAGGTCATCATTCAATATCTTTAATTTTAAAAAAACGAGGCTGGGACAAAACTAGCTTCTAA
>JBEMAY010000126.1:0-2289 GCA_040274765.1 Psychrobacillus sp.
GAGCAGGGAAAACAACAAGCTTTAACCTATTGACGGGGGTTTATGCACCTACCACTGGAGATATAATGTTTAATGGGGAACGAATCAATGGATTGCCTCCATTTAAGGTAACTAGGAAAGGCATTAGCAGAACCTTTCAAAATATTCGTTTGTTTAATGAATTGACAGTCTTAGAAAATGTGAAGGTTGCTTATCATTCTTTGGCTAAGCATACGATGCTTAGCTCCATTCTGCGACTACCCTCTCATTTTAAAGGTGAGCAAGAGATGGAAGAGAAATCTATCGAATTTTTGAAGATATTTAAATTAGATAGATTTAAGGATGAGCTAGCTAAAAACCTTCCTTATGGCCAGCAAAGAAGGCTGGAGGTTGCAAGAGCTTTAGCAGCAGGTCCTAAGCTGCTTTTGTTAGATGAGCCAGCTGCTGGCATGAATCCTAAAGAAACTAAAGAGCTTATGGATCTAATAGGATTTATTCGTGAAAAGTTTGATTTAACCATTCTGCTGATCGAGCACGATATGAATCTGGTAATGGGTGTTTGCGAAAGAATTTATGTATTAGACCATGGACAGCTTTTAGCAGAAGGCACTCCTCAAGAAATACGAAACCATCCAAAAGTCATCGAGGCTTATTTGGGAGAGGAGGTTCCAAATGTCCATGCTTAAAGTAGAAAATATGGATGTGTATTATGGGAATATCCAAGCGTTACATAATATATCGATAGAAGTGAATGAAGGAGAAATTGTTACGTTAATCGGAGCAAATGGAGCAGGAAAAAGCACTCTACTTAAGACGTTATCTGGCTTGCTGAAGCCGAAAAAGGGTGAAATACAATTTTTAGGTAAATCGATAGCAGGGAAAGCAGCTCAAACGATTGTAAAGGCTGGTATATCTCATGTGCCGGAGGGACGAAGAGTTTTTGCCAATCTTACCGTAGAGGAAAACCTCGAGCTAGGAGCATTTCTTCGTAAGGATAAGGCAGGCATTACTTCAGATTTAACCAAGGTTTATGAAACTTTTCCAAGGTTATTAGAAAGAAGGAAACAGCTGTCAGGAACACTTTCAGGGGGAGAACAGCAAATGCTTGCCATTGGGCGAGCAATTATGGCAAAGCCTAAACTAGTACTACTAGATGAACCGTCCATGGGATTAGCCCCACTTATGGTTCAAACTATTTTTAAAGTAATAGAAGAAATAAATAATGATGGCACCACCGTACTGTTAGTTGAACAAAATGCTCATATGGCACTTTCTGTAGCTAACAGAGGATACGTGATTGAAACAGGAAAAGTGGTACTATCTGGACCGGCAAGTGAACTGCAGTCGAGCGAAGAGGTTAAGCTTGCTTATTTGGGTGGTTAACTAAAGAATGTTTGTAGAAAAGGTGGGCTTGGTTAAGGACTTCCAAGCTCACCTTTTCAATATCTTATTAAAATGGACAATAACTTGCTGTTACTACTTTTCAAAGAAGTGTTTTTACTATTTGATCATCAGTATATCTATTTACTTTGGCATACTCACCGGTTCACTTTTTTCTAGTTATTTAGTGACAATAGATAACCTAATAGAGGAATCATTAGAGCAAAATCAAATATTTACTAAAAAACTTGCTGTAATGTCAGAGGAGTATTTGCGGCTATTTCGGTCTCTTAGGAGGAGATAGAGCAGTTAACCATGACCAAATAAATCACTATTTAAATGAACATCTTGCTATAAATGTATTATTAATCACTTTCAACTCACTAGTTTACGATACTACTCCCCGTCTACTTTTCTGCCCTCTAGGGTAAGTTGCATTGAAGAGGATAACTCAATTTTCTGTTTGCTGGGACGCTTAGCACTAATCCATTACTATTAATCTTAGTCACTTGGTTTAGTACTTGCTTGGAAAGTCGCAGGATGATACGAATTGAATCGTTGGGCGCTTCCATTATTAGATACCCCTTGGAATAGAAAAAGGAAAACCTAAATAAGGTCCAAAAATAAAAACGCTAGAAGAAAATTACGGTGTACAATTTATAACTTTGGTGAAATAAAATCCCCTTCTCAAAAAACAAGAATAAGGGATGGAAATTCACTAACGCTAAAACTGTGGTGACAATTATCAATGGATTATCCATGAAGAAGTAGCTAAAATAGAGCGTCGCATCTATGCTGATTAAAAACGGGAGTAAAATTTTACGGAAATAATTACAGGATTAATTCATGATCGCATCCCGGTGTAGAAGAAAGTCTACATTACTCTGATTATAGAAAACAATTCAGAGAGAGATAAAAAGTTAAATTCAT
>JBEMAY010000127.1:0-2138 GCA_040274765.1 Psychrobacillus sp.
CGTAGGTGCTAAACGCATCGCTAACTTCTCAACGGCAGAAGCCCTAGTTGCAGACGCAGACGATTCAGATGTAGACAACACACCAGAAGCAGAATAATACATAGCTTATACACACTACTACATACTGCAAAATTCGTAATTACATTCTCTCACCTTTTATAGGGTGGGGGATTTTTTAGTTTGTTTTGAAAAGGGAATGGGTGTTGATTGTGAGTTTGAGTTCTGCTTTTGAGTCAAGGGTTGGTAGATTCAGAGGGGAACTTATTGAGTAAACAGCTCTACATTAGTTCGTTAAATTTCCACATTACTAGCGCACCGTACTAAATAAACAAAGAACTATACTAGTTTTCTCTTAAAAGTGACAAGTAAAAACGAAATACTCCAAAAACAAGTAAAAAACAGCATCCGGGAGTCGATAAATGACCCGGATGCTGCATATTAAAACTATTGTGGTACACGTGCTGTCCAGCGAGATAAATCAGCGCCATCAGCCGTTACTAATTCTTTAGGGAAGATGAATGTCCAAGGTTTTGTCGTATTAGGCTGTACTGTTAATACAGGGGCTAATTTGAATGATCCTTTTGCAACTAGGACATTGCGTGCATCCATAATTTCAAGTGGTAACTGTTCCAAATTAATCGCTTTTTCATGTCCGTTACGGATGAAAATAGATGCGTGGAAGCTGCCATCATCGTTTAATTTCGCTTGTAGTCCTGTGAAGTTTACTTCCGTTTTTCCTAACTTCGGTAAAGTTTTCACAATTTCAGCTAACTTTTCTTGCTGATCTTTCGGTAATTGTTTCTTCCATGTATCATCCAAGTCTAATTGGTGACCGCGCAATGAAAGTAAGTTGAATGAGATTTTCCAGCCTTCTTCAGGCACTTCGTCTGCTGTAATTGAAGAAGCAGGGAATGTGAAAATCCATGGTCGCGCACTTTCAGCAGGGATCACGCCTAGCTCTTTAAAATCAAAGTAATGTGAAGCTATGCGGTTATCATCTTTATCTAAAATTAATAGCTCGATTTCGCCTAATTCAATTGCTTCTGACAATGAAGAACGGAAAAATGCTTTTACATTCCAAGAACCGTTCGCCATTGAAGGCTCGATATTAATTGCTGATAATGATAACTGATTTGGTTTTAATGGTGCCAAATCATTCGCCAGGAAGTTAAAAACATATTTTTGTTCCTGTGGTACATCCCATTCAGGATGGAACGATAGTTTAGTAATTACGTCACGATTTGCACCTTTTTTAGAAGTATCACCAGATGTTTTTACGACTGATGAAGAATCAACAGCACTGTCTTTACCTACTTTGTCACCTTTTTTAAATAAATCGAATAAACCCATCTGCTATTCCTCCGCATTCATCGTAATGTTTTTCATAAATGTTACAAGTTCTTCTACTATTTTGCGACGAAGTTCCTGATAGTTTTTACCGAATAATTCTAGTCCTTCACGTTGGTAAATACGCATTGGATCTTCCTGTTGGTAATGACGTAAGCCAATACCTTCTTTTAAGTGAGCCATTTGTTCTAAATGTTTTACCCACATTTGATCGATGAAGCTCAACATAACTTGCGGAATGACCGCCATAATTTGTTCGTTTTCTGCAAAGCCTTCGATAACTTCTGTTAACTCTTTTACAGAAGGGTCCATTGCATCTAGCATTTTCTTAACTTTTGTTTCTTCACGGTTTACAGTAACAGGTGTTAAGAATAAAGAGTTCACTGTGCGTTCCATTTTATCGAAATCCCACTCAAGTACATCTTTATCTTCCGGGGCATTTTCACGAACAGCAAAATCTACAGTTTCCTTCATCATCGTCACTAAGTGTTCCAGAATATTTTCGTTGCGTAATACTTTATCGCGTAAATCATAAACTACACGGCGTTGATCATTAATTACATCGTCCAGTTTTAAGTTGTATTCACGCATAGAGAAGTGTGCGCCTTCAACGATACGCTGTGTACGTTCAATCAGCTCAGTAACTTCTTTGTTTTGAATAAGGCCGATTTCGTCTGTTGTCATTTTCTTGCGGAATTTCTCGACATCATCTTTTGCAAAACGCTTGAACATATCGTCTTCGATCGAAAGGATAAATCGAGTTTCACCTACGTCACCTTGACGACCTGAAC
>JBEMAY010000128.1:0-1919 GCA_040274765.1 Psychrobacillus sp.
AATAGATACTTGCGTCACATGTGTACGTAGAAAATCCAGCTCTTTGTAACTAATAGAATCAAAATCTCCAATAATCTCAGTTGGAATTATATCAGCATTCAATAAATGATAAGCGCCTCTATCAGCCCCAATAAAGATTGTTTCTTCCTGTAAAAAAGGAAGCTGTCGAAGATCAACAACTTCCTCTATAGGGCCCCCAGCGCAGATGAAGACACGCTTCATTTTGAAGCCACACTCAATCCAGCTGCTTTTATTCTTTGAAGTGCCTTTCCTTTGTCAGATGCATTATAAACAGCGGAACCAGCAACTAAAATCGTTGCTCCGGCTTCCACACAAGGAATAATTGTTTCCTCGTTGACTCCACCATCAATCTCAATTTCAATAGAAAGATTTCTTTCCTGTATAATTTGAGAAAGTTGTTTTACTTTTGGAATAACCGAATGTATAAACTTCTGACCACCAAATCCAGGGTTGACGGTCATAAATAAAACCATGTCAACATCTTCTAATACATGCATAATTGATTCGACAGGTGTATGTGGATTTAACACCACACCTGGCTTCACTCCAAATGAACGGATAAGCTGAATTGTACGGTGAAGATGTGGTGAAGCCTCCACGTGTACTGTAATATAATCGGCTCCAGCCTTAGCAAAGGCCTCAATATACTGATCAGCATTTTCAATCATTAGATGGACATCTAACGGAAGGTTAGTAAGTGGACGTAAAGCCTCCACCACAATCGGTCCCATTGTAATGTTCGGGACAAAATGACCATCCATCACATCTATATGAATAAGTTCAGCCCCAGCTTTTTCTACCTCAAGAACTTCTTCTCCAAGTTTTGCAAAATTTGCTGCTAAAATAGAAGGTGCGATTTTTACCATAAGTTAGTACCTCGGCTTTCTTTCTACTATTTCTTCGTAAAATTGTAAATAGTGTTTGTATCGATATTCTTTAATTTCTCCAAGCTCTACTGCTTTTTTCACAGCGCATTTTGGCTCATTTACGTGTAAGCACCCTCGGTATTTACATGCATCCTGCCTTTTTACAAAGTCAGGAAAGCAACTAGAGAGCTCTTCTTTTTCCATTAAATCAAATTCAAAAGAACTAAAACCAGGTGTATCCGCCAGGAGCCCATCACAAACCTCGATTAGTTCCACATGTCTGGTTGTATGCTTCCCACGTCCTAAAGCATCCGATATTACTCCTGTTTTTAAATCTAGGGAGGGAAGAATTGTATTTAATAAAGTAGATTTCCCTACACCTGATTGTCCTGCTAATACAGTAGTTTTCCCTTTTAAAATAGGTGTTATTTTATCGTTAAACTCCGGATCATCCTTGTAGGTCATTAATATTTCGTAACCAATATCTTCATAGTCATTAATATAACCCTTCATGGTTTGTTCCATCTTTGTATCCATCAAATCACTTTTCGTCAAGCATATGATGGGTTCAATGTAAAAGGACTCTAAAACTACTAGAAAACGGTCTAATAATATCGTATTGAAGTCTGGCTCTTTAATAGAAAAAACTAAAATGGCCTGATCAATATTTGATATCGGTGGACGAACTAGGTTATTTTTTCTTTCGTGGATGACAGTTATCGTACCATCGTTTTCTCCCTCGACAGTATAGTCAACAAAATCACCAACGAGTGGAGATTCGCCTCTATTTCTAAAGACCCCTCTCCCTCTACATTGAATAACTTCCCCATTATCATATACATAATAAAATCCACTAAGTGCTTTTCTTATTTGACCATTTGGCATCCTATGCCTCCCTAATCTATATCTTCATATTTTATTGTTTTCTGTTCGAGTACCTCTTGATTTCGTTTAATAAGATATCCGCCAGCCTCGCCTTCTACAATCTGTAGTGAAATCTTTTTATCTACTGTCGATGTTATTTCAAATTCT
>JBEMAY010000129.1:0-1305 GCA_040274765.1 Psychrobacillus sp.
CTTCAATCCCTTCAATGATATCTGTTCCCGTTAGAAAACGAGCACTAATAACCTTACCAAATGAACCTATACCATAATTAACTCTTACAGACATTGTTATCCCTCTTTTGCGTCGAAATATTATAATTATATAAAAAATTTAAAAATTATTTATTGACTTACTATACCCTATAAATTATATTAGTTCTATCGGAATTACAAAAAAATATTATAAATCTCTTATCAAGAGTAGCTGAGGGACTGGCCCGTTGAAGCTCGGCAACCATCTATACTAAAAAGTGTAGAAAGGTGCTAAATCCTGCAAAACATTTTTGTTTTGGAAGATAAGAGAGGACAATACATCTTTGTGTGCCTCTCTTTCTTTTGAAAGAGAGGTTTTTATATTTATTCGTTTTTATTAATACATATTCAGGAGGAATTACAATGAAGAAATTTAGCTTAGTGTTATCAGGAGTTTTATTAACAGGGTTGCTTACGGCTTGTGGTGATGATGCTACTTCAGGACCATTAGATGAAAATAAATTAGTTGTTGGTGTTACTTCAGGACCACACGAACAAGTTACGGAAGTTGTTGCGGAAGTTGCAGCACGCGATGGTCTAGAAATAGAGATAAAAGCTTTTTCTGATTTCGTTCTACCCAACACAGCACTTGCTGAAGGTAGCTTAGATGCAAATAGCTATCAAACTAAGCCATTTCTAGATTCATATAACGAAAACAATGATGCAGAGTTAGTTCCTGTAGCTGAGACGATTTTACTTCCAATGGGTGTTTATTCTGAAAAGTATTCATCCTTCGATGAATTGCCAGATGGAGCAACCTTTGGATTACCGAATGATCCGACACAAGGTGCACGTGCTTTAGACATACTTGAAGTAAATGGTTTTATAAAAGTGAAAAAAGATAAAAAAGGAAATGCATCTATTTACGATATTGAAGAAAATCCTAAAAATCTCGAGTTTATTGAATTAGAGGCTGCGCAAATAGTAAAACAGTTGGGTGAGGTTGATGCAGCAGCGATAAATTCCAACTACGCTTTAGAGGCTGGTATTAACCCCGGAGAAGAATCCATTTTGTTAGAGTCAGCTGATTCCCCATACGTTAATCATATTGTTGTTCGTAAGGAAAATGAAAATGATCCTGCCATTCAAAAATTCATCAAAGCATACCATTCAGACGAAGTTAGAGAATTTATTGAAGAAGAATTCCAAGGCTCCGCACTAGCAGGTTGGTAAATAAGAAAAGCGTAGGCGCCTAGGTCTGCCCCGACAGGCAAATGGGGAAATGCGAGGAGGCAGATCCTCAGC
>JBEMAY010000130.1:0-881 GCA_040274765.1 Psychrobacillus sp.
ATTTTCTTTCTCTTCCTGCAGGTACTTAGATGTTTCAGTTCTCTGCGTCTACCTCTACTGACCTATGTATTCAGTCAGCAGTAACATCCTATTAAAGATGCTGGGTTCCCCCATTCGGAAATCTCTGGATCAAAGCTTACTTACAGCTCCCCAAAGCATATCGGAGTTCGTCCCGTCCTTCATCGGCTTCTAGTGCCAAGGCATCCACCGTGCGCCCTTAGTAACTTAACCTATCATTACTAAATTGGTATTACTTGTTTTATCTTACGATAAGAACATTAAAAAACTCATTTAAAACGCGGTGTTTTCTCGGTTTTCTTACTTAAATGTTTCTATTAGACAATATCCAGTTTTCAAAGAACAAAATTCATTTGCAACAAAGTTGCAATGGAGCCTAGCGGGATCGAACCGCTGACCTCCTGCGTGCAAGGCAGGCGCTCTCCCAGCTGAGCTAAGGCCCCGGGAATTCATATACTATTTTGAGAGTATTGACCTCTCAAAACTAAACAAAGTAAAAGCGAACCGTGTAAAGTTCCGTTATATCCTTAGAAAGGAGGTGATCCAGCCGCACCTTCCGATACGGCTACCTTGTTACGACTTCACCCCAATTATCTGTCCCACCTTAGGCGGCTGGCTCCCGAAGGTTACCTCACCGACTTTGGGTGTTACAAACTCTCGTGGTGTGACGGGCGGTGTGTACAAGGCCCGGGAACGTATTCACCGCGGCGTTCTGATCCGCGATTACTAGCGATTCCGGCTTCATGTAGGCGAATTGCAGCCTACAATCCGAACTGAGAATGGCTTTAAGAGATTAGCTTAACCTCGCGGTTTTGCGACTCGTTGTACCATCCATTGTAGCACGTGTGTAGCCCAGGTCATAA
>JBEMAY010000131.1:0-714 GCA_040274765.1 Psychrobacillus sp.
CCCGCGTACACGTTGCAGACCAGATACCGCACCGATCATTTCATAACGGTGCATTGTGCCAAGTTCCGCGATACGGATTGGTAAGTGACGGTAAGAATGCAGACCGTTTTTGAATACCATCATATGGTGAGGACAGTTCATTGGACGTAAAACAAGTGTTTCATTGTCCATTTCCATTGGAGGGAACATGCCGTCTTGATAGTGCTCCCAGTGTCCTGATGTTTCGTATAACTTTTTCGAGCCAAGCACTGGTGTGTATACGTGTTTGTAACCTAAAGATAATTCTTTATCTACGATGTAACGCTCAATAGTACGGCGGATTGTCGCACCGTTTGGTAACCAAAGCGGTAAACCTTGACCAACTGTTTGGCTAGTCATGAATAAATCCAATTCTTTACCGATTTTGCGGTGATCACGTTCTTTTGCTTCTTCAAGCATTTGAAGATGGTGTTTCAACTCGTCTTTTGTGAAGAATGCAGTACCGTAAATACGTTGCAGCATTTTGTTGTCTGAGTTACCGCGCCAGTAAGCACCAGCTAATGATAATAATTTGAACTCTTTTAATTTGCCTGTAGATGGTACGTGTACACCACGGCAAAGGTCAAAGAAATCGCCTTGGTAGTAGATTGATACTTGATCATCTGCTGGAATTGCTTCAAGTAGTTCTAATTTATACTCGTCGCCAACTTCCTCGTAAATTTTTTGTGCTTCATC
>JBEMAY010000132.1:0-711 GCA_040274765.1 Psychrobacillus sp.
ATAGAAAGTAACTTTTAAAGTGTGATCTTGAACAAATAGGTAATAACTTGCTAAATCAGGTATAGTCGAATGTTGTATTAGATTAATATCTCTTGAGGAAAATATAACACAACTAATGGAAAAAGGGGTTTACCCATGGATTAAATGGAGATTTTTAACCCAATTTTTTGGAATCTCAAATTACAGAATCTCAAATTTAGAATAGAAAGTTACAAAAATAACTTACTTTTTCATAAGTTAAAAACCTAAAATAGAACGTATGTGTGGTATAATTAAGTATATAGATTGATGATCTCATGGGTGGACGGCACTTTTTTTCCTTTCTGTTTAATGACTGTTACAGAAGGGGGTGCTGCTTTTGACGATATTTGAATCTCTCGTAATTATGATTAGTTTTTCTTCACTAATCATTGCATTGATTACGCTGACTTTTTCAATGACACGAAAAAAGTAATCCACCTGTGAGTTAGCGCTCGGATGGATTACTTAATCTACTTTGCCGACACCCTTGAAGGGAATCAATCTATTTTACCGATTGGATGCTACTAACATCCAGTCGGTATTTTATTGTATACCTGTATTTCCTTTATTATACCAACTATCCTGAAGGGAATCAACGGAGTAGTTGTTCCCAATAATATCACTACTTCTTTTTTTGTGACATGTTTGTTTATTCAATCATAATCAATGTCATTTTCTTGTTCTATTTTT
>JBEMAY010000133.1:0-696 GCA_040274765.1 Psychrobacillus sp.
ATTCATCTTACGGTGACAGGTTCTTCACCTGCCGGGTTTCCCCATTCGGATATCTACGGATCGGTGCCTGCTTGCGGCTCCCCGTAGCTTTTCGCAGCTTGCCACGTCCTTCTTCGGCGTATGGTGCCAGGGCATCCACCCTGTGCTCTTTGTAGCTTGATTTTTTCGTCGATCCTGAGACCAATTAATCAGTAAAATTTTTTACCCAAACTGGTCTTTTCTGAATCTTTCTTTACTGTGCAGTTGTCAAGGTGCGCAGGCATCTTCCGAGGAAGATGCGTGTGGGTCGCAGTGGACTCGAACCACCGACCTCCCGCTTATCAGGCGGGTGCTCTAACCGACTGAGCTAGCGACCCATGTGTGTGGAGATTAGCGGGATCGAACCGCTGACCTCCTGCTTGCAAGGCAGGCGCTCTCCCAGCTGAGCTAAACCCCCACATAATCGGCACTATTCATTCCGGCGAACCCTGAAAACGATACAGAATTTTGAACGCTCGGTTTCAAACAGCTCAGATGCAGCACTCACTTTGTCAGTGCTTATTCACGCTTAGCGTGTTTTTTTCTTTATCCGGAAAATTTCTTTTCCTTCATCGACCTCGGTATGAAGCATTGACGTTTCCGTCTCTGCTTTCTCCCTAGAAAGGAGGTGATCCAGCCGCACCTTCCGATACGGCTACCTTGTTACGACTTCACCCC
>JBEMAY010000134.1:0-660 GCA_040274765.1 Psychrobacillus sp.
GTGTCGATAACCAGTTACGTGGACGTTCAGGTCGTCAAGGTGACGTAGGTGAAACTCGATTTATCCTTTCAATTGAAGACGATATGTTCAAGCGTTTCGCAAAAGATGATGTAGAGAAATTCCGCAAGAAAATGACAACTGACGAAATCGGTCTTATTCAAAACAAAGAAGTGACAGAGCTGATTGAACGGACACAACGTATCGTTGAAGGCGCACACTTCTCTATGCGTGAATACAACTTAAAGCTGGACGATGTAATTAATGATCAGCGCCGTATTGTCTACGATTTACGTGACAGAGTCTTGAGAAACGAAGATATTATTCCTCTTTTAGTTCGAATGATGTATGAAACAGTTGACTTTGCAGTTCGTGAAAATGCACCTGAGGATAAAGATGTTGCTGAGTGGGATTTTGATAAAATGGAGAAAACAGTCAATTCCTTATTTATTGAACCAATCTTAGTAAATCGTGATGAAACAAAGCTCAAAAATTTACTTGATGCTATGGATCCTCCCGTTAAGCAATTAAAAGAGGTAATCGAAAGTTTTGAGGAAAATGAACAAATTATGACCGTTATTCCAAAGGTAATGCTAAGTTTCATCGACCATATGTGGGTGAAACATTTAGAACAAATGGCTCACTTAAAAGAAGGAATCGGTT
>JBEMAY010000135.1:0-588 GCA_040274765.1 Psychrobacillus sp.
GTTCAGTGGTAGAACACCACCTTGCCAAGGTGGGGGTCGCGAGTTCGAACCTCGTCTTCCGCTCCATATTTGATGGCGGTATAGCCAAGTGGTAAGGCCAAGGTCTGCAAAACCTTTATCACCGGTTCAAATCCGGTTGCCGCCTCCACGTATAAGTCCTGCCGGGGTGGTGGAATTGGCAGACACACAGGACTTAAAATCCTGCGGTAGGTGACTACCGTGCCGGTTCAAGTCCGGCCCTCGGCACCATTTATAATTTTAACTTGCCTTTTTTATTTTGCCGGTGTGGCGGAATTGGCAGACGCGCACGACTCAAAATCGTGTTCCTTCGGGAGTGTCGGTTCGACCCCGACCATCGGTACTTTAGCTTTACTTGACAGGATGATTCCTGTTTTTATTTTTACTTATCGGTCGACAAATTTTGATAATATTTGCGGGTGTAGTTTAGTGGTAAAACCTCAGCCTTCCAAGCTGATGTCGTGAGTTCGATTCTCATCACCCGCTCCATACATATTGTTATCACAACGCAGTGTCTCGCTTTCAAAGCTGAGATGTTGCGTTTTTTATTTTTAGCGTAAATATAGCGTC
>JBEMAY010000136.1:0-579 GCA_040274765.1 Psychrobacillus sp.
GCTGCCTCCGATATATGTTCTCTTTCTGCAACTTCTATAAAGTATCTCACTTGGCGTAGTTCCATCGTATTCTCCTTATCTATCTCAATATTAGATGATTTATATCCAAATTATATATTGTTTATATTATTTTGAAAACATACAATATTCCTAAGACACTTTTTCAGTTTAAAGGGAGGTATAAACATGACATTTCACCAACTACCACAAGCACAAGGTATGTATGACCCGTCTTTTGAACATGACGCATGTGGGATAGGTTTATACGCAAATATAAAAGGTAATGCAACACACGATATCGTAAAAAAAGGACTTGAGATGTTATGTCGTTTAGAGCATCGCGCTGGGAGAGGTGGCGATGGTAAAACAGGTGACGGAGCTGGATTAATGGTTCAAATACCTGATATTTTCTTTCGGGTTGTTTGTAACGAATGGGTCTTACCCGAAAAAGGGAAGTACGGAGTAGGTATGTTATTTTTCACAAACAATTCTGATGAACGCAAATTAATAGAACAAAAAATAAACGAATTGATAGTTGCGGAAGGGCAAGTTCTCATTGGTTGGAGAACTGTACCAATT
>JBEMAY010000137.1:0-559 GCA_040274765.1 Psychrobacillus sp.
GCCGTTTCCTTTTTGTTGTTCCATTCTTAACACCTCTTGTTTACGTAATAAAAAAAGACCTCTTCTTATTGATAAGAAGAGGTCTCTTATTTGTATCATAAGATTACCCTTCTCATCTTCCAAACGAAACATCGTCTGCTGGATTTGGCACCGCACTGCGTACAGCCAGTTGCCGAGACATCATAGGGCCAGTCCCTCCGTCTCTCTTGATAAGAAGTTTATAGTTGTTTTAAAAATAGTCTTTCACTACTGTAATCTCTTTTTATATAATTGTCAAATGCTATTTCAGAAAAATATATAGTGAGAAAATTCTCACATCAATTAGCTACGTCACGTTTTAAAAACGCTGCCCAAGCTACGCCCATAAAGAAGACAAAGTGTGCAACTAAGATGAAGATTGAAAATGAAATCGTCATGCCCTCAAACATCGTCTTCATGCCGTCCATATACTGCACAAAGTTCGTGTTGGCGAACAGTAAAAATTTCCCCCACCATAAACCAAACTCTGATACTAGTCCTGTTACAGCTTTCGCCCCGATACTTACGACAATAGCCAGAC
>JBEMAY010000138.1:0-531 GCA_040274765.1 Psychrobacillus sp.
TAGAGTTTTTGATGTATGAACCAGAGCTTAGTACACCAGAGTACACACGGAAGAATGTAAGTTTACCAACGTAAGGGTCAGTCATAACTTTAAACGCTAATGCTGAGAAAGGAGCGTTGTCGCTAGACTCACGCGTAACTTCTTCTTCTGTATCAGGTACGATACCTTGGATTGCTGGTACATCAACTGGAGATGGTAGGTAGTCAATTACTGCATCTAGCATTAATTGTACACCTTTGTTTTTGAATGCTGAACCACAGATAACTGGGTAGAATTCAACGTCACAAGTACCTTTACGGATACCAGCTTTTAGTTCTTCAACTGTAAGCTCGCCTTCGTCTAAGTACTTCATCATTAATTCTTCGTCAAGTTCTGCAACAGCTTCTACTAAGCTTGCACGGTATTCTTCAGCTTGCTCTTTGTATTCCTCAGGAATTTCACGAGACTCTGAACGAGTACCTAAGTCATCTTCGTAGAAGTATGCTTTCATTTCCACTAGGTCAATGATTGCTTCGAACTCATCTTCAGCAC
>JBEMAY010000139.1:0-527 GCA_040274765.1 Psychrobacillus sp.
TAGAAGTAAGGTTAGAATAGTAGAAACCAATAGATGTTGGTGAATGTATTTAACAGTATAACTAGCAACCAAACACATTAGAGGATAAATAAAAGAATATAATCCAATAATATCAATGAAAAAGACATCATACAAGAGCCCAAAAAACAATCCATAGAGCATTGCGCGTTTTCGGTCATAATAGATGGCTACAAAGATCAGATAAATGATAAGAAAACGTGGAACTAATACGTAAAAATCACTATTCAATTCAACGGGAGAAAAAAGACCAAAAATCGGTTCTAAATAAAACAATAGAACCGAAATTGCAATAACTAGAAAACGAATCATGAGCCGTCCCCTTCACCTTCTAATAAATCAGCACCTGTATTTCCCCCATCTGTACCATCTACATTAGTAATTGTACGTTTAGAAATAATCACATGATCTAAAATAGAGAAGCTAGCAGCAGGTTTGACATATGCTAATTTAGTTAATCCATAATCATCCGTTGTGATTTCAGTTACCTCCCCGATCAAAATACCTTT
>JBEMAY010000140.1:0-521 GCA_040274765.1 Psychrobacillus sp.
CCGTGGTGTAGCGGTTAACATGCCTGCCTGTCACGCAGGAGATCGCCGGTTCGATCCCGGTCGGGACCGCCATTTATGGGTTTGTAGCTCAGTTGGTAGAGCATTAGATTGAAGCTCTAAGTGTCGGCGGTTCGATTCCGTCCAAACCCACCATATGCGGGTGTAGTTTAGTGGTAAAACCTCAGCCTTCCAAGCTGATGATGGGAGTTCGATTCTCCTCACCCGCTCCAGTTTTTAAATAGGGCCTATAGCTCAGCTGGTTAGAGCGCACGCCTGATAAGCGTGAGGTCGATGGTTCGAGTCCATTTAGGCCCATTGCACCAAGTTTTTCTTGGATGTATAAACAGCATATATGTGGTTTGGGGAAGTACTCAAGAGGCTGAAGAGGCGCCCCTGCTAAGGGTGTAGGTCGCTAACGCGGCGCGAGGGTTCAAATCCCTCCTTCTCCGTAAGTTTTAGCACCATTCCATAATATGGTAAAAATTAAAGGCCCGTTGGTCAAGCGGTTAAGACACCGCCCT
>JBEMAY010000141.1:0-521 GCA_040274765.1 Psychrobacillus sp.
TCCGTCACATCCTACAACTAGCTATAAAATGCAAACAGGAAACGATTTTATATATGGCATCAAACCTTCACAGCCAAAAAAACCAATCCAATCTGCAAATGAGCTTTCGGATGAGATAATTTCAGGTTATCTTCTTGATGCTGCTAAAGCCTCTGCCACTGCTAAAACTACCGCAGCATTAGAAACAACCAATCCAGTTGTCCGCCGTGTACTTGCAGACTCAATTCCAAACTGTATTGAAATGGCTTATGAGCTTTCCATTTATCAAAATAAACATCATTATTATCAAGTTCCACAACTAGACGAGCAAAGTATGCAGGCAATATTGAACGCTTATGCTCCAGCACAAGGCAAAATGATGAGCTAAATTATAAATCTCGCCCCGTTAGTTTGGGGCGATTTTTTAATTATTCATGTGAGTCAATTCATAATTACTTACGTAATATCGCAATTTGGGAATAGTGAGAGCTGAAAGCCCCCTAGAAACGTAGTAATGAGGAGATTGAAACCGTTCCCGTGGA
>JBEMAY010000142.1:0-507 GCA_040274765.1 Psychrobacillus sp.
GAACCGGCAAAAGAATAAAAAAGTATTTGACAAGTATTCGGAAATCGTGTATATTTATTGAGTCGCCTGCGGGACAGACCGCGGGAAGGTTGCACCGGGGTGTAGCGCAGTCTGGCTAGCGCACGTGCTTTGGGAGCATGGGGCCGGGGGTTCGAATCCCTTCACCCCGACTTTTCACTCCGGCTTATGTGGCCCCGTGGTCAAGAGGCCTAAGACATCGCCCTTTCACGGCGGTAACTCGGGTTCGAATCCCGACGGGGTCACTCTTTCCTTTCCGAATATGGGCCTTTAGCTCAGTTGGTCAGAGCGGCCGGCTCATAACCGGTTGGTCCGGGGTTCAAGTCCCTGAAGGCCCACAGCCTATTTGGCCCGGTAGCTCAGTTGGTTAGAGCGCCAGCCTGTCACGCTGGAGGTCGAGGGTTCGAGCCCCTTCCGGGTCGCCACTTTCCACGAATGAATTCGCAGGCAATGTTGGAAAGAGCTTCGTGCTGGCGTAGCTCAATTGGC
>JBEMAY010000143.1:0-503 GCA_040274765.1 Psychrobacillus sp.
CAGAAATTATTTGGATGGTTTGGCGGCCACGGCTTAAAAGGAACGGGAGGATGGTTTGAATCTATCGGAATGAAGCCAGGTGTTAGAATGGCGTTAATGGCTGGATTATCAGAGCTAGTAGGCGGAGCTTTATTTGCTGCAGGACTTCTTACACCGCTAGGAGCGCTTTTGATTGCGGGAACAATGGTCATGGCGATTGTGAAAGTACACGGTCCGAATGGATACTGGGCAACACAAAATGGGTATGAATATAATCTTACGCTTTTAGTGGTAGCAATCGGTGTAGCCATTGCAGGACCAGGGTATTATGCATTAGACACGTTTATTTTCTAAAAGAGAAAATAGGTTGAAATAAGAAAGATGCTTTTATTTTTTGATTAATATCTCGAATTCGAGATATTAATGATAAATAGTTGTAATTTTAAGAGGGATAACAAAACGTATGACGAAAAATATATCGAAGGAGATGGTAGTAATGAGTAAAAAAACAGCGGGTATTCATC